>JAFRHH010000057.1 GCA_017433405.1 Clostridia bacterium | reverse complement strand
CCGGACCGACGAGGCCCGGATCACCGGATGGATCTGGGCGGCGGAGGGGCTCCTGAACCCGGTTACCCGGCTTTTCTGCTCCGCCGGAAAGACCTTCGTGCTGCTGGGCGCCCTGATGATCCTGGACGCGGTGCTTCTTTTCTTCTGGCTGAGGGCGGACCGGTCCTGGCGGCTGGACCTCCGGTGGGCCGCCATCCTGCTCATCGCGGATTTCCTGATCGTATTCCAGGTGCTGCCGATGGTCCATATGCTCTTCCGTGCCCTCTTCCCCGACGGGCGGTTCTCCCTGAACGTGATCACCCGGCTCTATACCAACGAGCTGAACCTGGGCGCCCTGATCAACACCCTCGTCGCCGCCGGCTGCACCATGGTCCTGGGAACCGCCCTGGCCTTCCCCCTGGCCTGGCTGGTTGGCCGCACCAATCTCTACGGACGGAAGTTCTTCCGGGGGCTTTTCATCCTCAGCTACATGGTTCCCCCCTATGTGGGCGCCATGGCCTGGCTCCGGCTTCTGAACCCCAACGTCGGGGATCTGAACCTGCTGCTGCGCGCCCTCTTCGGTCTCGGGGACGGGCCCGGCCCGCTGAACGTCTACAGCCTGCCGGGGCTGATCTGGGTGCTGACCAGCTTCTATTATCCCTATGCCTTTATCACGATCTCCCGGGCGATGGAGAAGATGGACCCCACCCTGGAGGAAGCCAGCCGCGTCGCCGGCGCCTCGCCTCTTAAAACCGTCCTGAAGATCACGCTGCCCATGACGACCCCCGCGCTGGTGGCCGGGGCGCTGCTGGTCTTCATCTCCGCCGCCAGCTGCTACGGCATTCCCTCGATCATCGGAGTTCCCGGCCGGGTTCATACCGTGACGACCCGGATTATCGACTATGTCGGCCGCGGGTCCGACGGCATGACCGACGCCATGGGGCTCGGGCTGTTCCTGATGGCGCTGGCCATCCTGGTGCTGATCCTTTCCGACGTTCTGGCGGCCCGGAAGCAGTATATCACCGTTTCCGGGAAGAGCACCCGGCCGAACATCGTCGATCTTCGGAAATGGCGCAAGCCCCTGACCGCCCTGGTCGTCCTCTTCGCCCTCATCGTCATCGTGATTCCCTTCGCGACGATTCTGACGACCTCCTTCAAGACGGATCTGGGGAAATCCCTTTTGGCCCCCGGCAACTTCACCCTCAGCCAGTGGCAGCTCATCTTCAGCCGGGAGGAGGTGCTGAGCTGCCTGAAAAACTCCTGCCTCTTTGCCGCCGCCGCGGCGACGGTCGGCATTCTGATCGCCTGCGTCATGAGCTACCTGCTCCAGCGCACCCGGATCCGGGGCCGCCGGCTTCCGGATTTCCTGATCACCCTGGGATCCAGCACGCCCTCCGTCGTCATCGCCCTGAGCCTCATTCTTTCCATGCGGGGAAACTTCGGCATCGATATCTATCAGACCGCCTGGATCATCATCATCGCCTATCTGCTGAAATACCTGATGATGGGCATGCGAACCGTTGTTTCCGCCATGAGCCAGGTTCACGCCTCCCTGGAGGAATCCTCCCAGATCGCCGGCGCCTCCTGGGGCCGGACGATGCTGCGGATCACGGGCCCGCTGATTTCCCCCTCCGTGGCGGCCGGCTGGTTCCTGATTTTCATCCCCAGCTTCTATGAGCTTTCCATGACCACCCTGCTCTATGCCAACGGCACCAAGACCATCGGCTTCGAGCTCTATGAATACTGGACCTTTACCAGCCAGCCCGTCGCCTGCGCCATGGCCTTCGCCATTCTGCTCTTCGTCGTTGGGCTGAACTTTGTTCTCAACCGCCTGACCAAAGGCGAATTCTCCATTTGATCGGGAAGAGGTGATCCGGCTTGTCCACCGTCAGTATCCGCAACGTAACCAAAGCCTTCGGGGATCATACGATCCTCCGGGAATTCAGCCAGGTCTTCGGCGACGGCGAATTCATTACCCTGCTGGGGCCCTCCGGCTGCGGCAAAACCACCATGCTCCGGATGATCGCCGGCTTCGAAAAGCCCACCAGCGGGGAGATCCTGATCGGGGACCGGGTGGTTTCCTCCGACCGGGTTTTCGTTCCCCCGGAGGAGCGGCAGATCGGCATGGTCTTTCAGAGCTACGCCGTATGGCCCCATATGACCGTCCGGGAAAATGTCGCCTATCCCCTCCGGATTCGAAAAGTCCCGAAGCAGCAGCTTCGGGAGGAGGTGGATCGCGCCCTCAGCGCCGTTCATCTTTCCCAGTACGCGGAGCGGCTTCCCAGCCAGCTCTCCGGCGGCCAGCAGCAGCGGGTCGCCCTGGCCCGGGCCCTGGTGGGGCAGCCGAAGCTTTTGCTCCTCGACGAGCCCCTGTCCAACCTCGACGCGAAGCTGCGGGAAAGCATGCGCTTTGAAATCAAGGCGATTCAGACCCGGCTGGGGATCACCGTCGTCTATGTCACCCATGACCAGACGGAGGCCATGGCCATGTCGGACCGGATCTTCCTGATCCACCGGGGCATCGTTCAGCAGTCGGGCACCCCGGAGGAAATCTACAACCATCCGGTCAATCCCTTCGTGGCGGACTTTCTCGGAAAGGTCGACTTTTTTCCCGGAACCGCCGGGGAGGGCCGGGTCCTTCTGGACGGCACGGATCAGTCCCTTCCCCATGCCGGGGCGGAGCGGGGAAAGGTGGAGATCGCCATCCGGCCGGAGCGCATCACCCTCGCGGCGGAAGGCGGCCCGCTCAGGGGCACCCTGGAGGCAAAGTATTACCTGGGGGACGTCTGCGACTGCCGCGTCCGCGTCGGCGGGCATCTCATGCGGGTCATCGCCCCGCCGGAAGCCTACGCCGCCTTCCGCCAGGGGGAGACCGTCACCCTCGCCCCCCGGGAGATCATGCTCTTCCCCGCGGGGAGCAGCCTGGAGGAGGAGCTGAAGATTACCACCTGAAAACAATCGCAAACAGGGGGACAGTTCTTCTGTCCTGACGGACAGGAAGAACCGTCCCCCCTGTCTGCTGTTATTCCCCCAGCATTTCTTCCATGGCCGCCGCGAAGGCGGTCTGATAGGCCTCCTGCTCCAGCAGGCGGCTTTTTTCGTCCTGCCTTTCGATCCGCTCCGACCGGAGATACCGGAGCCGGGCCGCGGCCCGGTCGGTTTTGACCGCGACCTGGGTATATTCCGGCCCGATCATCAGAAGGCGCATCGCCTGAGCCGGTTCCAGAAAACCGCTGGAGATGATTCCCAGGGTATCGAAGAGCGTATCGTTGGCGATGGGGCCGATCACCACGTCCGCCCCGGTCACCCCGTCCCGGCCCCGGCGGTTCCGGAAAAGGCAGTCAAACCAGTCCTCATCCCGGACGAACCGATGGATGACAAGGCCGCTCTCATCCAGCTCGTATTCGTTCAGAACCGCCTCCGGGCCCGCCCAGCGAAGGGCGAAGTCCCGGTCCGGGGTCAGATAGAACCCCTGGCCGAAGTCCGCGTTCTTCCGGCCGATCCGGATATCCGGTTTGGGGATGGCTACGGGTCCGGTATGGTACAGGATCATGCTGCGTTTTCCCCCTGTTCTTTCTTCGGCTTGCGGTCGTTCGTTACCGGATATCATAAACGCTGCGGACGGAGAGGGGGCCGGGATCGCCCCGGAGCACCCGGATCCGCCGGGTGCCCCCGTTCATATCGAAAAAGTTATCCTCCAGCAGGGCGTCCGGATTGCACCGGATCTCCACGCTGCGGGCATAAGCCCCGGCGGTCACCAGGA
The DNA here is from genome assembly GCA_017433405.1 of Clostridia bacterium. Taxonomy (GTDB): domain Bacteria; phylum Bacillota; class Clostridia; order Christensenellales; family Aristaeellaceae; genus Aristaeella. Next base: position 40,299 of record JAFRHH010000057.1, on the reverse strand, counting down.
TCTCCTGCCCCTCCATGCGGACCGTCAGGCCCGGATCCCGAAAGCGGAAATGCTTCGGCGCGCAAAACAGCACCGTTCCGCCCCCCACGGGTGTTCCGGCTTCATCCTCCAGCTCATAGGCAAAATAGCATCCATAGGGATCCCGATCCGGGAAGTCCAGCCTGTCCAGCCACAGGGCGGAGAGGGGCGGCGCTTCCACCGGCACCCTTCCCTCCTCGAGGACGGCGGCGTCCGGGCTCCGCAGACTCCATCGGATCCGGCCCCGGAAGGGCTCCCGGGATTCGTTGCAGACGTTCAGCCGGGCGGACTTCCTCAGAGGGAAGGGCTCCGCGTTGACGTTGGGCTTCTGGGTCAGGGTGCCCTCCTCCTCGCAGGAAATCAGCACCGGGGCAAAGAACCGCTTCTCATAGTAGTGCAGCGCCTTCCACCGGCCGAAATAGTCGATGCTGGCCCAGCTGGTCACCGGCCAGCAGTCGTTCAGCTGCCAAACCAGCGTCCCCATGCAGCGGCCCCGGTGGCGCCGCCAGTGCTCCACGCCGTACTGCATGGCCTGGGCCTGCAGAAGCTGGGAGGCGTAAACGAAGGCATCGAAGGTGGATGGGTAAAGGTAGGTCTGGGAGAGGTATTCCGCGATCTTCCCGTTGGCGCTGGCGTTCCGCTGGTGCTTTTCCATGACATAGGAGAAGACATTCCGATCCTCCGGCCGGGTAAAGCTTTCGATCGTCGCCATACAGGGGAAGGACTGGAAGCCGAACTCGCTGGCATAGCGGAAGAGATGGTTCCGGTAATCCGTAAAGGGCTTCAGCCCGTGCCACACGTCCCAGTAATGGCAGTCGCCCCGGTTTTCGTCCCCCGGCGCGTCGAAGCTGCCTCCGGAGGAAGGGCTGGAGGGCCAGTAGAAGGTTTCCGGGGCCTCCTCCCGGACGAGCCTGGGCAGGATGTACTCAAAGAGTTTGATATAATCCGCGATCTCCCTTTCGGATTTGGCGAAGAGCTTCCCCGGCACGAAGGACTCCATTTCGTTGTTTCCGCACAGAAGCGCCAGGGAGGCATGGTGGCGGATGCGGCGGAGATTGTCCCGCACCTCGGCCCGGACGTTTTCCTCAAAAGCCTCCGTCAGATCGTAGGAGGCGCAGGCAAACATGAAATCCTGCCAGACCAGCAGGCCCAGCTCGTCGCACAGGTCATAGAAATCCTCCCCGGGATAATAGCCGCCGCCCCAGACGCGAATCGTGTTCATATGCGCCGCCCGGGCGTCCTCCAGCAGCCGCCGGGTCCGCTCCCGGGTCACCCGGGGCAGCAGATTGTCCTCCGGAATATAATCCGCCCCCATGGCGAAAACATCCAGCCCGTTGACCCGATGGCAGAAGCTCTCGCCCCACTGATCCTTTTCCCTGCGAACCGTCAGGGTTCGCAGGCCGATCCGCTTCCTCCACACGTCCAGCACCCGCTCCCCGTCCCGAAGGGTCACCTCCAGGGTATACAGCGGCTGATCCCCGTAGCCCGCCGGCCACCACAGGTTCGGGTGGTCGATCCCGATGAAGAGGCTTTCCGCCGGCGCCGGGCCGGCGGACGCCTTTCCTTCGGTTGTCAGGACAGCGCCTTCCGGCGACGTGACCCTGACGGAAACGGAAAGCGCCCCGTCCTCCGGCGCCTCGCCCCTGACCGTCCCGGGGGTTCCGCCCTTCGCAAAGCGCTCCGCCCGCGCCGAGATTTCCAGGGTCACCCGGTCGGGGCCATGGTGCTGAAGGACCACCACATCCCCCAGCCGCGCCTTCTCCACGCCCAGCAGCTCGATCTCCCGCCAGATGCCGGCGTCCGGCAGATGGGGACCCCAGTCCCAGCCGAACATGCAGTGGGCCTTCCGCAGATACGGGAAGCCCCGCATGGCGTCGGAGGAGCCCTCCAGGGGCTTGCGGTCATAGGCCTCCCGGATAAACCGGGTCGGCGAGGCGAGGGTCACCCGGATCGTATTTTCCCCTTCCCGCAGCAGCCCCCTGACGTCAAATTCCCAGGTTCGATGCATATTATCCGCTTTCCCCGCTGCCCGGCCGTTCAGCTCCACCGTGGCCAGGGTATCCAGGCCATGGCAGCGCAGCAGCACCGCGTCCGCCGCCAGCAGCTCCGGGGAAACCCGGAAGTTCCGGCTGTAGATAAAATCATATTCCATGATCTTCAGGGCTTCATCCTCATTGTCCCGGTCAAAGGGATCCGGGATCAGGCCCGCCGACAGCAGGTCGCTGTAAACGGAACCGGGAACCGTCGCCCGGACCGCCGGAAAGCCGCTTCCGGGAATTTCGAGGCGCCATTCCCCGCTCAGTGTCTGTCGTTTCATCCTGTTTAACCTCCTCTGAACAGGGGCAGCGGAATTCCCCGCTGCCCCGTTCTTTTCCCATTCAGCGATCATTCGTTCATCCGGCGGATCATGTCCAGCATGTCCTCCTCTGAGATCTGTCCCTGGCTGAAGCTCAGCGCCGAGCGCAGCGGCATGTAGCGCATCATGGCCAGGCTCATCTCCGCGGTAATCGCCTCGCTGGCCGCCTCGGAGGTTTTCTTCTCCTCATCGTTTCCGAAGGCTGCCGCAGACTGCTGCATAAAGGGACTTACGATAGCAGCGGCCTTCGGATCATGCATGACGTCCATAAAGATACTGTTCATATCATATTTCCGCGGCAGCTCCACCGTGGATTCCACCCTGACCACGGCCTTCAGCGGCAGGCAGGCGCTGCTGTCGCCGGCCTCCAGGGAGAAGTCGCCGCTTTCCACCCACCAGTCATGGATTTCGCCGCGCCAGGTGGCAAACGCCCGCTTATCCAGGGTGAAGGTCACCTCCCTGGTCTCGCCGCTCTCCAGGGCCACCTTCCGGAAGGCCTTCAGCTCCCGAACCGGCCGGATCGCATTCACATAGCCTTCCACATCGCCCACGTAGAGCTGCACCACCGTCTTACCGGCGCGCTTTCCGGTATTCTTCACCGTCACCGTCACGTCCACCGTATCGGTATCCTTCATGGTCTCCCGGCTCACCCGGATGCCGGTATATTCAAAGGTCGTATAGCTCAGGCCGTGGCCGAAGGGGAACAGCACGTCCATCTTCTTTTTATCATAATACCGGTAGCCCACAAAGATGCCCTCCCGGTATTCCGATCCCCGGGGTTCCCCGCCGTAGAACAGATAGCTGGGATTGTCCTCCAGCCTGATGGGGAAGCTTTCCGGCAGATGGCCGCTGGGGTTCACGTCGCCGAAGAGCACCTTCACCGTCGCCAGGCCCACCGCCTGGCCGCCCAGATAGGCCTCCAGGACGCCCGCCACCCGACCGATCCAGGGCATTTCCACGGGAGAACCATTATGGAGCACCACCACGGTACGGGGATTCGCCTCCGCCACCGCCTCGATCAGGCGGTTCTGGCAATCCGGGATTCGCATATGGGTCCGGTCGTAGCCTTCGCTTTCATAGGAATCCGGCAGACCCGCGAACACGACCGCCACCTTCGCCTTCTTCGCCGCCGCGACCGCCTCGGCGATCATCTCCGGCGAGGCCAGATCCGCCTTCACATCGTAGCCCCGGGCATAGGTGACCTTCAGCCCCGCAGCCGCCTCCAGGGCGCCGGTGGTTTTGAAGCAGTTAATATGACTGCTGCCGCCCCCCTGGAAGCGAGGCTTCTCGGCGAACTCGCCGATGAAGGCGATCTCGTCCGCCCTGTTCAGGGGCAGGATGCTCCCTTCGTTCTTCAGCAGCACCATGCACTCCGCCGCCATATCCGCCGCCATCAGATGCTGGGCTTCCTGATCCCAGGGGGTCTCCGGCTTCGCGTTTTCCGCGAAGCGGTAAACGATCTTCAGAATCCGCTCGCAGCACTGGTCCACCAGCTTTTCATCCAGCTTTCCGGCCTTCACCGCCGCCACGATCTTCCGGTCGTTAATGCCGCCGGAGGAGGGCATTTCCAGATCCAGGCCGGCCCTGATGCCCTCCACCCGGTCCGCCACGGCGCCCCAGTCGGACATGACATAGCCCTCGAAGCCCCACTCCTTCCGGAGCACGTCCGTCAGCAGCCAGCGGTTTTCCGAGGCGTAGACCCCGTTAATCCGGTTATAGGAGCACATCACCGTCCAGGGCTGGGCTTCCCTGACCGCCATTTCAAAGGCGGGGAAATAGATTTCCCGGATCGCCCGCTCATCGCAGTCCGCGGAGGAGCTCATCCGCCGGTGCTCCTGGCTGTTCAGGGCAAAGTGCTTGATGCTGGTTCCCACGTTTTTGCTCTGGACGCCCCTGATCAGGGCGGCCGCCAGAACCCCCGTCAGATAGGGATCCTCGGAAAAATATTCAAAGTTCCGGCCGCACAGGGGGCTGCGCTTGATATTGACTGCCGGCCCCAGCAGGACGCTGACGCCTTCGTGCTGGCAGCTCTCCCCCAGGGCTTCGCCCATCCTTTCCAGCATCTCCGGATCAAATGAGGCCGCCGTGGCGCTGGCCGCCGGGAAGCAGACCGCCCTGATGCTGTCGTTGATACCCAGATGGTCCGCCTTCTCATCCTGCTTCCGCAGGCCGTGGGGGCCGTCGGAAACCATCGTGGCGGGCACGCCCAGCCGCTCCACGGCCTTGGTATGCCAGAAGTCCGCGCCGGAGCAGAGCCCGGCCTTTTCTTCCAGGGTCATGTTGGAGATCACTTTTCTGATTTCAGCAATGTTCATAAGCCACCTCAATCTGTTTTTCTGCCGGGTCGGATTTTATATTCAGGATAGTCAACTCTTTTCCCCTTGTCAACCACAAAAAATATGTCCGTACAAAAATGCTTTCATACGAACATATCCCTGTGTTTTTTCCGTCAGCACCCGTGTTTTTCGATCATCAGCCCACGATCTTTTTGGCGAACTCAGCCGCCGACCTGCAGTCCTCCGCGTCCGGCTTTCCCTTATGGATGCCCTTGAACTCGCCCCGGCAGTGGAACTCCCGCTCATCCACCGGGATCCCGACCTTCTCCGCCTCGGCCCTGACCTTCTTATAGGTCGAATTCAGCATGGCCGCGGAGCCGAAATTCACGATTTTGCCCACCTTCGACCTGTCGAGGGAGCGGATAAAGCTCCGAACCTCGGGATCGATACTGAAGGCATAATAAGAGTTTCCGAGAAACAGCAGATCGACGGGCTCGGTCACCGGCGTACTGATGGGCAGCGCCTCCACCCCCACCGCCCGGGCCACCGCGTCCGCAAGACGTTTGGTATTGCCGGTCTTTGTATAATATCTGACTGCCACCTTCATGATCATCATCCTCCCTTTTTGCATCTATTGGATACAATTATATTTTATCAAATATTTACGGGTCTGTCAACGTTCTTTGTTAAATATCGATCAGGGCTCCTCCGCCTCCCGGGCGACGGCATCCATCATCCGGTTCATGCTCTTCATAAAGGCCTCGTCGGGGATCAGGGCGATTCCCTGCTCGTCGCTCAGAACCACCAGCCGCTGGCCTCCCGTCAGCCCGAAGCGTTCCCTGGCCCCCTTCGGAATCACGATCTGGCCTCTGTCGTTGATGGCGACAGTTCCCCAGATATTCTTGCCCCTCGGCGGGGGCGGAATCATACCCATTCCCTCCGCCGGCTCCGTCCGGATCAGGCTGTCCACGGTGGTCCCATAGACCTCCGCCAGCAGGGCGCATTTTTCGATATCCGGAATCGTGGCGCCGGTTTCCCATTTGGCGTAGGCCTGGCGGGAAATCCCAATTTTCTCGGCCACCGCCTCCTGGGAAAAGCCGTGAAGATTCCGTAGCATCACCAGATTGTCCTTCAGCATCGTTTCGTTCCCCTCACAAATCGATTTTCTCAAATCTTTCGCAGGCCCTTCGGCCGGACAGCAGGGTCATCAGCAGGAAAAGCAGGATCCCCGCCCCCAGCAGGATCAGCTGCAGGCCCAGGGCATCGGTGCCGAAGGCGTTCAGCCGCTCCAGCCCCGGAATATGATGGAGGGCTTCGGCCGCGAAGATCGTCAGGAAGCAGGCGATAACAAAGCCAACGAAGGGGCGGGCGAATTTGACGGCTGTTTTGAAAAATCCGCCGACGAAGATCCAGTTAAACAGGCCGAAGATCACAAAGGCCATCCCCAGGGCGAAGCCGTTCGCGTTCATCATCTGGTTCATCCGATACACCTCCGCCTGAGAAAAGACCGTCATCCGAAGGAGAACCGCCAGGGCCATCAGCAAAAGCGCGCAGCCCTCGATCAGGCAGACGAAGGCGTATTTTCCCCGGACGATATCCCGCTTGGCAACGGGCAGCAGGACGGAGAAGACGATATCGTTCGCCTCCCGGGCGAGCTGGAAACTCTGGAAGAGCCCGAGGCTCACGAAGAAGGCCCCGCAGAGAACGGGATAGCCCGGCAAAAGGAACATCAGCCCGAAAGCGATAAACAGATAGGAGAGCACCGACGCGCTCAGCCGCATTTCCTTCCGCAGCAGATCAGTCATGAGCCGCGCCTCCTTCCTCCGTCTCCAGCCGGAGCATCGTATCCTCCAGGCGCTCGCCGTCCCTCGAATACTGCCGGACGAATTCCGCCTTCGGCAGGGCCGCGGCGATCCGCCCCCTCGAGATATAGAGGATATCATCCGCGCACTTCTCGATATCCGTAATGATATGGGTCGAGAAAAAAACCGTCACGCCCCGGTCCCGAAGCTCCGTAAAGAGCCCCAGCAGCTCGCTGCGGGAAAAGGGATCCAGGCCGCTGGTGGGCTCGTCGAGGATCAGCACCTCCGCCCTGTGGGCCAGGGCCAGGATCAGGTTGACCTTGACCTTCATTCCCTCGGACAGCTCCAGGGGCGTTTTGGTCTCATCGATCTCAAAGAGCCGGAGATAAGACCGGTAGGCCTCCTCGTCCCAGGTATCGTAAAACCTCCTGGCGATTTCAACCAGATCCCGGATCTTCTTTCTCGGATACCAGCTGACGGTTCCCGTCGAATAGCCGATCCGCTTCTTGATTTCCGCCTCATGGCCCAGGAAGGGCAGGCCGAAATAGCGAACCTCCCCGCCGTCGGGATGAATCATGTTCAGCATGGCCTTGATCGTCGTCGTCTTTCCCGCGCCGTTCCGGCCGATAAAGCCCGTAATCCGCCCGCTTTCGAGGCTGAAGGAATTCTTTTTCAGCTCGAAGGAAGGATACTTTTTCACAAGGTCCCGTACTTCCGCGATCACCATCGGAGAGCCTCCCGAACTTCTGAATGATGTGATCATTGTAAAGCATGGTTGCCCCGGATTCCACCAACCGGAGATAACAGAATTCTCATATTTCGGTTATGTCCGGTTGCGTTTTCCAGACAGGGGGAGGCGCAGAACGAGGGACGCCGGCCATCGGCGTCCCTCCCTGTTGTTGTCTTCCGTTACTCCCAGATCTCAACGGAGCCGCTGTCCTTCGGCCCCACCCAGTAGATCCTGTTCTCATCCACCCGGATATAAACTTCCTTCGCGCCCTTCGGGACCTTCGCCGCGACTTCCTCCGGGGTAATCACGCCGCCCATGGGGGACTGGATATTGATTTTCAGCTTCGCGGCGGCGACCTTTCTCGCCGGGGTCTTCACTGCGGTCTTTACCGATTCGGCCTTCGCCCTGGTTTCCGCCTTCTTCCGATCACCCTGAGCCTTTTTCCGGCCCCTGGCCATCTGATCCGCCAGCTTCGCCTCGTCGAGCTTTTCTGCGACGGGAGCGGCGGCCTCCTCGAGCTTCTTCTTTACCGTGCGCTTCGCCTTGGCCGCGCCCTTTTTCGCCTCGATTTCATTCGCTACGGCGAGATCGGAAATCTTCTTTCCGGCAGTCTTTGCCTTCTCTTTCAGCGTTGCCATTGTATCTCCTCTGTAAACGGCGGTTCACGTCCGCCATTCTGTCATCTTACTTTTTCTTCGCGACGGCTTCCTTCATGCCCTTGCCGGCCTTGAAAGCGGGCACCTTTGTAGCCTTGATCTTGATATTTTCACCGGTCCGGGGATTCCGGCCGACTCTCGCTGTCCGGCTGCGAACCTCGAAGGAGCCAAACCCGGGCAGGACGACCTTTCCATCCGCCTTCAGGCCGTCCACGATTCCATCCAGCACAGCGCTGACAACGCGGCCGGCTTCCGCCTTGGTAATTTCAGCCTTGGAGGATACGACTTCGATCAGTTCTCCCTTATTCATGTTTCCATTTTCCTTTCTTTCCTGTACCACGTACAGTTTTTCGTTTCCTATGGCATCATCCTACCACAAGAAAGCCCTTGCTTCAAGCCCTCCGCGCCTTGTTTTCCGGCATTTTAAGCCACTTTGTGTCAAATTCATCCCTTTTTCCGGAAAAAGGAAGTCCCCTTCATCGCCGGCCGGCTGAATTTCCTTTGTCCGGGTTCGCTCCCGGGGATCCTTTTTCGGCGCACGCTTATGGAACCTTCTCGAAATCGGAGGCCGGGTGCTTGCAGATCGGACAGATAAAGTCCTCCGGGATTTCCTCCCCGGTATATTCATAGCCGCAGATCCGGCAGCGCCAGACCGTTTTCCCTTCCCCGCCGCCTTCAGCCGCCCGGGGCTTCGGCTTGATGTGCTCCTGGTAGTAGGCATAGGTCGCGGAGGGCGTATCATTCAGCGTTTCCATGTCCAGGACCTTCCCGATAAACAGCAGATGCGTTCCCAGATCCACCGTCCGCTCAACCTCCGCCGCGATCCAGGCGTTCGTCCCCTCGAAGACGATCATCCCGCATTCCCCGGCCCAGGCACCGGAGAATCCCTCGAACTTATTCACATCCCGGCCGCTCTGAAAACCGAAGCGTTTAAACAGCTCAAAGGTCGCCGCCTGGCTGATAATATTGGCCGTAAACCGCCCCGTCCGCTCAATCATGCCGCAGGTATGGTTGCTCTTGTTCACCGCGACGGAAATCCGGTTCGGATCCGCGGTCACCTGCATCACCGTATTGGTAATGCACCCGTTATGCTTCCCCTGCTCGGCGGCCGTCACGACAAAGAGCCCGTACGAGATGGCAAACATCGCCTTTTTATCCATAATCCGACACTCCCTTTCTTGTTTTTGCAAGACCGCTCCGTTATAATGAGTCCACACCCTCATGAAAGGAGCCGTCGTTCTGATGATCCGTCACATTGTTCTGTTTAAAATCAGGGATGAATTCAAGGGGGAAATTCCTCAGCTGGTTCGGAATTTCTACGGCATGAAGGGAAAGATCGAGGGCATGGCCAGTCTGGAAGCCGGCGCCGATTTTCTCGGCAGCGAGCGCTCCTATGATCTCGCGCTGATCACGGAGTTCGAAACCCGCGAAGCCTTCGAGGCCTACCAGACTCATCCGGTCCACCTGCCGGTCAAAAAACGGATGCACGAGGTGCGGAGCGCCTCCGTCGCCTGCGACTATATCATCCCTGATTATACTCGCGAACGGAATTGATTGCCAAACCATCGTCCTGTCCGCGGCATATCCGTTCCCTTTCAGGGAACAGTCCTTATACAGGAAATCTTATGTCATTTCTCCCGCAAAGTCAATCCTTTGCGCGGCCATCTTTTTTTGCGGTATGCCCATTAAAGACGGTTGTATTTTATATCAAAGCACCTATAATGAAGGCAGACGTGAACGGCTGTTCACGAAGGAGGATCGGGCATGCGGATTATTACCGTCAGCAGGCAGTTCGGAAGCGGCGGCCGGGAGCTGGGCAAGCGGCTGTCGGATCTGCTGGGCTGGGATTATTATGACCGGGAAATCATCCAGGCCCTCGCCGAGGAGCAGGGGCTGCATCCGGACTATGTCCGGGAAGCCCTCAATACCCACGGATGGGTTCATTACCAGCTGACCTACCGGCACAGCTTTCATCAGGCCATCCACGGCACGGGCAGCGCGGGGGCGCAGCTGCTGGCGCGGCAGCGGGAAATCCTGATGGAGATCGCTGAATCTGGCAACAACTGCGTCATCGTCGGGCGGGACGCGGACGTGGTGTTGCACGCATCGAATCCCTTCCGGATCAGCGTATGCGCGGATCTGCAGGCCCGGCTGGACCGGTGTCTCCGGTATGAGAACAAAAAGCCCCCGGAGGAGCGGCTGCCGGAGAAGGAGATCCTGCGGAACATCCGGCGGATCGACCGCAGCCGCAGGCAGACCCGGGAGATCCTGACGGGGAAGGACTCCGGGGACGGATCCTCCTTCGATCTGATCCTGAACGCCGCGTCCTGGGACATCAAAAAACTGGCGGAGGCCGTTGCGGAGTTTTCCGCACGTTGGTTTGAACAGCATGAGTAAAGCAGGCAACAGAAACGATTTAACCACCGGAACCGTCTGGAAGAAGCTGCTGGTCTTCTTTCTTCCCATCGCGGCCGGAACCATTCTCCAGCAGCTGTATAACGCGGTAGACGGCCTGATCGTCGGCCGCTTTGTCGGCACGGAAGCCCTGGCGGCCGTCGGCGGCAGCTCCGCCCAGATCATTAACGTCCTGGTCGGCTTTTTCGTCGCCATCACCGTCGGCGCCTCCGTCGTGATCGGCCAGATCTTCGGCGCCGGGCGAAGGGAGGATCTGGACCGGGCCATCGGCACCGCTGTCACCACCATGACCCTCTTCGGCACCGCCCTGATGGTCTTCGGGCTCCTCGCCTCCCCCTGGCTGCTCCGGCTGCTCAACACGCCGGCGGAGACGATGGAGGGCGCCGCCCTGTATCTTCGAATCTATTTTCTCGGCGTCCCCCTGATCATGCTTCTGAACATGGAATCCAGCCTGCTCCGGGCCCTGGGGGATTCCTTTCATCCCTTTCTGTTCATGGTCGCGGGATGCGTGACCAACATCCTGCTGGACATCCTCTTCGTCGTCGTTTTCGGATGGGGCATCGCCGGCGTCGCCGTCGCCACCGTCGCTGCCCAGCTGGTCAACGCCGGGCTGCTGACAGGCCTGCTGGCCCGGGACGGGCGGCCCTACCGCCTCTCCTTCCGTCAGCTGGGAATCCACGGCATCTATCTGAAAAACATGCTCCGGCTCGGCATTCCCTCCGGACTGCAAAGCCTGATGTACAGCATTTCCAATGTCATTATCCAGGTCGCGGTCAACTCCCTGGGGACCGTCGTGGTCGCCTCCTGGGCCATGAGCGGCAAAACCGACGGATTTTTCTGGGCCATCAGCAACGCGATCGGTTCCGCCATCACCAGCTTTATCGCCCAGAATCACGGGGCGGGCCGGACCGACCGGGTAAAGCAGTGCGTTCGCCAGGGCCTGATTCTCGCCTTTTCCGTCACCATCGGGGTCAGCGCGCTGCTGATGCTGACGGCGATCCCGATGCTCCGGCTGCTGACGCCGGACGAGGCCGTCGTCCAGACCACCTACCAGATCATGTCCTATTTCGTGCCGTTCTACTTCACGTGGGTGCTCGTGGAGGTTCTCTCCGCGGTGCTGCGCGGAGTCGGGGACGCCGTACGGCCGGTGATCATCATCGGCATCGGCATCTGCCTGTTCCGGATCATCTGGGTCGCCACCGTGTTTGCCCACTTCCGTACCCTGTTTTCCCTGTGCCTGTGCTATACGGTTTCCTGGACGATCACGAGCATCGCCCTGGTGATCTATTACCGGAAGGGGGACTGGATGGCCCGGCGCTCCCTGGTCGCCCGGGACTGAGCCGGATTTAAGCCGCAGACAAAAGAACCGTCCCCCTGTCTGAGACCAAGCTCAAAAGGAGGTGCGCCGGATGGCTGTCCCTGGGCCGGAAACGCTTCGAATGACGATTCCGGCGCTCATCCACCTTTCCCGGCTGGGCTTTTCCTATCTTTCCCGGGAAGCGCTTGGGCAGCGGGAGAAGCAAACCAATTTTATGCCGGAGACGCTTCGGGCTTCCCTCGAGCGGATCAACGGCGTTCCGGTCTCCCGGGAGACGGCGGCGCGGCTGACAGAGGAGCTCCTTCACCGGCTGGAGGCCGAGGATCTCGGCCGGCGCTTTTATGAAACCCTACGGAACGGATGGCAGGGGCTTCGCCTGATCGACTTTTCGCATCCGGCGCGTAACGCCTTCCACAGCGCGGCGGAGCTGGCCTGCGGCCGGGGCGCCGGCAGCTTTCGTCCCGATATTACGCTGTTTATCAACGGTCTTCCGCTGGCGATGATCGAGCTCAAGCATCGGGAACGGACCCGCAGCCTGCAGGCGGAGTATGACCGGATGCTGACCCGCTCCCAAAGCCGGGAGGGGCGAAGATACCTCCAGTGTCCCCAGATCTGGGCCTTTTCCGACGATCATCCCGAGGATCCGGATCGGCTGATGCCCCTGGAGGGAGAATACTTCGCCACGGTCATGGCGAATGAATTTCCCATTTACGCCGCGGGCGGAAGGCCCTCCGGACGCCGGATCCGCCTGCTTCCCCGAAGCCCGGAGGAGGAAAGCCGGATTCTGGCGGATTACGGCCTCGGTGCTTCAACCCGGACCCGGGACTTTCAGCGGAGCCTGTCCCCGGGCAAGCCGACCCACCGGATGCTGACGGCCCTGTTCCTTCCGGAGCGGCTCCTGTTCCTTCTGCGGTACGGGATTCAATATCTCGAGGAAACCGACCCGGAGGGCGGCCGGATGATCACCCGCAGAATGCTGACCGCCCGGCAGCTCGCCGCTTTAAAATCCCTGATCCGGAAGGCGAACCGGGGATGGCGGAACTGGACGCTTCCCGCCTGCGGCGCCGCCGGCGAGGCGGCGATGAACGCGTCGATGGACTCGCTCCTGATGGATCTTTATCCGGAGGCCCGGCTGTACCGGGTTTCCGCCGGGGCGGCGGCAGCGGAGCCGATTCCGCCGGCGGCCTCTTCCCGCCTGATCCCCTGCGAGTCCCCCCAGGAGGTGCTCGACCGGCTGCGGGCCCCTTCCGGCCGGAGGAGCGCCGGGCTAAATATCGTGATCCTGCCCGGAGCAGCCTCCCTCCCGGAGCGAAGAACAGGCTTTATCCGAAGGCTCCGGCAGGCGGACCCGGAGGCGATCGTCATCCTCCAGGCCGGGAACGCCCACGAGGATCAGCTCTTCAGCCGCTTCGTTCCAAGCCCGGTTCTCAAAATCAGCGGCGGGGATCCCGGCCCGTAAACCAGGCCGAAATCCCCGCCATATTTTATTCGTCTTCGGGCAGGTCTGTCCTGTTAGTCAGGGTAACATCCGGCAGCAGGACGGCAGTCTCCTCCTGATCCGTTTCCGCCCTCCGGGGAAAAGGCCCCGTATTCCCGGATCTTTCCGGTTTCCGGATTCACTTCCAGATCCACAAAACCGATGCGGCTCTCCTCACTCATCTGCGGCACGCTTCCTTGTATACTCGCGGAATGCATCCAGGGCGCCTTATCCGATCACAGCCAGGATACCGTTTCGCTCAGCGGCTTGCGGCTTTCATGATTGGGCAGGGGGCCCGCGCCCTCCGCGGCATAGCCCAGATCCATGACCATCAGGACCTCTTCATTTTCCGGCAGATTCAGCGCTTCGGCCAGTTTTTCCGGATCGAGAAAGTTGATCCAGCAGCTGTCCACGCCTTCATTCGCCGCGGCCAGAATCATATGGGAGGCCACGATCGTCGCATCCTCCACCCCTGAATCCTGCTTGCCGCCGGGATAGGTGAACACATTGTTTCTGTCAAAGGCGACCACCAGAACCGTGGGCGCGCCGTAACGGCAGGGCGTAACCGCGTCGATTTGGGCAAGGCCTTTCTCTGACTGCACGACATACACATGCTGTTCCTGCAGATTCTTGGCCGTCGGAGCCAGCCGCCCGGCCTCCAGAATGGCCGTCAGCTTCTCCGGCTCCACCTGGCGGGCCCCGTACTTTTTACAGGAGTAACGTTTTTGGATGACTTCTCTGAATTCCATGGTTTCCCTTCCTTTCATATTTCAAATGCTTTTTTCTGTTCGTGACCATATCCATTTACCGGTGACGCTTCCCCCTTCCGCAGGCTAAGCTCATCAGAAGACCAGCTGAACCAGCAGCATATAGGCCGCCGTCCCCGCCAGGATACTCAGCAGGGAGTTCCGTCTCCAGGCCTGCAGGAGGCCTGTCAGCAGGCAGGCGATCAGCTCCGGCGCGCCGAAGGGCGGCGACAGCACCCTGACGTCCTTCAGGCAGTAGACCACCAGCATCCCGATAATCGCCGGCGGGAGCACCCGGCCGAGATAGGAAACATAGGCGGGCGTCTTCTTTTTGAACATCAAAAAGGGCAGAAAGCGAAGCAGCATCGTCACGACGGCCATCACGGCCACCAGCAGGGCGGAATGAGCGGAGGCGGTCATTTCTTCGCCCCCTCTCCCGGGGACAGCCGGCCCCGAAGCAGCGTCAGCACCAGGGTGATAAGCAGCATCGCCGGAATCAGGAACCGCTCGGGCCCGAAAAGGAGCAGACAGCCAAGGGTTCCCAGCAGCCCCGTCAGCGCCGGCAGATGCTCGGAGGAGGATCGCCACTGCTCCACGAAGGAGGCGACGAACAGCGCCGTCATGGAAAAAGCGATTCCCTCCGTCGAGAAGGGGAGCACAGCGCCCAGGAGGCTGCCGAGAACGGTGCCCAGCACCCAGTAGCCGTGATTAAACAGGGACACCAGAAAGCGGAACCGATGAGGCTGCGTCCCCTCCGGAACCTTTCCGTCGCAGAGAAGGGAATAGGTTTCGTCCGTCAGGGCGAAAATCAGATAAGGCTTATATTTCCCGGCATCCCTGTAGCGGTCGATCATGGAGATGCTGTAAAACAGATGGCGGGCATTGACGGTGATCGTAGTCAGGATGGCGCTGAGCACCGTCGCCCCGCCGGTCAGAAGGCCAATCCCCACGTACTGCATGGACCCGGCATAGATCAGAAGGCTCATGGCAAAGGCCCAGGGGAGCCCGTATCCCGCGTCGTGGGCCAGAATCCCGAAGCCCATGCCCAGAACGACATAGCCGGCCATCACGGGAACCGACCGGAGAAAGGCTGCCTTCACGGTTTTCCTTCGCATCATGCTTTTCCCCGGTTCATCAGATCCGCGATCTTTTTCTGATACAGGAAGTCCCGGATCAGCTGATCCAGCTCCTGCCAGAGGGGAAAGGTTGCGCAGGATGCGTTTCGCGGGCAGGGCTCCGCCTTTTCCGCCAGGCAGGCCACCGGCGCCAGGGTCCCCTCCATCAGCTCCACGATCTCCCCGACGGAGATCTCCTCCGGCCGGCGCAGCAGCACGTATCCGCCGCCCTTGCCGCTGGTTCCCCGGATCAGCTTTCCCTCCACGAGCTCCCGGACGATGATCTCCAGATATTTCTTGGAGATTTCCTGCCTTTCAGCAACATCCTTCAGCGGAACCGGCTGACCGCTCTCATGCTCCGCCAGATCGATCATCACCCGCAGCGCGTAACGGCCCTTCGTTGAGATCATACGTCATCCTCCCCGGTTCATGATTACCCATTCTACCGCAGGGTAAGTAGGCCGTCAAGGCTTCGGCGCACATCATTATATGTATCTGCCGGTGATGCTTGCTTTGCAGGCCCTGATTTCATCCGGTGTACCGGAGGCCACGATTCTCCCTCCGTCTTCCCCGCCTTCAGGCCCCATGTCAATCATATAGTCAGCAGCGCGGATAACATCCAGGTCATGCTCGATCACAATAACGGTTGCGCCATGATCAATCAGCGTCTGAAAAACGTTCAGCAGGGTTTCCACATCCTTCGGATGCAGTCCGATGGTCGGCTCATCAAAGACGAAAACAGCGTCGTCCTGCTGCCTTCCCATTTCAGAGGCAAGCTTCAGCCGCTGCGCCTCCCCTCCGGACAGTCCCGGCGTTTCTTCGCCAAGCGTCAGATAGCCGAGCCCAAGATCCCGCAGGATTTCCAGCCTTGGTTTCACCGTTTTCATTTCCCGGCAGAAATCAAGCGCGGTACTGACGTCCATCTCCATCAGCTCAGGCAGCGAGCGCTGCTCACCCGCCCTGTTTTGCCAGCATACTTTTTTTGCGTCTTTTTTGTATCGTGACCCGCGGCATTCCGGGCAGATGATCTCCACATCCGGAAGGAACTGAACGTCCAGCGCGATCTGTCCCGTACCATCGCAGACCGGGCAGCGGAGTGATCCCGTATTATAGGAAAAGTCTCCGGCCTTATATCCAAGCTGCTTTGCTGATCCGGTTCCCGCAAAGATCTTCCGAAGCTCGTCATGGACGTTCGCGTAGGTGGCCACCGTGGAACGGACATTGATCCCGATTGGCGTCGCGTCGATCAGCTTTACATGCTGAATCCCCTCCGCCTCGATCTTCCTGACATGCTCCGGCATCTTTTTGCCATCGCAGAGCGCCTCCAGGGCCGGAACGAGGCTTTCCAGGATCAGCGTGGTCTTCCCCGATCCCGATACCCCGGTCACCACCGTCAGCGTGTTTTTCGGAATCCGGACGGACAGGGGCCTGACCGTATGGATCCGGTCCGTTTCCATGCGGATCTCTCCGCCCGCAAACAGTTCCTTTCCGGTGCGTTTCCGGACCGGTGCCTGCTTTCCGGAAAGATACCGGCCGATCACGGAACTTTCACTTTCTTCAATCTGCCCAACGGTTCCTTCCGCGATGACGGTTCCGCCGTTTTTTCCGGCCTCCGGCCCCATCTCAATGATCCAGTCGGATTCCTTCAGAATCCGGGTATCATGGTCCACCAGCAGCACGGAGTTCCCGTCCCGGACCAGATCGTGCATCACGCCGTTCAGCCCGACAATATTGGCCGGGTGCAATCCGATGGAAGGCTCATCCAGAACATAGAGAACGCCGGTTGTCCGGTTGCGGACCGCGCGGGCCAGCTGCATCCGCTGCCTCTCTCCGGTGGACAGGGTCGAGGACGCTCTGTCCAGAGAAAGATATCCCAGTCCCAGGTCCAGCAGCCGGGCCGCGATTTCCAGGTAGGACTCGCAGATGTTCCGCGCCATCGGCCGCATTTCTTCCGGCAGGGAATCCGGGACGCGTCTGACCCATTCAACCGAGTTTTTCAGCGTCATCTCGCAGGCCTGATCGAGCGTGATCCCCATCAGCTTCGGCGCTCTGGCTTCCTTCGACAGGCGTGTACCATGGCATTCGGGGCAGACGTCCTCCTTCAGGAACTTTTCCACCCGCTTCATGCCTTTTTCGTCCCTGACCTTGTTCAGCGCGTTCAGAACCGTTGCCGTCGCGCTGTAATAGGTAAAATCCATTTCGCCGGCGGTGGCGGTGTCCGCCTTTTTCGGGCGGTAGAAGATATGCTTCTTTTCCATGGGGCCGTCAAAGACAATCTCTTTTTCCCGTTCCGTCAGGTCCTTAAACGGAATATCCGTCCGTACGCCCATGGCCCTGCAGACGTCCGTCATCAGGGACCACATCAGGGAATTCCAGGGAGCGACCGCCCCGTCATCAATGGAAAGGCTCTCATCCGGAACCAGGGTGCCGCGATCCACCGTCCGAACGGTGCCCGTCCCTCCGCAGCATTTGCAGGCCCCCTGCGAATTAAAGGCCAGCTCCTCCGCCCCGGGACCGTAAAAGCGTTCGCCGCATTCCGGGCAAACGAGCTCCTGCATCAGCGCCACCTGAAATCCGGGCTTCACATAGTGTCCGTTTGGGCAGCGGTGGGACGCAAGGCGTGAAAACATCAGCCGCAGGCTGTTCAGCAGTTCCGTGCCTGTCCCGAAGGTCGAACGTATTCCCGGCACGCCGGGCCGCTGATGCAGCGCCAGGGAAGCGGGAACATACAGAACCTCGTCCACATCCGCCCTGCCCGCCTGCGTCATCCGTCTCCTGGTATAAGTCGATAGGGATTCCAGATATCTTCGCGATCCTTCCGCGTAGAGCACGCCCAGGGCCAGGGACGATTTCCCCGACCCGGACACGCCCGCAATGCCGACAATTTCATGAAGCGGAATATTCACATCAATGTTTTTCAGATTATGGACGCGCGCTCCCCTGACTTCAATATTCTTCGGTTTATCCATTATCAGCAGCCTTTTCTTCCGTTTTTATGATCCCCGATGGAACAGGCTCCCACGGAACCGTATTCAACCAGGCCCGCGTCCGCCGGGTCAACGGATACCCTGCCGTCCTCAAACACGAAAGCGGGAATACCTACGTCCCCGACCGCCTTGCAGCGTTCAAAGGCAGGGGATGTGTCCCGCAGCCTCGTGAAAGCGCTCATGTTCCGAATGTTCTCACCTATGTTGATATACTCGAATTCGTCTTCCCGACCCTGAATCTGCTCATGGACATAATCACAGTACGGGCAGGTAGGCATTCCATAGATTTTAATCATTTTTCTCAAACTCCTCTCTTCATACTCGCGAACGGAATTGGTTGCCAAACCATCGTCCTGTTCGCGGCATATACGTTCACGTAAGAGATTAGCCGCCGGACGGATTATCGCCGGGCGGTTTTATCCGCGTAAAGGGTGCGGTCGGATTCGGCCAGCAGCTGGTCCAGGGGCGGATGGTTCCGGACCTGGCAGGCGCAGGAGCCCAGGCTGGCGGAAATCAGATAGGCTTTCTGGCCGCTGACAGCGCGGGCCGTCGTTTCGATCCGGGTCCGGATCTTTTCCGGATCCGGTTTTTCATCCCCGGCCAGGATGGCAAAGGCGAACTCGTCCCCGCCGTAGCGGGCGCAGATTCCCCGCCCTTCCACCGCCTGACGGATTCCCTCCGCCAGGCACCGGATCGCCGCGTCCCCCTCGTGGTGGCCGTAGCGGTCGTTAATCCCCTTCAGCCGGTCCATATCCATGGCAAAGAGGGTCAGGGTCTGGTTCTGGGACTCCGGCAGGGCCAGGAGGCGCTCCAGCTCCCGCAGGAAGCCCCGGCGGTTATACAGGCCTGTCATATAATCATGCTCCGCCATCCGGAGAATTTCCCGGTTGGCCTCCTCCAGGCGCCGGTTCCGAATCACCGTATTGAGCGCCGAGCAGAGAAACAGCACCTCTTCCTCAAACCGTTCCTGCTCCCGAAGGCTCCAGTGCCTGATTCCGGAAACCATATAGCCGATGGTTTCCGCCCGGGTCTGGAGCAGCTGAACCATCAGAATCCGGATTTCCGGATTCGACAGAATCTCATGCACATCCGGGACGGGGCTTTCCCGCCATCGGAGGACGGGCGCGTCTCCAAACTTCCTTCCGGAGCCGTAGAGCAGGGGTCTGGCCTGATTCCGGTCCTCCCCGAGGACCGCGGCGAAATAGTAGGGATTCGGCCAGGCGGAAAAGAGAGGCGAAAGGCAGGGAATAAACTCCTCCAGGGAATCCATGTTCTGGGTTTTCCGGATAAAAAGGCCCATGGCCCGAATATGCCGGGTAAAGTCCAGATTCGTAATCTTCTGGTCGCTGATTTTCAGGGTCGCGGAAATCCGTCCGGAGGCTTCGCAGCCACAGGACTGGCGGGCGAAAAAACGGAAAGGAACCGGGATCCGCTCCGTCACCCCGGCTTCTTCCGGCCGCCACCGGTCCATCCGCGCCAGCATCGTTCCGAACATACCGGGAAAATCCGGTCGGGCCGTCGTAATCGAGGGCTCATGCTCCTCCCCCGGGAGGATCCCGTCAAAACCGCTGACCATCACGTCCTCCGGAACCTGAATGCCCAGCCGCGTCAGATAGATACAGACCGCGATCGCCATCGCGTCGTTGATACAGAAAAAGGCCTTCGGCATTTTTCCGCCGCCTTCGAAATAACTGTCCAGCGCGCGGAAGGTGGGCTCGTCCCAGAAATCGCCGTAGATAATCCGCTCCGGCGGAAGCTCCGCCCCGCTTTCCCGCAGGATTTCCCGGCACAGGGTAATCCGGTCTTCGGAGAAGGGATTCCCCCGGATTCCCGCCACCACGACCACGTCCCGGCAGCCGTGATCCTGAACCATATGGCGGGCGACGGACTCGAAGCCCTGGAGATAGGTAAACATCAGGTTAATACAGCCATCATACTGGCGCTCCAGCATAAACACCGGCAGCTTTTTCCGGGCCGCCAGGTCGATCAGCCGCTGATTGATCGCGTCGGACCGGATCATCTCCCCCAGCAGCAGGAAGCCGGCCAGATTCGGAACCTCGAAGGCCTGCATGAATTCATTCAGGCTTTCCTCCCCCCGGGCCTCGACACTGCTCCGGTCAAAGGTCACGCACATCGGAAGATAGGGCGTCCCTTCCGTCGCCCCGATCAGCTCCAGCATCATCAGGTTCAGGTTTTCCTCGTCCTCCCAGGAGGTACAGACTGCTATGATTTTGCGATCCATTCCGTCCATCCGTCCGTTTTCTCCTTCGGCCGTGTTTTTCTTGCTTTTTCCCTATTATCTGGCCAAGTTTGATCGTTGTCAACCGGGAATTGTCGGGAATCATCTTCGCTGCAGTCCAAAGCCGGACAGCGGACAGATCGTACCGAATCTATTGAAAGCAGCTCCCGGTCACCGGCCGTGTGCTGAAAAAAGCTGCTGCCAAATCGTTTTTATCTCCGTATAAATAAACGGAATAATCTCATGCTGAAGGAGGAAACCCAGATGAAAACAGCCAAAGACTACATCGAAAGAATGCGCAGCGACAAGGAATTTGTCGACCAGATGCGCGAGAAGATCAAGGCCGCGCAGGACGCCGGGGAGAAGGACAGCTTCGCCGCTGTCAGCAAGGCCGCCAGGGAGCTGGGCTATGACGTCAGCCCCGAGCAGGTCAGGGAGATCAGCCGGCTGAACGAGGATGTCTCGGAGGAGGAGCTGGGCAAAATCGCCGGCGGAACCTCCTGCACGGCCCTTATCTCATGGGTCTCAATCGTCTCCACACTCTCTGTGACCGTATCCGTATCCGAAACCGTCCCGGACTGACATTTCCCCATTGGCCGCAGGCCGCGACGCAAAAGGAAAAAATTAAAGGAGAAGCTCGTCAAAAAGCAACTTGACAAGAAGGGATTTATTCTCTATTATAATTTCTGCAAACCTTATCACGAGTGACCGAGGGACGGGCCTGATGACGTCACGGCAACCGGCGGAACCGCATGGTGCCAATTCCCGCAACGCGCACACCTCCGATCAGGAAGGCGTTGACAGATAAGGGCAATCACGATCATGATTGAATCCGTCTGGCCGGTGTGCAGGTCAGACGTTTTTTTTGCGAAATTCAGATCGAAAGGGGAACCCATTCCAATGCGCAGACTCTTTACCTCAGAATCCGTCACCGAAGGCCATCCGGACAAGCTCTGCGACCAGATTTCCGACGCGGTGCTTGACGCCATCCTGCAGGAGGATCCCCAGGCCCGGGTCGCCTGCGAAACCTTCGCGACCACCGGCATGATCACGGTCATGGGCGAGATCACCACCAACACCTATGTGGATATCGCCAGCATCGTCCGGAAGACCGTCCTGGAGGTCGGCTACGACGCGCCGGAGAAATCCTTTAACGGGCATACCTGCGCCGTCATGACGGCGATCCACGAGCAGAGCCCCGATATCGCCATGGGCGTCAACAACGCTCTCGAAACCAGGAGCGAGGCCGACGTGGCCGATACCGGCGCCGGCGACCAGGGCATGATGTTCGGATACGCCTGTACCGAAACTCCGGAAAAGATGCCCCTGCCCATCGCCCTGAGCCACCGGCTGGCGCTGCGGCTGACCCGGGTGCGGAAGGATGGGACGCTTCCCTTCCTGTATCCGGACGGAAAGACCCAGGTCACCGTCGCCTACGAGGACGGCAGGCCCGTCGCGGTGGATACCGTCGTTATCTCCGCCCAGCACGCCGCGGAGGTCTCCCAGGAGAAGATTACCGAGGGGATTTTAGAGAACGTCATCATCCCCGTGATTCCGCCGGAGCTGTTCACCAGGGAGACCCGAATTCTGATCAATCCCACCGGACGCTTCGTCATCGGCGGACCCGCCGGCGACACGGGACTGACCGGCCGGAAGATCATCGTCGACACCTACGGCGGATACGCCCCCCACGGCGGCGGCTGCTTCAGCGGCAAGGATCCGACCAAGGTAGACCGCAGCGCGGCCTACGCCGCCCGCTGGGCCGCCCGGAACGTCGTCGCCGCCGGGCTGGCGGACCGCTGCCAGATTCAGCTGGCCTACGCCATCGGCGTAGCGGAGCCGGTTTCCGTCCTCGTGGATACCTTCGGAACGGGCATCCGGGACGACGAGGCCATCGCGGAGGCGGTCCGGAAGGTCTTTGATTTCCGCCCGGCGGCCATCATCCGGGATCTGGCTCTCCGGCGGCCGATCTACCGGCAGACCGCGGCCTACGGCCATTTCGGACGGACGGATATCGACCTGCCCTGGGAGCAGGAGAACCGAACGGAGGAGCTGAAAAAGGCGCTTGGATAAAGAGAACGCAGCGCTCCCAAGCCGTTCCAGCCAGCCATACCGAACGAAAAAACCGGGAGGTTGGGGAATCAGTTTTCCCCGGCTTCCCGGTTTTTCTTGCTGAGAGACTAATGCTCCGGAATGCGGGGACAGTCCCCTCGTTCCGGTTCTACGTTCCAATCTCGTGCTTCGGGTTATTTGATCAGTTCGCCCATGGTTCCGTTTACGGCGCAGGCGGCGTTGCTCTCGTCCGTATCAATATGCATCGCCAGGGAGAACTTTTCGCTCACCCGGACCACCACGTCCCCAAAGATCAGGGAACGGCCGGCGGACTCGATCTTCACGCAGACTTCGTCCTTATCCCTGACGCCGAACTCCTCGGCATCCGCGGGGGTCATATGGATATGACGCTTCGCCGCGATCACGCCTTCCTTCAGCTCCACCTCGCCGCAGGGGCCCACCAGCTTGCAGACGCCGGAGCCGGCCACGTCGCCGGATTCACGGATCGGCGCCGTCACGCCGATGGATCTGGCGTCGGTCAGGGAAAGCTCCACCTGAGTCGCCGAACGAACCGGCCCGAGGATGCGGACCCGCTTCAGGGTATTCTTGGGGCCGACGATATCCACCTGTTCCTCGCTGGCGAACTGGCCAGGCTGGGACAGCATGCTCTTTACCGTCAGCTCATGGCCGACGCCGAAAAGGGTTTCCAGATCTTCCTTCGTTACATGAACATGGCGGGCGGACGTTTCAACCAGAATTTTTTTCATCAGATTACCTTCCTTCACTTCAGCTCACTGGTGCAGTGCGGGCAGCGGGTCGCGTTGATATCGATTTCAGTCTTGCAGAAGGGGCAGACCTTGGTGGTCGGGGCGGCGGGCTTGGTTTCCTTTTTCTTCAGGCCCTTCGCCTTGTTGATCGCCTTCACGATCATGAAGAGCACCAGCGCCGTCAGGATGAACTCCACCAGCACGCCGCAGAAGGAAACCAGGCTGCCGACGAAGCCCGTTCCGCCGTTCTCCAGCTTCGGAAGCGCCTCCAGGAGGGGCGTCAGGAAAATATCAATAATCGCGGTAACCACTTTACCGAAGGCGGCGCCGATCACAACGCCGATCGCCATATCGATCGCGTTGCCCTTGACAGCAAACTCTTTGAACTCGTTCAGAAACTTCTTCATCCTGTTTTCCTTCCTCTCTGACTCCTTATTATTGCTCTGATCCGACCGGATCAGGACCAACCCCTGTTTCCCGCTCTGACCCAGCAGGGTCAGGCCAGGCCTCATTTCCGTTCTGACCCGACCGGATCAGAACCCATCATGCTTTATTTCTTGCCGCCGCCCAACAGATCGCTGATGGCCTTGCCCAGGCCCCTGGTCAGGCCGCTGACCACCTGGCGGGTCGCCGTGTTGATCGCGGTATTTTTTACGCGGCCGGCGATGGAATCGTTCCGGCGGGCCCGCTCCGCGGCTTCCTCCCGAAGCTGATCCGCCCGGGCTCTGCGCTCGGCTGCTTCCGCTTCCCGAGCCTCCCGGGCCGCGTCCCGCGCGGCCTTCTCCGCCGCCTTCTGGGCATCCGCGGCGGCCTTTTCCGCCGCTTTTCGGGCCTCAGCGGCCGCCTTGGGATCCGCTGCCACCGGCGCCGGAATATAGTTGCCGGTCGCGGGATCCAGCACCATGTTCATCATCTTCTGGACATACTGGCCCGTCGTCGGATCCAGCACCATCACCGGCATGACCTGCACCTGGGGCTGGGCCGGCTGCTGAACGACCGGCGGGGCCGCCTGAACCGCGTCCTGAACCGCCTGAACCACCGGCTGGGCCGCCTGGGCCACCGGCTGAACCGCGTCCTGAACCGCCTGAACCACCGGTTGGGCCGCCTGGGCCGCCGCGTCCAGAATCGGCTGAACCTGGATCGTTGGGGCCGACGGCTCGGCGGGCGCCTGGGCCACGGGAGCGGGAGGCACGGGCGCCTCCGGCACGGGGGTCATGGTGGGGATTTCCTTTTCAACATACTGGCCGGTCGTCGGATCAAAAACCTTGAATGTCTGCGCCATTTTCTTCTTGCACGGTGCTCTCCCGCGCCGTGAGAGGGGTCGTTCAGGAAACAGGGACGGGATTCGGTCAGCCTCGCCGGGATCAGAAGTAGTACCACTGGCCGTTAATCAGCTGAAAACGGCTGGGATCCAAAGCCTCCTCCGGCTTCGCTTCCGTTTCCTGCCGGCTTTCCTCGCCGGCCTGGATTTCATATTTACCCATGAGCGGACTCGACCGGATGACCCGGTCCCGGTCCTCCCGGCTGATCGCGCCCATAAAGCTCTGGGGGGGAAGAATCGTGGCCCGCTCCACCACGCCCGGGGCCCCGTGTTCATCCAGGAAGGACACCAGGGCTTCACCGGTTTTCAGCGTCGTAATAGCCTCCTCCGTATCAAAGAAGGGGTTCGCCCGGAAGGTCTGGGCGGCGACCTTGACGGCCTTCTGATCCAGCGGGGTATAGGCCCGGAGGGCGTGCTGAATCCGGTTTCCCAGCTGTCCCAGGATCGTCATCGGGATATCGGTGGGACTCTGGGTAATAAAGTAAACCCCGACGCCCTTGGACCGGACCAGCCGAACCACCTGCTCGATCTTTTCCATCAGGGAACGGCTGCAGTTATTAAAAAGCAGATGCGCCTCATCAAAGAAGAAGACGATCTTCGGCTTTTCGGTATCCCCCTGCTCCGGCAGGAGATCGTACAGCTTCGTCAGCATCCAGAGCAGAAAGGTCGAATACATCGTCGGGTTATTAAAGAGCCGGTCGGCCGAAAGAATATTGATTCGGCCCTTGCCGCTGGCCGCGTCCGTCTCGATCCAGTCGAAAATTTCCAGGGCCGGCTCGCCGAAAAACAGGTCGCCCCCCTGATCCTCCAGCACCGCCACCGCCCGCTGGATGGCCCCGACGCTGGCCACAGAGACGTTCCCGTATTCCAGGGTATAATTCCGGGTATTTTCGCCCACGTAGATCAGGAGCTGCTTAAGATCCTGCAGATTCGTCAGCGGCCTGCACTCCCGGGAAGCCACCCGGAAGAGGATATTCATCACCCCGCTCTGGGTCTCATTCAGGCTCAGCATCCGGCTCATCAGCAGGGGCCCCATATCCTTCACCGTCGCGCGGACCGGGTGCCCCTGTTCCCCGTAAACATCCCAGAAAATCGAGGGATAGGCGTGAAACCCGAAGCTTTCCCGGGGAACGCCGCAACGGTCCAGCCGCTTTTCAATCGCTTCGCCGCCGGCGCCGGGCTTCACCATCCCGCTCAGATCGCTTTTAATATCGCTCAGGAAGACGGGAACCCCCAGATCCGAAAAGCCCTCCGCCAGCACCTTCAGGCTCACGGTTTTCCCGGTTCCGGTGGCCCCGGCAATCAGCCCGTGGCGGTTCGCCATGGCGGGCAGCAAAAAAGCGGGGCCGTTTTCACCCGTACCGACCTGGATCTTTTCGTCACGAACCACGCGCCCCGCCTCCCTTTTCCGATTGTTTTCCAACGGGAATTATTTTACCTTTTTTTGTCTTATGCGTCAAGCGTTTCCGGGAGCCTTCCGCCGTTCCGACAGCAGGTCCAGCAGCTTTTCGCAGGCCCGGGCCCGGTGGCTGACCGCGTTCTTTTCCTCGTCGGTGATTTCGGCGAAGGTTTTTCCCAGAGGCTCGTAGAGGAAGAGGGGATCGTAGCCGAAGCCGCCCCTTCCCCGCCGCTCCGTCAGAAGCCTCCCCTCGCAGCGGCCCAAGGCGATCAGGGGCTCCTCCCCTGGAAACTGAACAGCCAGGGCGCATTCATAGGCCGCCCGCCGGTTTTCCTTCCCCGCCATCCGGGAGAGAAGAAGATCGTTATTGGCCTCATCGTTTCCGTGCTCCCCGGCGTAGCGGGCGCTGTAAACCCCCGGAGCCCCGTCCAGGGCCTCCACCGTCAGCCCGCTGTCGTCCGCCACCGCCGGCAGCCCTGTCGCTCCGCAGACCGTCCGGGCCTTCAGCGCCGCGTTTCCGGCGAAGGTGGTTTCCGTTTCCTCGATCTCCTCATGGAAGCCGGCGGCCGTCATCGGGAGCACCGTATAGTCCTCCTTCAGAAGCTCCCGCAGCTCCCGCAGCTTATTGGCGTTTCCCGTCGCCGCCAGTATCACGGGCTTCGGGCAGATCCGCTCCGCCCGCTCCCCCAGGGCCTCCCGCTGGGCCCGCATCAGTTCCCCGATGCCCTTCTTTCCGTAGGCCATCAGGCGGCTCAGCTCATCGGGGGTAAAGGCCCGGCCCTCCCCGGTGCCCTGGAGCTCGATAAATTCCCCCCGCTCGTTCATCACGAGGTTCATATCCACCTGGGCGCCGCTGTCCTCCCGGTAGTTCAGATCCAGGCAGGGGGTATCCCCCACCACCCCGGCACTGACAGCCGCCACCTGGTGGACAATCGGGCTGAAGGCCAGCCGGCCCTCCCGGATCAGTCGGTCCACCGCGCAGGTCAAGGCCACCATGGCGCCGGTAATCGACGCGGTCCGGGTTCCCCCGTCCGCCTCCAGCACGTCGCAGTCCAGCGTAATCGTCCGCTCCCCCAGGGCCTTCAGGTTCACCGCCTGGCGGAGGCTGCGGCCAATCAGCCGCTGGATTTCGACGCTCCGGCCGTCCTTATGGATGCCGTCCCGCTTTTTCCGCTCCCCCGTCGAGGCGGGGAGCATGGCGTATTCCGCCGTCACCCAGCCCTGGCCCTTTCCCTTCAGGAAGGGCGGTACGGTTTCCTCCACGCTGGCGGTACAGATCACCCGGGTGTTCCCCGTCGCGATCAGGCAGCTTCCCCAGGCCGTCCGAACAAAGTCCGTCTCGATGCTTACCGGCCTTTTTTCATCCGGCTGTCTTCCATCTGATCTCATGGTTCCTCCTCTGTGAATGGTACTTCACGTCTGCTTTTCTGCGACGGATGACGATTTTGGAACCGCTCACGCGAGCGCGATTCGCGGACAAAATCTGTCTCCTGTTCCCGGCAGGAATTTCCATCCGCCGGGTCGAATTGATGTCTGATTAATGACTGAAAGAGGCTGACATCCTTGAAGCAACAAGTTCGCAAGCTCTTTACCAACGTATGGAACATTCCCAACGCCCTGACCATGCTCCGGCTGATCCTGATTCCGGTCTTCGTCTGGCTCTTCTGGAAGGTGGACCGGAAGGCGGCCCTGGTGGTTTTCATCGTCGCCAGCCTGACGGATATGCTGGACGGCATGCTGGCCCGAAAGCTGAACCAGATTACGGACTTCGGAAAGCTCTTCGACCCGCTGGCGGACAAGCTTATGGTCATCACCGCCCTGGTATGCCAGGGGCTGGCGGGGGTTCTGCCCTGGAGCGCCATCGCCATCGTCGCCTGCAAGGAGCTCATGATGCTGCTGGGCGGGGCCTTCATGCTCAGCCGGAACGTTGTGGTCTACGCCAATTACGCCGGCAAAACCGCCCAGGTTTTCTTCATCGCCAGCCTGATTTTGTCCTTCTTTCACGAGGAGCTGGCCGCCCGGGGCATCCGGCTGGATCTGATTCTGCTTTGGATCAGCGTCGGGCTGTCGATTGTCGCTATGATTACTTATATTGTCGGGGCTGTTAAGTCGCTGGATCGGACTGAGAGCCATCCCGAACGCGGGGACAGGCCTGGCAGGCAAGGCTGAGCCGCCGCGAAACGCGGGTCCGGCACGCAGGGGACCGTCCCCGCGTTCCGGCCGTCAGTGCTCGGCGAAATCCAGGCTGCGGGCGACCGCCTTCTGCCAGCCCTTTCGCTGGAGCCGGCGGGTCACCTCGTCCATCTTCGGCGTAAAGGTTAAATCCGGCTTCCAGACCGCCGCGGTTTCCTCCAGGCTGCCGTAGACCCCCGCCCCCAGGCCGGCCAACAGCGCCGCCCCCAGAGCCGTAGTTTCCAGCACCACCGGCCGAACCACCGGGATATCCGTTATATCTGCCTGGAACTGCATCAGGAATCCGTTCGCGCTGGCCCCGCCGTCCACCTGGAGACGCGCGGGGCTTTTTCCGCTGTCCCGGATCATGGCGTCCATCAGGTCCGCGCTCTGGTAGGCGATGGCCTCCAGCGCCGCCCGGATAATCTGGGCGCGCCCCGTGCCCCGGGTCATGCCGATCAGGGTTCCCCGGCTGTACATATCCCAGTAGGGCGCCCCCAGACCGGTAAAGGCAGGAACCAGATAGACACCCCCGGTTCCGGCGATGGACCGGGCGATGCCCTCGGTTTCCGAGGCGTGAGTAATCAGCTTCAGCTCATCCCGCAGCCACTGGATGGTGGCTCCGCCCATGAAGACGCTGCCCTCCAGGGCGTAGGTGGGCTTTCCGCCGATTCGCCAGGCCATCGTGGTCAGCAGGCCGTTTTCGCTCCGCACCGGCCGGTCCCCGGTGTTCATCAGCATAAAGCAGCCGGTGCCGTAGGTGTTCTTCATATCCCCCACCCCCAGGCAGGCCTGGCCGAAGAGGCTCGCGTGCTGATCCCCCGCCATGCCGGTTACGGGAATGGCCCGGCCCAGGACCGCCGGATCCAGCAGGCCGATGGGGCCGGCGCTGTCCACCACCTTCGGGAGGCAGGCCCGCGGAATATCCAGCAGCTTCAGGAGATCGTCGTCCCAGTCCTGGTTATGGATATTAAACAGCATGGTCCGCCCGGCGTTGGTAGCGTCCGTCACATGGGGGCGGCCCTCCAGCAGATGCCAGCAGAGGAAGCTGTCCACGGTTCCGAAGCACAGCTCCCCGCGCTCCGCCCGGTCCCGGACGTTATAATAATCCAGCATCCATTTCAGCTTCGTTCCCGAAAAATAGGCATCGGGCACCAGTCCGGTCTTTTCCCGGATCAGATCCGCGTATCCGTCCGCCTTCAGCTGATCCACCATCTGGCTGGTTCGCCGGCACTGCCAGACGATCGCGTTTCCGACGCATTCGCCGGTCTGCCGATCCCAGAGGAAGGTGGTTTCCCGCTGATTGGTCAGCCCGATGGCGGCGATATCCGCCGCGTCGATGCCGCTGAGCCGGACGGCGTCCTTCAGCGCCTCCACCTGAGATTCGAGAATATCCCGGGGGTCGTGCTCCACCCAGCCGGGCTTCGGATAATGCTGGGGGAACTCCCGGTTGCAGGAGGCTGTTACCTGGCCGTCCGGGGTAAAAATCACCGCCCGGGAGCTGGTGGTCCCCTGATCCAGGGCTATCAGATATTTCGGCATTTTTTCCGCTTCCTTTCTGCTGTTTTCCACGATCAGCCGATGCCTGCCGCGTCCTCGCCCGGCTGGCCCTCGAAGGGCTCCTCCGGGCCGGCGGGAAGATCCTCCGGGCCGGCGGGGTCGTCCGCGGGATCGGCAGGGACGTCCGCGGCGGCCTCTCCGGCCGGGTTTTCCGGAAGGGCGGGGGCTTCGGCCGCAGCCGCCGCGGGCTGACGCCCGCTTCCGAGAATCTGGATCCCGTAGATATAGGTATCGCCCTTACCGGTGGTCGAGATCACCATCATATCGCCGTACACCGCCGGGGAGGCCTCGATCTTTCCATCCAGCGTCAGGGTATTGATGACCCGTCCCGTCAGCCCCTCCAGCAGGTGAATGACCCCGCTTTCGTCGCACTGGATCAGCCAGCCTTCGCCGGCGGGGGAATAGACCGCCACCGGGGAGCTTTCGGTCCGCTCCTTCATCCCGTAGGCCCAGGCGATCCGCCCCGTTTCCTTGTCCAGGGCGAGCAGGGCCGAGGCGACCTGGGAGGGGAAACCCAGGGCCGCGCTGCCCTCGGCGGAAATGCCGGTTACCGTAAAGTATACCAGGCCGCTCAGGCTGTTCTGGCCGATCACGGGGCTGGCCTTGGCGCCCACGTCCGCGGTTTCCTTCTTTCCCTTGCTGACGCCGATTTCCACCGTCCAGGCGTTTCGGCCGGACAGGGCGTCGTAGCGACGGATCTGGACGGCGCCGGACTTCCGGTTCGCCAGCATATTGGCGGTATACAGGTTCAGGCGCTGGTCGGCGGTCAGATCCAGGGCGACCGCCGCCATGACCGCGTCCCCGGTGTTCACCGCCCAGACGGGCTTCAGGGTATCCGTATCCACGCACCGGAGCACCCCGGCCATATCCGCGTAGAAAACATATTTATCGTAGGCCGCCAGGGAGGATTCCACCGCCGTCAGGGCGTCCTTTTCCCCCTTGATCTTCGACCGGAGCACCGTCGTCGAGGCCGCCATCTTATAGACCCCCGCCTGGTAGTCAAACTCGCTGTTCAGGGCATGGAGATACAGGAGGCCGTTGGTTCCGGCGGTAATCACCGTATCCGACGTCCGGTCGATCAGGCTGCTGGTCTCGAAGCTGCCGATGTTATTGAAGGCCCGATGGAGCTTCCCGTCCAGGCCGTCCACCAGCGTCAGCTCCTTCTGGGTATACAGATTATACTGCCGCAGGCCGATCTTGCCCGTCTTCACCTTCATCTTCCGGGCAAACTGGCCCACATTCATATAGGGGAAGCCGCCGGAATGCACGCTGGGGGTTCCCCGCAGGGGGTAGCCAAGCTTGATGCTGTTCCGGGTCAGACGGCCATCGGTCAGATCCAGGAAGCGGATCGACCCGTCCAGGCCGGCCACGATCACTTCCTTCAGCCCGCTGACCGCCTTCTTTTCATCCTCGATATTGCTCTTTTCCCGGACCTCCTTGCTCCATTTCACGATGGCCGCCTGGCCGGTCCAGCCGACACCGTAATAGCTGGTGCTGACCCCCCGGACGCTGCCGGTTTCCGCCGTCCAGGCCACCGCCAGCCCCGTGGCGCTGTCCACGGTACCGCAGGCGGCGTTCCGCCGGAAATTGTCGCCCCGGAAGGTCAGGACCCCCATGGGCTTCTTGGTATATTCATCCGCCACGGGCATCCGGATCAGATCCTTCGCCGGGCGGGCATATTCCTTCTGGGCCTTGCTGCCCACATAGACGTTATTCGTCGTAATCAGGGAGGGATCGGCTCCCTCCGCCGCCGCTTCCGCCGTCAGGGGCGGCGTCGCCGTCGGGGCGGCCGTCGCCGTCGGCTGAGGCGTTACCGTCGGGATTTCCGTCGGCAGGGCCCAGACCGCCGCGTCGGCTGCCGTGTCCCCGGAGGCTTCCCCGGGGCCGGGTTCCGCCACGGTATTCTCCGCCGTATTCTCCGCCGGTTCCTCCCAGGGGCCGGGTTCCGCTGTGGCTTCCGTTTCCGTCGCCGCCGTCGGCTCCGGCGTCGGTTCCGCCGTTATCTCCGGCGTTTCCTCCGCCAGGGGAAGCCCCGCCGTCGCGCCGGCCTCGCCGGCGGTCAGGGCGCCGGCCGGCGGGCTGACGGAGATCCGGGCCGTATCGCCGGTATCCTGCCAGGAGCCTCCCGGGCGCCGGGCCTGCAGCCTGACCATGCCCTCAAAGCCTTCCGCCAGATGCAGCGTCATAATCCAGACGCTGTCGGCGGTATTATCCGCCTGGGCGATCGAGGTCACCACCGGCTGGCCTTCCCCGTCCACCAGCCGGATGCTTTCCACGTCCTTGGCCGTCACGACCGAGAAGGTCACGTCCGTCGGCGCCACGGCGCCCTGGCCTCCGGCGACGGAGAAGGAGATGCTCCGGAGGGGCTCCTCCTTCCGGCTTTCCAGAAAGGGCGTCAGGCGGGTCAGGGTCTGGCGGATTTCGTTATCCTCCGGCAGCAGAAATCTTCCCGCCGCCAGGGCCCCGCACAGGACCAGCACCAGGACCGCGATGATCATCAGCGCCTTCCGCGAACTCTTTTTCTTTCCTTTTTCCAGATAGGCGGCAGCTGCCGGCTTCCCCGCCGGCTTCCCATACCCGTCCTCCGGATACGCCCGGACCCGGGTATCCCGGCCGGCCGGCTGCATCACCGGCTCCCGAGGCCTGACGGCGGAGCGCTCCCGACCAGCCCCCCGGAAGGTTTCCCCGGACATGGCGCCGGGGCGCTCCCGGACGGCCTCCCCGGAGGGCTCCCGAAGCTCCTCCCGGTGCTGCCGGAGCATGCTTTCGCTCATTCGCCCCGGCGCGTAACCGACCCGCTCCCGCGGGGCTCTCTCCTCCGCGCCGGGACGGGGCGGCAGACCGGGTCTCGGCTTTCCCTGTGGCCGGACGCCGGGCCGCCGGACCGCCGCTGCGCTGACCGCGCTGACGGCCCCGTAGGGATCGGCGCTCATCTGGCGGGCCCGGGCGGGTACCCGGTTCTCCGCCGCCTCCGCCAGGGCGGCCTCCGTCGGGGTTTCCCCGGAGGCTTCCGGCGCCGGCGCTTCCGTCTCCCGGCGGTGCTCCGGCGCTTCCCGGATGGTTTCCGGCGCCCCGTTTGCTTCCGCTTCCGGCGCGGCGGCCACCTCCGGATCCTCTTTATATCGGTCCGACCGGCGAACCCGCCGCGGCCTCTCCAGATTATTCTCTTCCACCATGCGTCTCCTCATGTGAAAAAATCGGTCTTAAGCAGGACAATTCGTCCTGAGTATATATTATAGCCCAATCCCTTTGAACCTACAAGACCTTGCGCTTCCGCGCGGGTTTCCCCTATAATGGGTTTCAGCCCCCTGGGGTGAGCGGAACGCGGGGGACAAGTCCCCGTGTTCCGGTTTGAAAGGAGCGATGAAACAGATGGGCTGTATGCTCTGTCCCCGGCACTGCGGTGCGGAGCGGGAGACGCGGCCGGGCTTCTGCGGCCTGGGCCGGGACATGGTCATCGGCCGGATCGCGCCCCATCTTTGGGAGGAGCCTCCGATCTCCGGCTCACGGGGCACCGGCGCGGTTTTCTTTTCCGGCTGCACCCTCCGCTGCGTCTACTGTCAGAACGCGGAGATCTCCCACCGGAACGCCGGGCGAATTTACTCGCCCCGGGAGCTGGCGGACGCCTTCCGGCGCCTGGAGGCGATGGGGATGCAGTCCATCTCTCTGATCACCGGAACGCCCTTTATTCCGCGGATCCTGGAGGCCCTGGAAATTTATCGGCCGAGGCTGCCCCTGGTCTGGAACAGCTCCGGCTACGAAGCGCCGGAGGCCCTCCGGCTCCTGGATGGGGTGATCGACGTCTATCTTCCGGATCTCAAGCATTACAGCCCCCGCATGGGAAAGCGCTGTGCCGGAGCGCCGGACTATTTTCAGCAGGCTTCCGCCGCCATCCGGGAGATGTGCCGGCAGACCGGCCGCCCCCTTTACGGGCCGGAGGGGATCATGACGCGGGGAACGCTGGTCCGCCATCTGATCCTGCCGGGGCTGACGGGAGAAAGCATGAAGCTTCTGACCTGGATTCGGGACACCCTGCCGGAGGGAACCCCCGTCAGCCTGATGCACCAGTACGTGCCCATGAACGGGGTTTCCGTTCCGGGGCTGGACCGGAAGGTTACCCGCCAGGAGTATCAGCGCGTGCTGGAGCATATGATAGCCCTGGATCTTCCCGGCTTTCTTCAGGAGGAGGCGGCGGCCCGGGAGGATTTTATTCCGGCGTTTAACGAAGAAGAAAGTTTTATTTGACGTAAAAAAGCCGGACGATCGTCCAGCCCTTTTCGGCGCCGCGGCCTTTTTTATTTTACGGCTGATTCCGCCGCCTCCGGCTTTTTGACCTTCGGTACGTGGTATTCCACACCGGGATCGAAACGGATCGTTTCCGGCGGCGTTTCCAGGATTTCCGGGTTGTCGAAGCCCTTTTTCACGTCCGCGAAGAACGCCGAATAATGCGCGCCGGAGCAGACCCGCTCATCCGCCGTAATGCCGATCGGCAGCCAGCGCTTCATCCGCGTCCGGCCGTCCGCCTCCACCGTGGCTTCCTTCAGGATGCTGCCCATGGCCATAAACAGGCTGACGTTTCCGAAGTTATAGATATGATGCCAGACATGGTGCAGGCCGATGGAGCCGTTGTTCGTCATAAAGGCGCCGCAGTAGAAGGGGAGCTCCTTCGCCACGGCCGTCGGCGCGATTCCGTACCGATCCAGGAAGCGGTAAAGCCAGACGATCAGGCTGGTCAGCCCCGGCACGCCCAGCACGACCCGGGCGATCTTTTCCACGGCCGTACTGTCCTCCTCGGCGCGGGCGGCCTCCTGGGCGGCGATCATCCGGTCCCGCACGTCGAAGATCGTATCCGTCAGATCGAACTCGATACGGATCGTGGTTTCATTGCTGTCCGTATTCTGGTATTCCTTCAGGATCGTATAGGAGGCGGAGCAGTTTTTCCGGCTGAAATACTGCTTGTTAAAAATAAACCGGTTGACCTCCGGATGCTGGCTGACCGCCCGGACATAGCTGGCCATGACAATCTGCATATAGGTAATCCGCTGTCCCTCCGCGGCCTTCCGCGTAATATAGCGGGTCAGCTTTTCGTAGTCCAGCTTATGCTCCAGAAAAACCATGGCGTCGCAGCGCATCGGCATCAGGTGCGGCGTAATCTGAACGATCGGATCGATCGAGGAGATACGCTTTCCGTCAAATCGGTGTCCAAACACGGCTTATCCCTCCCTGTGCTCTTTTCACGCCCGTCAGAAAAGATCCGACGCCTTTTCCAGGGCCTCCTGCTGCGCCTGGAGCAGGGCCTCAAACTGACGGCGGTAGGCCGCGGCCACTTCCTTCAGATCCGCGATTTCCTTTTCCGCCTTGGTCCGGTCCTCGCTCAGGCTGCCCAGCCGCTCGCTGGCCTCCGTCTCCGCCTTGGCCCGAATCGCCTCCGCGTCCTCCTTTGCCTTACGGATCGTTTCGTCCCGGACCTTCTGGGCCATTTCCAGAATTTCCCGGAAGCTGCTCTCGTCCTGGGCGGAGGGGCCCGAGGCGGGTTCCGGGGGCCGGATGGCCGTGGTCTTCTGTCTCAGATCCTGGATTTCTGCCTCCATCCGCTCCAGCTCCTCGCTGATTTCATCGAGGAAGGTATCCACCTCCCGGCGGTTGTAGCCCCGGTTCTCGATGGAGAACTCCTTGTTGGTAATCACGTCCACCGTAATTTTCGCCATGTCTGTCTCCTCCTCCTCTGTGAACAGCCGTTCACGTCTGCCATTCTGTCTTCTGTTCCGTCGGTCCGCCCACGGCGGCTCCGGAACCGGATTGATCAGCTTCCGTAACCGCCGAAGGCCGCATAGGCCCCCGCCGCGGCGGGCATGGTTCCGGTATAGGGATTAAAGTCCGGCCGCTCGCCCCGCCGGGCGGCATTCCAGTCCGGATTGGCGCTCACCCGCCGCTCCCGCCGCGGGGCCGCCTCCTGGGCCTGATCCGGCTGGGGAATCTGGGGAACGAAGGAGCGCATCGGCATTTCGACCCGCTCCCGCTCCTCCGGCAGCACCTTCACGTTTTCCGGGGCGATCACCACCACCCGGCCCCCCTGAAGCAGGCGAACCGAGCAGCCCAGGGTAAAGGCGGCTCCCGCCAGCATATCCTGGCACCGGAGACTTTCGTTCTCGTTGGCGATGGCGTCCATGGTCACGATCAGGGTTTCCCCGTTTTTCATGCATTCGATGGCTTCGTAGCAGGTTTTCAGGCTGGTCATGACCATAATATGCTCCACATGGGTAAAGCTGGACCCGTTATCCGGCGAATAGCCCGGCATATAGGAAATATTATTCCGGGGCTCCTGCTTTCCGCCGAACCAGCCCTGCTCCGGCCGCGGGGCGGTGGGTTCCCAGGCCGCCTTTCCCCCGGCGGGCTGGCCGTAGGCTCCCTGACCGTTATAGGTGGGCTGGCCGTAGGCGGGCTGGCCATAGGTCGGCTGGCCGTAAGTCCCCTGGCCGCAGGTCGGATCTCCGTAGCCCCCCTGGCCATAGGCCGGCGGAGCGCCGTAGGCTCCCCCGCCGGGATAGCCGTAGGGATCCGAGGGCGGGTTCATTCCCGTAAAGCCGGTATGAATATAGGCCGGATCCTGCCCCTGGACGGGGGCGGGGGCTTCCGCTTCCTTCTTTTTCTTTCCCACCGGCCGGTAAAAGCTGGTTCCTCCGTCAGGACGGCGGGCGCTGTCCGCCGCCGTCCGGTTCCAGAAATTCAGCAGCCGGTTTTTAATATCCATAAACGCCATGGTTTCCGGTTCCTCCTCATTTCCGCGGCTCAGTTCCGCGGGCCGAAAATTGCGCTTCCGACGCGCATCATGGTGGCTCCCCGTCTGGCCGCCAGCCGGTAGTCACCGCTCATTCCCACACCTGGCTCCAGCGCCTGTCCTCAGAACAGGCGCACCGTCTGGCCTTCATACAGAACGCCCTGCTGAATCGCGGAGATATATACCGAATCCCCCTGCCGGTCCAGCACGTTTACCGGGATAAACCAATCATACCCGTTGTCCGAAAGGACGATGCCGGGCATATTATCCTGATAATACAGCGCCCGGGCCGGAACCATCAGGCTGCTGACGCTGTCCCCCAGCACCCCGGTACAGGTCCGGATATACAGGACCGGCTCCACCGGCGCCTGGACGCTGAGGCGAACCACCAGCTCGCCGCCGGCCCGGGTAAAGCTGGTTACCGTCGCCCGCACCGTCGTATCCTTGAAGTTCTCCAGCCGAAGCTCGTATTCAGCGCCCTCCACCGGGTTCCAGTTGCTGTTTCGGATCAGCATCAGCACGTACCACCGGCCGTCCTTAACCGTCCGGTAGATCGTGGTCTTCCCCTTCTGGAGCGCCCCGGCGTCCGGCTTTTGGCCGTTGATCATCGCCCGCACCTGAGCCGGGGAGAAGGTTTGATAGTTGGCCGTGGTCAGCCCGTATTCATAGCCATCGGAATAGAAGCTGACCAGTCCCTCCGTCATGGCGGCGTACTGCTTCGTCCAGGAGGAAATCCGCTGCAGCTGGCTCAGCTCATCGTCATACAGCCGGGTCATCCGCTGATCCTCGCTGTACTTCTCCTTCAGGTAGGCCTGGCGGTTCGAAATCGCCGCCGCCAGCATGCTCTCCTGGTTTTCCATGTTTCCCCGGGCGCCGCGGATCAGCTGGCGCACCTCCCGGGCCTGGGTCATGACGTCCGACGCCAGCTTTTCCAGCTTGGTATCCGTCGTGATTTCCCCGGAGAGCAGCTTGATCTGGTACTCCTTGATCTGATTCCGGTAGTCCTGCAGGGTATTCATCTCCCGGGTCGAAAAGCCGGAGGAATAGACGTTGCAGACGGTATTGCCCCGGTAAACCATCGTCCCTTCCCGGGCGATATAGTCCACGCTGGTTACGCCTTCCGCGTCGTGGGGCGTCTCATCCCGGACGATCAGGCAGTCCCCGGAATACCGGGAGCCGATCACCCCGGCGGTAATCGTCCCGTAGGGCTCCGGCTTCGGGGTCAGCGTCGTAACCAGGTACCAGACCACGAAGCCGATCACCAGCACGATCAGCATGATCTGGACAACGCTCAGCCGTTTGTTTTCCGGCGGGGGCGGCATCTGAACCGGCTGCGGCGGGGTCATCTGATACACGCGCTGTTCCTCCTTCCCGTCCTTTCGGGCAATCGATAACAGCTTATGATATCACATCTCTCTCCCCTTTGGCAAATCTGTCTCAGGTCAGCCAGCCCCCGATTGGCATCGGGGCCTTCAGGATATCCCCGGAAAGCAGCCAGTCCGCAGGCTCCACCAGGGCCGTCGGGGGCTCCCCTTCGGTCATGCTCACGGTCAGGGTCATCAGGCTCCGGGCGCCGGTCACCCGCTTCTTCCGGGGAATAGCCGTACTCATGACAAAGGACATCCCCATGATCATCACGTTGAACTCCTTCATCAGCTCCACCATCCCCCGGGCGGTTCCCCCGCCCCGGAGAAAATCATCCACGATCAGCGCCCGGCGCTTTCCCCAGACCGCCCGACGGCTCAGGCTCATGGTTTCCATCTTTCCGGAACCGGACACATAGTTGATGTTCACCGCGGAGCCCTCGTAGACCTTCGAGGAGTGGCGGGCGATCACCAGCGGAACCCCCAGGGCGTTGGCCGTGGCGAAGGCCACCGGGATTCCCTTCGTTTCCATCGTCAACACGAAATCCGGCTCCACCCTGAAATAGGCGGTGGCCAGGATCTCGCCCATCCGGTTCACGATACCGGGGGTCGACAGAATATCGGCATAGTACAGATAGCCCCCGGGCAGCAGCCGCTCCGTGCCGGAAAGCATCCCGCAGAGCTCCTGTATCGTTTTCAGAGCCTTTTCCCGGCTGATCTTCGGGCGATAGATCACGCCGCCGGCGGCACCGGTCACCGTGTCCACCTGGCCGAGCTCGAAGGCCTCCACCGTTTTCCTGAGCAGCTCCACATCCTCGCTCATGGTGGACTTCGCGGAGCCGAACAGCGCCCCGAATTCCCCCAGGCTGTGGACGGTATTCGGCGAATCCGCCATCAGCTTCATCAGGACGCTCATCCGCTCATTCCGCCGGACTTTTTCCATGCCAGTTTTTCCTCCTCTGCGAACGACAGTTCACGTCTGCCATTCTGCCTGGATGACGATTTTGCAGCCGCTTCGCTTGAGCGTCCGCGGACAAAATCTGTCTCCTCTGTGAACGACAGCTCACGTTTCCAGTCTTCGCAAGATTATATTGTATCATGATTTCCGAATAAAAGGAAGGTAAATCGGGAAAAACATTCGGTTCTGGGACGGTTTTGCGCCTTTTTGAAACACGAACGTTCGGATTTTTGAAAAAAGGTTAAAAAAAGGCTGCGCGCTCCGTCGCAGCCCCTGCCCTCCCCCAGACGCAGCCGGGAAACCCGGCCGCTTTCAGAAAAGCAGGGCTCTCAGGCGCCCTGCTTTTCCATAAAGGGCTCAATCTCCTTCAGCAGCTCCCCGCAGTCCTCGCTGTAGATCTCCAGGGTAATCGGCCGGGACAGATCCAGGGAAAAAATTCCCAGAATGGACTTCGCGTCCACCACGTGCCGCCCGGCCCGCAAGTCCATCTCAAAGGGATAACGGCTCACGATATTAACAAAGCGGTTTACATTTTCCACCAGGCTCAGCCGAATCAGTACGGTTTTCACGCTTCTTTTCTCCTTTCTGAACGTCAGTTCACGACTGCCATTTCATCCGGATGACGATTTTGTAACCGCACACGCTAACGCGGTTCGCGGACAAAATCTGTCTCCTTTCTGAACGTCAGTTCACGTTATTGGGGCTCAGTCCGTCGCCTCCGTCAGCACCCGGGCCGGCAGGCGAAGCATCAGAGTTTTTTCCTCCGGCACCCAGGTCGCCTCTCCCCCGAAGAGGGAGGCCAGGAAATTCGCGTTGATAAAGCAGCCTTCATCCACAAAGTCGAAATCCTCGGCGGTCACCGCCCGCTCCGTACCGTTCACCGCGGCGACGGGACCGCTCTCCTCGGTCATGACGGCGATGGTATGGCCCTCCGCCTCCAGCACCAGCGTTCCGTTTTCATCCCGGGTCATGACCCAGCCTTCCATGGCTTCCGACATGTCCTCCAGGCTTACCCAGATCTGGTCCTCCCGCTGGCGGAGCCGCGGGGTCTTCCGGACGGTCACCCCGTCCTCCAGCCCGGTCCAGGACAGGGGCGCGCCCCCGTCATTGACCGCCACCGAGCCTTCGATTTCCTCGAAGCCTTCGAGGTCCAGATCCACGTAGACCGCCTCGGTTGTCGGATTCGTCGCCTGCGCCCGGGCCGGCGCAGCCGTTTCCACGGGGTTTTGCGCTTCCGCGGGGTTTACGGTCGCTGTTGCCTTCGGGGCCTCGGTAGCCGTCGGGGCTTCAACAGGTTTTACGGTCGCTGTCGCCTTCGGGGCCTCGGTAGCCGTCGGGGCTTCCGTGGGGTTTACGGTCGCTGTCGCCTTCGGCGCCTCGGTTGCCGTCGGGGCTTCCGTGGTCTCCGTCGGCTTTGCGCTTTCTGCCGGCTCCGGCGCCTCCGTCAGCCCCGGCGTCGCCGTCGGCTTCGGGGAAGCCCCCGGGTTAAACACCACGTTCGGATTCTCAAACATCTGGGTCTGGGTTGTCCGTCCGGCGATCCCGTCCTGGGTCAGCCCGTTATTGGCCTGGAACTTCCGGACCGCATTTCGGGTCTTTCCGCCGTAGGCGCCGTCGGCGCTTCCCTCCGGCAGGTAGCCCAGCTCGATCAGCCGCTCCTGGAGCCGGCGAACCTCCGCCCCTCTGGCGCCCTGGGCCAGGTTCCGGTAGGCCCGGTTCGGGGTAATCGTCGGCCCGGGAAGGGGCGTCACCGCCGCCGTCGGGGCGGGGGTCGCCTCCGGCTCCGCCGTCGG
>JAFRHH010000056.1 GCA_017433405.1 Clostridia bacterium | reverse complement strand
TACACTCATACAGTATATGAAGGACAATCCTGCGAAGGCAAGTTAAGCGCAAGTTGTATGCACACCATCAACGGCCGACAAACGTTGGAATATAACGTTTGAAGGCCTTTTATATTTCAAAAAGTCGAAACTACCGCTAAATTATCCCGCATTGGCCCTGAACTGAAGCTGATACAGGTTATAGTAGGCACCGCGTTTTTTCATCAGTTCCTCATGCGTCCCCTGTTCAGTAATCTGTCCGTTTTCCACAACGGCAATTTCATCCGCGTTCTTGATCGTGCTCAGCCGATGAGCCACAACCAGCGTCGTTCTTCCGACACAAAGCTCATCTAATGCATTTTGAATAAGAATCTCAGTAGTATTGTCCAGCGCGCTTGTCGCTTCGTCCAAAATCAGAATCGGAGGGTTTTTCAAAAATACCCTTGCGATACTCAGCCGCTGCTTTTGTCCCCCGCTGAGCCGCACGCCTCTCTCCCCAATTTGCGTATCATATCCTCCGGGAAGAGACATGATATAATCATGAATATTAGCTCGCTTCGCTGCCAGTATGATTTCATCTTCTGTCGCATCCAGCTTGCCATAACGGATATTCTCCCGCATCGTATCATTGAACAGGTAGATATCCTGCTGAACGATGCCGATATTTCTTCTCACACTTTCCAACGTCAGATGATGAATATCCTTTCCATCAAGAAGAATCTGACCGCTGACAATATTATAAAAATGAGGAATCAGATGACAGATTGTGGTTTTCCCTCCCCCGGAAGGTCCAACCAGCGCGTATTTCTTTCCTTTTTCAATATTCAGATTAACATGCCTCAGCACACCCTTGTCTTCATCATAGGCATAACTGACATCTCGAAATTCAATATGTCCCTCCAGCACTCCAGCGTCCTCTGCGCCCTCCTCATCCTGTTCCGGCCTGGCATCCATAATTTCACAGAAACGTTCAAAACCGGTTACCCCGTTTTCGAACTGTTCCATAAAATTTATCAGCGTCATAACCGGTCCGATAAACATGTTTATGGATACAATAAACGCGGAGTAGTCCCCAAACTGGATCTTTCCATTATAAAGGAAAAGACCACCCGCAATCAGAACCACCACATTAAAGATATCCGTCACAAAGGTGTTTCCGCTGTGAAAGCGCCCCATCGCGCTGTATGAATCCTTCCTGGCCTCCTTGAATTTGCGGTTTCCTACTTCAAACTTTTCCTTCTCTTTTTCCGCATTTGTAAAGGCCTTGGTGACCCGAATTCCACTGATGCTGCTTTCCAGGCTCGCGTTGATATCCGCCATAGCCGAACGGGTATCACGAAAGGCTTTTCTCATTTTTTTCCTCAACGAATAGGAAATGATAACCAGAAAGGGAACACAGGAAAAAATAATCAGCGTCAGCCAGATGTTGATAGAGCTCAGGTACATAAAGGAGAACAATATGCTTAAAACCGAGATGATCAGGTTTTCCGGGCCATGGTGAGCCAGCTCCACCACATCAAAAAGATCATTGGTCATTCTGCTCATGATCTTTCCTGTTTCATGCGTATCATAAAAGCTGTATGGAAGCTTTTCCAGATGCGCGAACATGTCGCTTCTCATCCTGGCCTGCATGTATACACCCATCATATGTCCCTGATACTGAATAAAATAATTCAGCATCATCTTTGCGAGATAGAGCGTCAGCAAAAGCAGGCCAAGAACAATAATCATCTGATATTGTCTTTCCGGAATCAGTGTGTTCAGCATCGTACGGGTAATAATCGGATACACAATTCCGATCAGCGCCACCAGCAGCGCTGCACCCATGTCCAGAAAAAATAGTTTCTTATGAGGCTTATAATACTGAATAAAACGTTTCAGCAATCCTGCCGTTTTGTTCCTGTCTCTCTTTTTCATCCCTTGTTCCTGTGACATATCCGGTTTCTCCTCTGTGAATGGTAATTCACGTCTGCCCTTCTGTCCGGATGACGATTTTGTAACCGTTCACGCTAACGCGATTCACGGACAAAATCTGTCTCCTCTGTGAACGTCAGTTCACATCTGTCATTCTGTCCGGATGACGATTTTGTACCCGCTTCGCTGACGCGATTCGCGGATAAAATCTGTCTCCTCTTTATACATCTGCTTCAGTCTGTTGCTTTGCAGATAACGATTAAATTATCGCTCCGCTAAAAGGCTTCCTGGGCTCTGCCCCATCCTACCAGAATTATTTCATGAAAACAAGCTTGTTTCTCGTCCCTTCGCGTGGTAGGATAGAAAAAGCAACCCGCTGAATTTGCATCAAATAGAGGTGATTTTCTCATGATTTTCGACCAAATTGGCTTTTCCCCTACAGAAATACTGCTTCCCGCAAAAAATGTTTCACGTGAAACATGGGCTTGTGAAGCATGTGATCAATATACTTCTGAACCGGAATACTGGGAAAAA
This sequence comes from Clostridia bacterium, assembly GCA_017433405.1. Taxonomy (GTDB): domain Bacteria; phylum Bacillota; class Clostridia; order Christensenellales; family Aristaeellaceae; genus Aristaeella. The sequence goes on along the minus strand of JAFRHH010000056.1, from coordinate 34,826 downwards.
GCAAATAAAACAGTTGGGTCAAATCCATCTGCCTTGCGTATGATTCTTCCGGAATGTTATCTGAATGAAAAAGAAAAAAGAATTCCACTGATTCATCAGACCATGAAGGATTATCTTAAACAAAAAATATTGATTCCAACCATTCATCACGGCTTTGTCCTTTGCGAAAGAAAAATTGCCACCGGTACACGGGTCGGACTCATTGGCGCGGTCGATCTTGAGGCTTATTCCTTTGAAAAAAATTCACACTCTCTTATTCGTCCTACAGAGCAAACCATTGCCTCGCGTCTCCCAGCCAGACAGGAGATACGAGAAGGTGCTCCTGTTGAACTTTCCCATATTATGATTCTCATCGATGACCCAAACCACACTGTTCTGGAACCCCTTCGAAGTCAAAAAAATAAAATGACAAAACTCTATGACTTTGATCTGATGCTGAACGGTGGACATCTTGCAGGATATGAAGTATCCAGTAACATTTTATTGGATCATGTATCTTCTTCGCTGGAAGCTCTGTGTAATCAAGCCGGGCCTAATCCACTCCTGTTCGCGGTCGGCGATGGAAATCATTCGCTTGCCACTGCCAAAGCCTGCTGGGAGAAAATTCGCGGCGGTCTTAGACCGGATCAGCGGCAAAACCATCCCGCACGGTATGCTTTAGCGGAAATAGTGAATATTCATGATGAAGCGCTGTTGTTTGAGCCCATTCACCGGGTTTTATACGGAACAAGCATGGATCATCTGATGAAAGAATGGGCCTCCTATGCCAAAGTTCATGGCATGTCCCTCGATCATTCAGGTACAGGTCATTCTTTCAGGGTCATTTCAAAAAAAGCCGAAGAACTTATATCGGTGCTTCATCCAGAAGGAGCTATTCCCTGTGAAACACTTCAGAAATTCTTGGATGATTATATTCTTCATCATGATGAAGTGAAGATCGATTATATTCATGGTGATCAGTCTCTCCGATCTCTTGCATCTAAACAGGATACCGTTGGTATTCTTCTTCCTGAGATTAATAAAAACTCCTTCTTTAAGGATGTACAGACCCTTGGAGTGCTTCCCCGAAAAACCTTCTCCATGGGAGAAGCGGATGAAAAGCGTTTTTACATGGAAGCAAAAAAGATCTGACCGGAGACTTTTCCTGTACCATGACAATCAAAAAAGAAGGCTGTTCTGGATTTTTCCGAACAGCCTTCTTTTTAGCTTAGCTCAAACTGAACCCTGACACCGCGGCTTAAAAAGCCTATTTCACTGACCAATACCGTTTGTGACTCAAATTCTCGGTCATAGCTTTGAAGCAATATCTGCCGTTCGTCCAGCACTTTGATTTTTCTCAGGCACCGATGCTGGTTATACTGAACGAGCATAATGGCTTCATTGACAGGGCTTTGAGCCGGAACCATCAGAACCAGATCCCCCCGATGAATACGAAAACCCCGCATGCTGTCATCGGGAACGAGAAAAAAGAAAACCTTATCCGGATTTGCTCCTTCAATCCGTCCATTCTCAACTGGAACCAGACGATACTCAACTGGCTTCATGACGGCATTCATCACAGGAACTCTTTTTAGAATACTTTGAAGGGCATCCAGCCAGACACTTCCTGCAATTCCCTGCTCGGATTCGTTGCTACTGGCAGCCAGCTTAGCTTCTTCCCTCTTTTTTTCTGCGATAACAGCCATTCGTGGCTGAACCTGAACCAGATCTACCGTAGCCGCGATATCGTCCAGGGTAAAGTCCGCCTCGTTCTGCTGCTTAAGACCAATGGTTTTTAAAATACGCCTCGCCTGATCGTCAGCAATAATCCTGGTTCCGGCCTCCACCGCCTGCAAATAACTTTCGCTCACACCGCATTTTCTGGCAACCTGTTTTGTTGTCATCTTTTGCCGGATTCGTTCCGTACGAATCAGATCTCCAAGCCTGCTTATGGCCATTCACTCCTCTTTGACGTCTGCACACTTCGCCATTCTGTCCGGAAAACGCTGATATGCCCGCTCCCGGCTGACGCGGTTTGAGAACAAATTGAGTCTCCCTACATAAAAAATATTTGGGAAAATTCCTGGTGATTGTTACCCCTTCAGTCCGGCTTCCTGACGCTCCATGTTTTCAACTACAACATCATAGATTTCGCCGAGGCTTGCGGCATATTTCAAAACTTCCCATGGTTCGTTGGTATGATAATGGATTTTAATCAGTTCATCATCTCCTACAGCCAAAAGGGAGTCTCCTTTGAAATTCTCAGTAATATAATCATTAATGGCATCCTCATCCAGGTTTTTTCCATCGATCAGAAGCTGAGTATCAAACTTGTATTCCAGCATACATTAATCCTCCTCTGTGAACGGTAGTTCACGTCTGTCATTCTGTCCGGATGACGATTTTTTCACCGTCTTCGCATAAGCGGATCAAGGGCAAATTCTGTCATCCTTTCATCGTGAAATCCGCAGGTACTTTACCATTTAAATCTGTAAAAGTCAATGAAAGCTCCTCTGGCCCGCCTTTATTTGGCTTCAGCCCAGCTCAGCCCGCTGTGAACCTCCGCCTTCAGCGGTACTCTCAGCTGTATCACCTTTTCCATGGCTTCCTGCAGTAACAGGGCAGCCTTTTTCACTTCCTCCGGGGGACATTCCAGCAGCAGTTCATCATGTACCTGTAAAATCAGCTTGCTTTTCAGATGATGCGCCTTCAGGGTCTGATCCACATGAACCATCGCCAGCTTGATAATATCCGCGGCTGTTCCCTGAACGGGCGTATTCATGGCGGCTCTTTTTCCGAACTCCCGTATGGGCGCCTTGGTACTTTTTAATTCAGGCAGGTAGCGTCTTCGCCCCATCATCGTTTCAGCATAGCCTGTATCCATTCCCTGTGAAACTGTCTGATCCATAAACCGCTTAACACCGGGATATTTTTTAAAATACCGGCCAATAAAATCTTCCGCTTCCCGCCGGCTGATTCCCGTATTTCGGCTTAACCCAAAGCCGCTGATCCCATAAATAATTCCAAAGTTAACAGCTTTGGCCCGGCTGCGCATTTCCGGAGTAACCCATTCCAGCGGAACCTCAAAGATCTCACTGGCCGTTCTTGCGTGAATATCCTCATCCTTTTGAAAAGCATCGATCAGGGCAGGGTCTTCACTGAAGTGAGCCATCAGCCTCAGTTCAATCTGGCTGTAATCCGCGTCCAGCAGAATCCATCCGCTTCTTGGAATAAAAGCCTCCCGGATTTCCTTCCCTTCTTCACTTCGAACGGGAATATTCTGAAGGTTTGGTTCAGAGGAGCTGATTCGTCCCGTTGCTGTCGCAACCTGATCAAAATAAGAATGAACCCGTCCCTTTTCATCAATCAGGGGAATCAATCCCTCCACATAAGTTCCATTGAGTTTCATCAGCTGGCGGTATCGGAGCAGCGGCTCAATCACTTCGGGAGCCTCAAATCGAAGTCCCTCCAGAATTTCCGCCGAGGTAGAATATCCTTTCGAGGTTTTCTTTCCATGAGGAAGATTCATCTTTTCGAAAAGAACTTCCCCAAGTTGTTGAGGGCTGTTCAGATTAAAGGAATGTCCTCCCGTCGCGGAAATCACCTGCTTTCTGCAAATTTCGATTTCCTGCGTATACTGTTTTCCGAGATTTCGCAGTCTGTCAGCATCGACTGTAAATCCTTCTCTTTCCATTTCAAACAGCACGAAACTGAGCGGAATTTCCACTTCTTTTAACAAAGAATACATGCCATTTCTTTCCACTTGTTTCCTTTGCCAGACATACAGCGAGCAAACAGCCGCAGCATCCTCGTCCAGATCCGGAAGCAGGGCCTTCAACCGGTAGCTTTTTTCCTGAGGATTGAGCAAATAAGCGCCGAGCATCGTATCCCACTCCACCGTCTCCGGAAGTTCGGATCCCATTTTACTGAAAAGATGAAGCCATTTTTTGATATGGTGCACAACAAAGGGCTGCTCTTTGATTTTTTTTCCGATGATTCTGAAAACACTGACGGGATCCATTCCGGGAGTCATCAGATCCCCCTGGAGTGGAATCACAGCCCTCTCCCCATTTTCACAGGCCATTGAAATGGCAAAATCTGTTTCAAAAAGACAAACCGCCATTTCTTCTATCTTCCGCTGATCCAGCCATTTCTGAAGCTGCTCCCCGTTCCCGATCATTTGCGCCTCACGAAACGTCAGAACTGGAACAGATTTACTCTCTTCTCCGGATTCTTTTTCATCGCATCCGCTGATTCTCCTGATAATACTGTTCAACTTCAGCTTTTTCAGGGCGCCAATCCCTTTTTTTAAATCCGGAACTGAACACTCATCCAGGCTGAACGCGACAGGAGCATCCCGTCGGATTGTCGCAAGATCCTTGCTCATTCTGGCCTGTGCTTCCCATGTTGTCAGTTTTTCTCCCAGCTTTCCCTTGATTCCGGCGATGTTTTTAAAAATATTGTCCAGATTGCCATACTCCTGAAGCAGGCGAACCGCGGTTTTATCCCCAACCCCCGGAACACCCGGGATATGATCGCTGCTGTCACCCGCCAGACCTTTCCAGTCCGTGACCTGCTCCGGTGTAAAACCATATTCCTCATAGACTTTCGAAGGCGTAAAGCGAATCGTATCCGTGATTCCCTTTCTGGTAAACATCAGTTCAGTACCACCGCCAACAAGCTGAAGCGCGTCCCTGTCCCCGGTCAGCAAAAGCGGCGCAGCTCCTGCTTCAACTCCCTTCCGGCTCAGGGTTCCGAGCAGGTCATCCGCTTCCCATCCCGCAAGAGAAAATGTTTTTATTCCCATTTCATCCAGCAGCTGATGGATGGTCGTAAACTGCTGCCGTAATTCCGGCGGCGTCTCTGCTCTCCCGGCTTTATAATCCGCATAGGCCTTATGTCTGAAAGTAGGTCCATGCTCGTCAAAACAGATGGCAAGATACTGAACCTTTTCTTCCTCCAGTACTTTCAGCAGCATGGAAAAAAAACCATATATTGCATTGGTATAGATTCCGTCCGCATCCATCAGCGGCAATGCATGAAACGCCCGATGCATCAAGCTGTTTCCATCGACAATCAAAAAAGTATCTTTCATATTTCAACCGTTTCCTTCCTCAACTGAATACCAGTTCGCGTCTGTTCTTCTGTCTAAATGACGATTATGATACCGTTCCCGCCACCGCAGATCGCGAACAAAGCTGTTGCCCGCCTCCATGATCACCCTGTCAGCCCTATTATATCGGCTTTTTTCCCTTTCTGTCCATTCTTTTCAAAACTTTTGAAACATGATATACTTTGAGCATTCCCGGAAATACATGATGAATCAGGCTTATCGCGCCGCGCAGGACAGAAGGAGGTCTTTCATGCCATATTCCGTTGGAACCGTATCTCTCGGCTGTAACAAAAACCGCGTGGATACGGAAATTGCCCTTAGCCTTTTATCTGAAAATGGATTTACCATAACCTCCGATCCGTCTCAGGCGGATATTCTCTTTGTGAACACCTGCGGTTTTATAGAATCTGCAAAACAGGAATCGATTGACTCTATTTTGGAGATGGCAAGCTACAAAAAAACCGGTAAGTGTATTCTGCTGATCGCTTCCGGCTGCCTGATCCAAAGGTATGAAAAGGAACTGCTGGACGCACTTCCCGAAGTGGATCTGTTTCTGGGCGTAAATCAGTATGAAAGACTTCCGGAGCTGATTCGTCAGGCCCTGGCTGGAAAAAGAATATCAGCCTGCCAGGATAACTGGTCGATTCCCGAGCATAACCGTCTTTTATCTACCCCTTTTTATTCTGCATATATTCGGATTGGGGAAGGATGCTCCAACTGTTGTACTTTCTGCGCGATTCCCTCTATCCGCGGTCCCTACCGAAGCCGCGATGAAGCTCTGATTCTGAATGAAATCAGACATCTTGTCGACCAGGGAGTCCGGGAACATATTCTGATCGCTCAGGATACAACCCGTTACGGAATGGATCATGGATCGCGCTCCATGCTGCCGGATCTGATGAAGAAAGCTGCCGCCATCTCCGGGGTTGACTGGCTTCGTGTTCTCTACTGTTATCCGGATGAAACGGGAGAAGATTTACTGGATGTTCTTGCAGATACTCCGAATATTTGTCCCTATCTGGATATTCCGATCCAGCATATTCATGACGAAATTCTCCGCAGGATGCACAGAAGGGGAACCAGGTCGGATATTCTGAACGCGATAAAAGGTGCAAAATCCAGGAATCTGACGCTTCGAACCAGCCTCATCGTCGGTTTTCCCGGGGAAACAGAGGATCAATTCCAGGAATTATTGGATTTTGTGGAAGAAACGGAATTTGATCGGCTCGGCGCTTTTGTTTATTCACCCGAAGATGGAACCCCGGCCGCTAAAATGCCCGATCAGATTCCCAAGGAAATTGCCGAAGACAGACTGGACCGGCTGATGCGCCTCCAGCAGAAGATTTCGGAAAGAAAAAACAGAAGCAGAATCAATCGGGAGGAAACCGTTCTGATCACCGGTACCGCAGGTCCGGATGAATGGATTGGAAGAAGCGCGCGGGAAGCACCGGAAATAGATGGCCGGATTATTCTTCGTGGTAATGGCTCCTCTCCTCAAACAGGAAGCTTTGTACGGGCGAGAATTACAGCCTCGGACATCTATGATCTGAAGGGGGTTATCATTTGAACCTGCCGAACAAACTCAGCATTCTTCGGGTTCTTTGCATTCCCGTCATCGTCGTTCTTATGATGAACCCGGACCGATCCTGCCAGTGGGCCGCCCTGATCTTCTTTGTCATGGCCTCCCTGACAGATTTTCTGGATGGACATATTGCCAGAAAACGCGGGCTCGTTACCGATTTCGGTCGTTTTATTGATCCGATCGCGGATAAACTGCTGGTCCTCTCAACGATGATCATGCTGATTTATCAGGGATTTCTTCCACCCTGGGCTGTCATTATTATTCTCGCCAGAGAACTCAGCGTAGACGGACTGCGCCTGATCGCAGTCACGAAAAATACGGTGATTGCAGCATCTCCCCTGGGTAAAATGAAAACGGTTTCACAGATGCTGCTGATTATATGCATTATGATTCTGCAGCGCCCCGCTTTTTCTCATTGGGCCGGATCCATCCTGCTGATTCTGGCTGTGGTGATGACGCTGATTTCCGGTGTGGATTATTTTCGAAGAAACATCTATGTATTTGGAAATTCGTGATTTTGTTTCCTGTGCATGTTTTTCACACAGACAGAATAAGTCTGTGAATATCCTTTTTTCCAGAATTTTTTTTGCTGTGACTGCTGCTTCGGGAGGTGTATTCTGATTTCAATTTATGTTCAAACCCTTTCGAAAGCCTTTATTTTCGGGAAGGATTTAGCTCAGCCCGAATCGAATATCAACAGAGATGACCGGTTTTACGCTTTTTTTCCACTTTCTTTTTTTCATGGAACGCTTTTATCTCAATGCCTGAAACTTTTTCCACAGGATTCACAGGCTCTAATATGATAACGATATTATTTTAAAGAGTAAATCATCAGAAACAGGAAACGTGAGCATCTGATCGAAAGAAGGATTATTATGAAATTCATCATGAATACCCAGGATATGATCGAAGGTCTGAACACAGTGACCAGGGCCCTGTCTGCCCGCCCTGCCAAACAAATACTGGAAGGAGTTCTGTTTTCCGCCAAGGATGGACGGGTCACCATGACCTGTTCGGATGGCTCCCTGGTGATCGAATATATGAATGCCTCTGACATTTCGGAAGAGGGGGAAACGGTTCTTCCCGGGCGCATGATTACGGAGCTGATTCGAAAGATGCCTTCCGGATCGGTAATGATTCAGGCAGAGGATGGCCGTTCAGCCACTATTCGCTGCATGAAAAACCGCAGTACCCTTGCGGTGATGGATCCCATGGAATATCCGACGGTGAACAGGATGATCCAGGGGATTAAGGTGAAGATTCCTCAAAAAAAGTTGAAGGATATGATAAGTCATGTCAGTTTTGCGATTGCAAGCGATGAAAGCAGGCCGATTTTGACAGGCTGCCTGCTTGAAATCAGCAGGACTGAAGCGCGCCTGGTTGCTCTTGACGGATTTCGGCTGGCGCTGCAAAAGCTTTTTCAGCCCTTTGAACTGCCGGAAGGGATGGATATGATTTCCGCGATTATTCCGGGAAAGGTCATTAACGAGCTGGCCCGTATTCTTCCGGATGACGATGCCTTCTGTACAATGATGGTGGAAGCCGGACGTGTAGAGTTCAGCTTTGGGAATATCTGTCTTTACAGTACGCTGCTGAGTGGGGAATATATTGATTACCGGCGGATTATTCCAAGTCAGTTTACTGTGGAGGCGCTTGCCGAAAAGAGTGCTGTCCAGGACGCGATTGACAGAGCCAGTCTGATGGCCAGGGAAGGAAAAATAACATGATTAAGATGTCCTTCCGCAAAAATGTACTGAAAATCACTTCCAACGCTGAAATGGGAAATGTGGAGGAAGAGATGGAAATATCCCTGAATGGTCAGGATCTGGATATTGCTTTTAATGCGCGATATATTATAGACGTGATCCGCAACGTGACGGATGATCATCTGTGCATGCGTTTTAATTCCAGTGTGGCGCCCTGTGTAGTTGTTCCCCAGCAGGGGGATCAGTATCTGTATCTGGTTCTTCCCGTCAGGGTATTCCAGTAAATTGACAAGAATAGAAAAACCATGATCGTTCAGAAGATTATCCTGACGAATTTCCGGAATTATGATCATCTGAACCTGATTCCTTCCGATGGAGTGAACGTATTTTTCGGAGCGAACGGGTCCGGGAAAACAAATATTCTGGAGGCGATTCATTATTGTTCTCTGGGAAAATCCCATCGCCTGAATCATGATCAGTCCGCCGTTCGGTTTGGTCATGATTCTTCTCTGTGCCAGGTGGAAGTATTTGGGGGCGGCGCTGAAAGAAAAATAACGGTTCAGCTGTCTTCTGCTCCCGCCGGAAAAAAAACAATTTTTTTGGACGAAAAAAAAATCAGTCGGTTTTCGGAACTGATGGGCTGTCTTCAGTGTGTTATTTTTTCTCCGGAAGATCTGGGGTTAATCCGTGAAGGTCCTTCTACCCGCCGCCGGTTTCTGGATATGATGATCAGCCAGACCAACAGGCGATATTTTATTGCCCTTCAGCAATACAGAATGGGTCTGGATCAGAGAAACGCGCTCCTGAAGTCGATGAAAGCGGGAAATATGAAGTCTGCGGACTGGCTGAGTGATTTTGACCAGGCCCTGGCGGCTCCGGTGGAACTGATCATCAGGGAAAGAAAAAAAACTGTTATGCGGTTGAATCAGGTGGCCATGGAGAGCTATCAGAAAATTACCGGTCTGGATCAGGAGGAGCTTTCGGTTCTTTATCATAGTTCTCTGAAGGAAGCAAACGAAGAAGAAATCGGCGAGGCTTTTCTGAATGAACTGAAATCATCCCGGGAAGAGGATATTCGGCTTGGTCTGACCTCCGCGGGTCCCCACAGGGATGATCTGATTTTTACGCTGAACAGAAAAAACATGAGAATGTTTGCTTCCCAGGGTCAGGTTCGTACCGCCGCGCTTAGCATTAAAATTGCTGAAATGAAAATGATTTACGAACTGAGCGGAGAAAAACCGGTACTATTGCTGGATGATGTCATGAGTGAGCTGGATCAGCGAAGAAGAGCAGGTCTGATAAATGAAATCGCTTCTTATCAGACGTTTATTACCTGTACGGATCGGGAGACGATCTCCTCTTTTCATCAGAAAATATTTGAAGTTCATCATCGGGACGGAAAGGGAACGGTTCAGTTAATTGAAATGGATCCGGAATCGGAGAAATCGGAAAGAGCATCTCATGAAACCTTAATGAAAGATCCTCTGTTTCTATAAGAATTAAAAGATTATCAACAAGTTATACACAGGCTAAGAACCCTTAAAAATCAACGTATCTGACAGATTATTATGAATTGAATGTGGATAATTGCAAATAGTATCTCTATGAACAAACAATTTTTCGGTGGAAAATAGCTGAAATCCAGCTGGATAAAAGATCTGCGGGGCGAATTCCGGCAGGGAGCTGGGGAAAAGATATGATGAAAAAGCTACAGAAAGATAAAATAAAAATGACAAAAAAGAAAAATGAAATCAAAATGAAAGCAGTTGACGAACCTGTTTTGAAATGATATTCTACGAAAAGAACAAGTCCGTACAAAAAATGGGTACGGTCGGTGAAAATGGAAAATGAGGAGGAAAGATTATTATGCAGAACATTCCCGTTATCAAGCTGGGTCTGGTTGCGGTTTCCCGTGACTGTTTCCCGATCGTTCTCAGTGAGAAGCGCAGAGCGGCCATCGCGGAAAAATGCGGTCAGAAAAAGCTCAATTTTGTTGAAATCAGGACGACGGTCGAAAATGAGCTGGATATGTTGAAGGCTGTGGAAGAACTGAAGAAAAATGAATGCAATGCGGCCTGTGTTTTTCTGGGTAACTTTGGGCCGGAGACGCCTGAAACGCTGATTGCCCAGAATTTTGACGGGCCCGTCATGTATGTGGCGGCGGCAGAGGGAGACGGAGATCTGATCAACGGCCGCGGAGATGCCTACTGCGGCATGTTGAACTGCAGCTATAATCTGGGAATGCGTCATTTGAAAGGATATATTCCGGAATATCCCGTTGGAACGGCGGAAGAGCTGGCGGACAAGATTGAAGAGTTTATTCCGATTGCCCGGGTTATTGTCGGGCTGAAGAATCTAAAGATTATTACCTTCGGACCGCGTCCGCAGGATTTCTTTGCCTGCAACGCCCCGATCAAGGGCCTCTATGAGCTGGGTGTTGAAATTGAGGAAAACAGCGAGCTGGATCTTCTCGTCAGCTATAAGGAGCACGCGAATGATCCCCGGATTCCGGATATCTGCGAAGAAATGGCGAAGGAAATGGGCGAAGGAAAATATTATCCGGAGCTCAGCGCCCGGATGGCCCAGTTTGAAATTACCCTGCTGGATTGGGCGGAAAAGCATAAGGGCGCCAGAAAATATGTTGCGTTTGCCGATAAGTGCTGGCCAGCCTTCCCCTCTCAGTTTGGTTTTGAGCCCTGCTATGTAAACAGCCGGCTGGCGAGCCGCGGGATTCCGGTCAGCTGTGAAGTGGATATTTACGGGGCGCTGAGTGAGTATATCGGATCCTGTCTGACGGGAGATTCCGTAACGCTGCTGGATATTAACAATTCCGTTCCCCAGTATATCTATGACGAGGATATCAAGGGAAAATACGACTATACACTGACGGATACCTTTATGGGTTTCCACTGCGGGAATACGCCGAGCTGCAAGATGTGCGCGGATCGCGCAGTGAAATATCAGCTGATTCAGCATCGTCTGCTGGAGCCGGAAGGAAGCGAACCGGATTTCACGCGCGGTACGCTGGAGGGAGATATCGCGGCCAGCCCGATTACCTTCTATCGCCTGCAGTGCGACAGCGACGGAAATGTAAAAGCCTATATCGCGGAGGGCGAGGTTCTTCCGGTTGCGACCCGTTCCTTTGGCGGAATCGGAATTTTTGCGATCAAAGAGATGGGGCGTTTCTATCGCCATGTCCTGGTTCAGAAGCGTTATCCGCATCATGGAGCGGTTGCCTTTGCCCACTGTGCTAAACAGCTCTTCGAAGTCTTCAAGTATCTGGGCGTGGCCGATATTGCCTATAACCAGCCGAAGGGACTTCCGTATCCGACGGAAAACCCCTGGGCTTAAAATAGGTGAAAAATAAAAAAGGGCTGTGAGAAAAAGGATTGAAAAATCCTGAGCCTCACAGCTCTTTTTCTGTCTTTTTTATAATTGTGGGTTAAAAAGGAAAAAAAGCTTTAAAATTAAGATAGAAAGTGGGATGAGATTGTAATATCAGCCCTGAAAAATTGACATATAGCGTTAATTATGGTAATATTCACTGACTGCGATTTCCGTCGCGCTTTTGCGCGATGTTTATATAAAAAGGATGAACAATCGTGTTTCTTCATGGATTTCTGAAGAAAGAAAGCGGGAAAAAAGAAGGAGCGCAGTTTCTTGAGCAGCGTATTGAGAATCACTCACTACTATCACAGCGGTTTTTCCGTTTCTGATGGGGAGATCCTGCTGGTTTTTGATTACTGGCGGGGTGAAAAGGGAGAACTGACGCCGGATGTGGAACTGACGGTTTCAGAGCTGAAGAAATATAAAAAGGTATTTGTTCTGATCTCCCATGAGCATATTGATCATATGGATCCCATCGTGTTTACCTGGCGGGATGGAGTGGACGTAACCTATATTGTTTCCTCCGATATGCCGGTAGGAACCCGGGGGAAGCGAATGGCCCCGGGGGATATGCTGACGCTGACGGAAGGACTGACGGTGAAGGCCTTTGATTCGACAGATCTGGGCGTAAGCTTTCTGGTGGACTGGAACGGGTTCCGTCTCTTTCACGCGGGAGATCTGAATTTCTGGCATTGGCGGGAGGAATCCACCATGCAGGAAATGGAGGAAGCGGAGACGGAATTCCGAAAAGCGGTGGATCCGCTGACCAGGGAAAGGGTGGACCTGGCCTTTTTCCCGGTGGATCCCCGCCAGGGGTTTATGTTTGATGCCGGTGCCAATTATTTCATCATGGCGGTCAAGCCGGCCATTCTGATTCCCATGCATTATTTTCATCGAACGGACGTCGCGGTGGAATATGCCAGAACCGCGGGTAACCGCCTCACGGAAGTCGTGGCCATGCCGGAGATCGGGGAAATCATGCGGCTGGAAATCACGGATGACGGATATTTTGATCTGTCCTTCCCCGGCCATCAGGCTCCGGAAGAAGCGGCCGCAGACGCTTCGGAATCGAAGAATGAGCCGGAACTTCCTGAACAGGACGCGTCTCCCGACGGGGAGCATTCCCTGGAGAATATCTATGAGGAGGATCCTTTTATCGAGACGGATCTCCCGCTGTCCCAGCTGGTCAGCGATGGCCAGGAGCCGGAAATCCACAGAGAAATAAATGATGAAAAATAAAGGGTTTCAAAGGATATCCTCCAAATATTCCACATGTTTTCCACAATTATTCACAGATTTCCACAGCGTTTTAATAACCAATGAAAGCCTTATAAATAAACGTTTTCAGAAAACTTACCCTCGGAAAGCAAGCAAATACAACCCTGACAAGGCTGTGGAAAACTTACCTGTATAAAAAGGGCATGAAGCGGGCCAAAAAGGGAAAACGGAAGAGAGAAACTCCCCGTGGCCGAAAGTGGCTGAAAGAAGCGCAAAAAAGAAAAGAAAGAGTTGCAAAAAAAGGGAAAACAGGATAGAATACCCGTTGGAACCAAGAACGCCATGAGCGATTGATTTAAGAGGAGGGTTTTCCAAATGGCAGTTAAAGTTGCTATCAATGGTTTTGGCCGGATCGGACGGCTCGCTTTCCGTCAGATGTTCGGTGCCGATGGATACGAAGTGGTCGCGATTAATGACCTGACCAGCCCTGGGATGCTGGCTCATCTTCTGAAGTATGATACGGCTCAGAAGGGATACTGCGGCGTCATCGGTGAAAATAAGCATACCGTGTCTGCCAAGGAGCCCGTTTTTGAGGAAGATGGGAAGACCGTGAAGGTTCCCGGCTCCATCACTGTGGATGGCAAGGAAATCACGATCTATGCCGAGCCCAAGGCCGCGAATCTGCCCTGGAAGGCGCTGGATGTGGACGTTGTGCTGGAGTGCACCGGCTTCTATACCTCCAAGGCCAAGGCCGAGGCGCATATCCAGGCGGGTGCCAAGAAGGTTGTTATCTCCGCTCCTGCCGGAAACGATCTGCCCACCATCGTTTACAATGTGAACCATAATATTCTGAAGCCCGAAGATACCGTGATCTCCGCCGCTTCCTGCACGACGAACTGCCTGGCGCCCATGACCAAGGCTCTGAACGATGCCTTCCCGATCGTCAGCGGTATCATGACCACCGTGCATGCCTATACCGGTGACCAGATGATTCTTGACGGTCCCCATCGGAAGGGCGACCTGCAGCGGGCCCGGGCCGGCGCGGCCAATATCGTGCCTAACTCGACCGGCGCCGCGAAGGCGATCGGTCTGGTGATTCCGGAACTGAACGGGAAGCTGATCGGCTCCGCCCAGCGCGTTCCGGTGCCCACTGGCTCCACCACGATCCTGGTGGCCGTCGTCAAGGGCAAGGATGTGACCAAGGAAGCGATCAACGCCGCCATGAAGGCGCAGAGCTCCGAATCCTTCGGCTATACCACCGAGAAGCTTGTTTCCTCCGATATTATCGGCATGACCTATGGCTCTCTGTTCGATGCGAACCAGACCATGGTGACCAAGATTGACGATGACACCTATCAGGTGCAGGTCGTGTCCTGGTACGACAATGAGAACAGCTACACCAGCCAGATGGTCCGCACCATCAAGTACTTCGCGGAACTCAAGTAATCTTCGATTACGTCTGAGTTTCCATCTGCAGCCGCCGCGCTGAAATGGTGTTTTTTGCCCGCTTTCGGAGAACGAGAGCGGGCATTTTTATGTTGATAACTGAGGTTATTTATGAACGAGCAAATGAAGAAAAACCGCTCCGGTTCGGGACGGGCGAAACTGCTCCGAACCTTTCTGAAGGGAAGTAAGTTTTTCTTTCTGATGTGCATGATCTGCGCGGCGGTATCCGCGCTGGCGGATATGGTTACGCCGCAGATCATCCGGATTACGGTGGACCAGGTGCTGGGCCGGGCTCCGCTGGATACACTGTCTCCGGTCGTCCGCGGCCTGCTGGAGCAGCTGGGCGGCGCGGAGTGGATCCGGGATCATCTGTGGATAGCTGCGGCGGCAGTGCTGGTAATCGCGCTGATTAAGGTAGCGGCGCTGTACGGATTCCGGGTTATGAACGCCAGGGGCAGCGAAACGCTGGTGAAGACCATGCGGGATTCGCTCTATCGCCATATTGAGCGTCTCCCCTTCCAGTGGCATATGCAGTATCATACGGGAGATATTATCCAGCGCTGCACCAGCGATATTGAAACGACGCGGAACTTTATTTCCGAACAGATGACGAATCTGATACGGATCCTGATTCTGCTGCTGCTGAGCATGGTGTTCATGCTTGGCATGAACGGAACGCTGACGCTGATCGCGATGATTCCGCTGCCGGTAATCGTCTGGTATTCCCTGTTCTTTCATCGGAAGTTCAGAAGCGGTTTCCAGACCTGCGATGAAAATGAAGGCCGTCTTTCCGCCATGGCCCAGGAAAACCTGACGGGGGTCCGGGTGGTGCGGGCCTTTGGCCGGGAGCGGTATGAACGGGATCGCTTTAACGCTCAGAATCGGCATTATACTTCCCTCTGGGTTCGGTTGGGAAAGCTGATGAGCCTGTTCTGGTCCACGGTGGATATCCTCTCGGGACTTCAGGTGATGCTGGTGATTGTTTTCGGCGTGGTTTTCTGTCTCCAGGGCAGGATGACCAGCGGCGAGTTTATCGCCTTTGTCAGCTATAACGGTATGCTGGTCTGGCCGGTTCGGCAGCTGGGACGGATGATCAGTGAAATGTCGAAGGCGGGGGTCGGAATAGACCGGATTGCGATGATCATGGAGTCGGAGGAGGAAAGGGATCTTCCCGGATCATCGGAGGCGCCGATGGACGGAGATATCCGCTTCGAGCATGTTTCCTTCGCCTATGAGGGCTGCCCCGAAATGCTGCATGATATTTCCCTGACGATTCCCGCGGGATCGACCCTGGGCATCCTCGGCGGAACCGGCTCCGGAAAGAGCACGCTGATGTATCTGCTGGACCGGCTCTATCCGCTGGAGGAGGGCAGCGGTCGGATAACGATCGGGGGACGGGATATCCGTCGGATCAGCCTGAGCCATCTTCGCCGCAATATCGGAATCGTGCTGCAGGAACCCTTTCTGTTTTCCCGTACCCTGCGGGGAAACCTGGGAATCACCTCGGCGGATCTGTCGGAGGAAAGCCTTCGGGAAGCGTCCCGGGCGGCCTGCCTGGAGGATACGATTTCCGGCTTTTCCCGGGGATATGATACCTTCGTGGGGGAACGGGGCGTAACGCTTTCGGGCGGCCAGAAGCAGCGGGCGGCGATCGCGCGGATGCTGGCGCGGCCCGTCCCCATCATGATTTTTGATGATTCTCTTTCCGCGGTGGACACGGAGACGGACGCGAAGATCCGGGCTGCGCTGGAGGAGCGCTTTGGGACCGCGACCATTATTCTGATCTCCCACCGGATTACGACCCTTTCCCGGGCGGACCAGGTGCTGGTGCTGGATCATGGCCGGGTGGCCCAGCTGGGAACCCCGGAGGAGCTTCGCTCCCAGCCGGGGCTGTATCAGGAAATAGACCGGATTCAGTCGATGAATCGGGAGCCTGATTCTGTCCGTGATCCGCTCGAGCGGGACGCGGCATTAAAATCGTCATCCGGCAGGAACAGCGAACTTAGGCCGGCGTTCACAGAGGAGGAGGGGAGCTGACGATGGAGGAAAGAAAATCGCTGCGTTTTTTCGGTATTCCGAAGATTTTGCCTTATGTCAGCGCCTATCGGAAAACGCTGTTCTGGATGATCCTCTGCGGCCTGGGCGGCAGCGCGGTGGATATCATCCTTCCGCTGTTTCAGCGCTACGCCCTGAATCATTTTATCGCCGGCGGCACCCTGGATACGTTTCCTGCCTATATCGTGCTGTATGTTCTGGCGATCCTGTTCGCTTCCTGTATGAATTATGTTTCCTGCCGGGGAGCGATGACGACGGAGGTCTCGGTCAACCGGGATCTGCGGGCGGCGGCCTTCAACCATCTTCAGACGCTGTCCTTCAGCTATTTTAACCAGAACAGCGTCGGCTATATTCACGCCCGGGTGATGAGCGACACCGGGCGGATCGGTTCCCTGGTGTCCTGGACGATGATGGACGCCGTCTGGCATATCAGCTATCTGGTGGGTTCCCTGGCGGTCATGCTGGCGATCAACGCCCGGCTGGCGCTGATGGTGATGACGATTCTGCCCCTGATCGTGATCCTTTTCTCCTTCTTCCAGGGAAAGCTGATCCGGGCGAACCGCCGGATCCGGGAGATGAACAGCCGGATAACCGGCGACTTTAACGAGGGCATCACCGGGGCGAAAACCATCAAGACGCTGGTGATCGAAGACCGGATGTCCGACGATTTTGTCAGGGATACGGAGGAAATGAGGCGTATGAGCGTCTGGGCGGCCCGCCTGCGGGGCGCCTTCGCGGTGACGATGAATCTGGCGTCCTCCCTGGCCCTGGCGATCGTTTTGTGGCAGGGAGGCTATATCGCGGCGGCCGAGGTAGGAACCTTTTCGATGTTTATGAGCTATGCCCAGGGCATGATGGAGCCCGTACGTTGGATCGTGGACGCGATTTCCGATGTGATTACGACCCAGGTGAATATCGAGCGGCTGACGCGCCTGCTGGGGACGAAATCCGACGTTACCGATACCCCGGAGGTCATCGAAAAATATGGCGACAGCTTTTCCCCGAAGAAGGAAAACTGGGAACCGATCCGGGGGGATCTGGAATTCAGGGATGTGACCTTCCGCTATCCGGACGGGGATGAATATGTCCTGGAGCATTTTAATCTTTCAATTCCCTTCGGCAGCAATATCGCGATCGTCGGGGAAACCGGGGCGGGCAAGAGTACCCTGGTGAATCTGGTTTGCCGTTTCTTCGAGCCGACCTCGGGCCAGGTGCTGATCGACGGCCGGGATGCCCGGGAGCGCAGCCAGCTTTGGCTCCACAGCGCGATCGGCTACGTGCTCCAGACGCCGCATCTTTTCTCGGGAACGATCCGGGAAAACCTGCTCTACGGGAATCCGGACGCGACGGAGGAAGAGATTCAGCGGGCGCTGCGCCTGGTTTCCGCGGATGAAGTAATCGCGAAGATGGAAAAGGGAATCGATACGGACGTGGGCGAGGGCGGCGAGATGCTTTCGACGGGAGAGAAGCAGCTGATCTCCTTCGCCCGGGCAATCCTGGCGGATCCGCGGATTCTGGTGCTGGACGAGGCGACGGCCTCGGTGGACACCCTGACGGAGCAGAAAATACAGTCAGCCATCGATGCGGTGATTCGCGGCCGGACCTCCCTGGTAATCGCCCATCGTCTGTCGACGGTCAAAAACGCGGATCTGATCCTGGTGGTGAAAGACGGAAAGATCGTGGAGCAGGGAACCCATCGGGAGCTGCTGGCCCGTAAGGGGGCCTATTTCCGTCTTTATACCCGGCAATATGAAGAAGAGGCTACCAGCAGCCTTCTGCGGTAGCCCTTCGTCCGGTTCTCCTCCTTTGTGAATGGCAGTTCACGTCTGCTTTTCTGTCCGGATGACGATTTTGTAACCGTTCCCGCTGACGCGTTCACGGACAAAACCTGTCTCCTTCAAAGCGCATTCTTCGTTCCGACGGATGTCTTCTGAGCCCGTTCCGGTTTTTCCGGCGGGCCTTCGGGGATTTTGGCGAAGATCATTCTTCCGGCGGAGGTCTGCAGCACGCTGGTGACGACGACCTCCGTCTCCTCCCCGATCCGGTTTCTTCCGTTCTCGACGACGATCATGGTACCGTCGCTGAGGTAGCCGATGCCCTGCCCGGGCTCCCGGCCCTCCCGGCCGACGCGGATATGCAGGGCCATTCCCTGGGTAACGGCGGGCCGGAGGGCCTCAACCAGTTCGTTGACGTTCAGGGACCGGACGCCGCTGACCGCCGCGGCCTTCTGCAGGTTATAGTCAACGGTAATTACGGTGCCGCCGCAGTCCCGGGCCTGGCGCATCAGCTTGACGTCCACATCGCTGATGCCTTCGATGTCGTTTTCATCGATGGTCAGCTGCTTGAGGCTTTCCTTCATTTCGGCAAGAATTTCAAGCCCCCGCCGTCCCCGCTCCCGCCGGGAGCTGTCCGCGGAATCCGAAACGCGCTGCAGCTCGTCGATAACGAACTGGGGAATAACAAATTCGCCCTCGATAAAGCCGGTCCGGGCGACAGCGAGAATCCGCCCGTCGATGAGGGCGCTGGTGTCGATGAATTTTCGGGAGGCGTATCCGTGGCGTCGGATCCGGCTTTTTTCCCGGGCCCCGGAAAGGCGGGTCATCATGGCCATAAACTCGCGGCTCCGTCGCTTTCCGATGTTGTAACCCAGCGCTCCCAGAAGGAGATAGAGGATGGCGCTCAGGGCGGTAGAGAGAATTCCGGGCCCGAGGAAGGTAATCATCTGGCGGAGAAGCGCCGCGACGATCAGCCCGAGGATCAGCCCCAGCACGGCGCTCATCATCTGGTTCAGCGGCATTTTGTCGAACTGTTTCTGAACGTCGCTGGAAAAGCGGGAAAACCGCCGGATAATTCTTCCGGAAAGCAGCGCCAGCAGCGCCCCCCCGAGGATTCCCATGGCGATATAGCCGATCACGGGATAGCGGGCAGGAATCTGGGTGTTCGGGTTGGCGGTCCGGAAAAGATCCAGCGCGATCTGGGCCACGGCCAGCCCGATGCCGACGCCGCTGAGAACCAGCAGAAAGCGGAGCAGCCGCTCCACGCCTTTGGATTTCATCGTGGTTTTCCTCCTCTGTGAATGGTAATTCACGTCTGATCAGAAAAGGACGCTCAGCGTCTGGGCGACGGTATCGACGCCGATGATCCGGACGCCCTCCGGCGCCTGAATCCGCCTGGCGTTTGACCGGGGAATGATCACGGTGGTGAAACCCAGCCGGGCGCATTCGCTGATGCGCCGTTCGCACTGGGGAATCGTCCGCACCTCGCCGGCCAGCCCGACCTCGCCCATGACGGCGACCTCCGGGGGAAGGGTCCGGTCCTTGAGGCTGCTGGCAACGGCGGTGCAAAGGGCCAGATCGGCGGCTGGCTCGCTCAGCTCGAGCCCGCCCGCGACGTTGATGTAAACGTCCTGGTTATAGGTCCGCTGGCTGGCCCGCTTCTCCAGCACCGCCAGCAGCAGCGCGATCCGTCCGGCGTCGGCGCCGTTGACGGTGCGCCGCGGCGTTCCGTAATAGGTGGGGCTGGTCAGCGCCTGGACGTCGCACAGCAGGGGCCGGGAGCCCTCCAGCCCGCAGAACACGCAGCTTCCGCTGGCGCCCTTGGCCCGGTGGCTCAGCAGCTCCTCGCTGGGGTTTTCGACGGTCTGCATGCCCGATCCGGTCATGCGGAACACCCCCAGCTCGTTGACGCTCCCAAACCGGTTCTTCACGGCCCGCAGCAGCCGGTAGTCCTGTTGCCGGTCTCCCTCGAAATAAAGAACCACGTCGACCATGTGCTCCAGCATCCGGGGCCCGGCGATGGCGCCGTCCTTCGTAACGTGGCCGACAAGAAAAATGCTCGTTCCCGTCTCCTTGCAGAGGCGCATGATCAGGCTGGTGCCCTCCCGAATCTGGGAAACGCTCCCCGGCGCCGAGGCCATCTCCGGCCGGTACATGGTCTGAATGCTGTCGATGACGGCCGCGTCGGGCTGAAGCTCCCGAAGGCGGTTTTCGACCTCATCCAGCGCATTTTCGGCGAGGACGTGAATATCCTCCCGGATCCCGAGCCGGGAGGCCCGCAGCTTGATCTGGCGGGCGGATTCCTCCCCGCTGACGTATAAAACGCGCTTTCCCTGCCGGGCGAGATGGGCGCAGGTCTGAAGAAGCAGGGTGCTCTTTCCGATCCCGGGATCCCCGCCGATGAGCATCAGCCCGCCCTCGACGATGCCGCCGCCGAGAACCCGGTCCAGCTCGCTGATCTCCGTGGAAATCCGAATCGTGGTATCCTCGGGAATGTCCTTGAGGAGCATCGCCCGGGCGCCGGTGCCGGGCCGCTGTTTGGCGGGCCGGGCGGCGGCTTTTTCCGGAACGGCGGAAACGCTTTCCTCCAGCGTGTTCCACGCGCCGCAGCCCGGGCATCGCCCGACCCATTTCGGCGTCTCGTATCCGCATGCGCTGCAGGCGTAGCATACCTTGGCTTTGCTGGCCATGCCTGAAACCTCCTGAATCTTTAAAAAACCCTTTGAATCCCCGGAAGCCGATGAATCCGTTGATTCCTCCGAACCATTTCAGTCCGCCCCGAGAATATTCTCCGAACCCCGTGCTATTTCCTGCCGATACGGAAAGGAAGCAGGGCGCTTTCCTGTGCCCTGCTTCCCGGGTTGATGTGTTGCTCCGGCTATTTCATCCGGCTGTTCCCGGTTCCGTTGTCCGGGTTTATTTGTGTCCGTTCGGCGCGTTTTCCCAGGCGTATTCGATGGCCTCGGTATGGTATTTGTCGACGGAGCTTCCGGTGTGGGTCCGGCTGTTGGTGAAATGGATGCACAGCTGCCCCTTGAATTCGTTGGTGGAAATCGTGTCGCCTTCCGGATAGTTGTGCGGCACGCCGTACAGGGAGCAGGCGAAGGTTCTCGTTCCGATGGTGACCAGCAGTGGCCGCCGCTGCCACAGGTTCTTGTCGGCGATTTCCTGGGCGGTGGTCACGCCGTAGCTCTTGCAGAGCCGGGCGGTATCCGCCGCGGTCAGGGGTTCGGCGTCGACGTGGTATCCGCCGGCCCACCGGTGGGCCCACCAGACGATGCCGGTCTTGACGTCGTATACCTTGTAGTTGTCGCCCCGGGCCCAGAGTTCGTTGATGCCGCCGTTGTACCAGTCGATCTTCTCGGCGGGATACATGACGAATTCCAGGTTGCTGTTGTCGCCGGCGCCGATGGGTACGGTGCCGTAGAGCTTGTGCTGGGTGGCGGCGCCGGCGACGCCGTCGACGGTCAGCCCCTTGTCCCGCTGGAAGGCGCGAACGGCGTTGGCGACGGTGGTGGTGTAGTTCCGCGTGACCGATCCCTTGTAGTAGCCCTGGTTCTTGAGCTCCGTCGTCAGGTTCAGCACCGCGTCGCCGGTGGATCCGACCTTCAGGGTGTTGTAGCTGGCTTCCTGGGCTGAATTGCTGCTGCCGCTGTTTCCGCCGTTGGGATCGATCGTCCGGTTGCCCTTCTCGTCGCAGGTGGCGACATAGCTGCCGTGGAGCCATCCGGTGCCGAGGGTGGGATGAACCACCTGGAACCAGGTGACGTCCTTGACGACGCTGGTTTCATAGTAGGGAAGGATAACGCCCCGGTCCACCCGTCCGATGGGATCGGTGAACCCGGCGTTCTTGCGCAGGTTGACGCCGCCGGCGGTGGTAATGACATAGCCGGTGTTGTCGGCTGGCGTGGCGGTCGGGGCGGCGGTGGGGGTATCGGGGGAGCTGCCGACGACCTTGACGACGTCGTTGCGGAGATAGCCCCGGTTGTTCCCGGCCTGAACGAAATACCAGGTGTAGCCGCCCTTCTTGGTCGGCGCCAGAAGATAGGGATAGGTTTCCCCCTTCCCGAGCTGGCGGATCACGGTGCCGCCCATGGTGGCCCGAAGATTGACGCCGCTCATGGTCGTCATGACGTATCCGACGACGTCCGTGGGGGACGGGGCGGAGGTGGGGGAAGGCACCGGCGCGGGAGCTCCGCTCTCCTGCAGGAAGGTGGACATGATGTAGCCGACGGTGCTGCCGGTCTGAATTTTATAGAAGGTTTCGCTGCTGTTCTTGATGGAGGGCGCCTCGAGAATGGTCACGGTATCCCCCCGGTTCAGCTTCAGCAGGCTGCGGTACATGGTTCCGGGCCCCTGGCGTACGTTGACGCCGCTGCCGTTGACGACAATCCCGTACATGCCCTCGACGGACGTGTTCGTGTTGACGGCGTCGCCTGAGCCGCCCGAGGCGGTCCCGGTCTTGGTATAGTTGGCGGCTTCCTCGTCCGTCAGCCGGCGAAAGCAGTCCCCCCGGATATATCCGGTCTGGGTTCTTCCGGTCGGACTCTCCGGATCGACGCAGGTAACCTGGAACCAGTGATAGCCCTCCTGGTCGGTTTCGCTCAGGACGGTGCAGACATATTGCGCCGGCAGCCGGACGATGTAGCCGGCCTTCGGGCTGGCATAGATGCGCAGGTTCACCTTGTCCGCGGTGGTGATCCCCAGGTCGCTTTCCGCGGCCGCCGGCTTCATCAGGAATCCGGGAAGCAGGGCTGCCGCTGTCATCAGCGCCAGGGTCAGGGCCAGGATCCTGCGATGGATTTTTGTCATGTTCTAATCACCTCGCGCTCGTTTCGCGGAAATATTCCGATACATGATTATTTTATTAAATTCCTGTAACATTGTCAACATAATTTTGGAAATATTTTCGCCGGATTGCTTAAAGAAAATGTAAATATTCAAAGAAAAGAAAACCTTCCCGGGAAGGAAATCCTTCGGAAGATAAGCGGGTTCTTCCCAGGGAAGAAAAAGGCGGCAGGGACTGCTCCCTACCGCGATGAGGCGGCGCGCCGTCTTTGCCGTTTTCTGTCTAAACGGACGGCGATCTCTCGGACGGATTCCGCCCGCCCGCCTTGTCTTTTTCTGTCTTATTTGACGACGATATTGACGATCCGGCCTTTGATATAGATCTCCTTGACGACGGTTTTTCCGGCGAGGAAGGTCTGAACGTTCTTCATGGCGTGGGCCTTTTCGAGTACGCTGTCCTGCTCCTCGCTGACGCCGATCTCGACGGTGGCCCGAACCTTGCCGTTGACCTGGACGGGAATCTGAATGGTGTCCTCCCGGAGGGCGCTCTCGTCCCATTCCGGCCAGGGCTCGCGGGCGAGGCTTTCCCCGTGGCCCAGGATGCTCCACATCTCCTCCCCGATATGGGGGCAGACGCAGCTGAGCATTTTAACGAAGGCTTCCGCGTAGGTCTTCGGGCATTTCCCGGCCTTGTAGCAGGCGTTGACGAAGATCATCATCTGGCTGATGGCGGTATTGAAGCCGAGGCTTTCGAAATCCTCGGTCACCTTCTTAACCGTCTGGTGGAAAACCTTGTCCAGGGTTCCGTCGTTTTCCGCGGTCATGTTTTCCTCGTTGGTGAAGAAGGTCCAGACCCGGTTCAGGAATTTCCGGGCGCCCTCGACGCCCTGTCTGCTCCAGGGCTTGGAGACCTCGAGGGGCCCCATGAACATTTCGTAAAGCCGGAGGGTATCCGCCCCGTAGTCCCGAACGATGTCGCTGGGGTTGACGACGAATTCGGGAAAGCGTTTTCCCATCTTGATGCCGTTCTCCCCGAGGATCATCCCCTGGTGCACGAGCTTTTTAAAGGGCTCCTTGACGGGGCTGAGCCCCTTGTCGTAGAGGAACCGGTTCCAGATCCGGCTGTACATCAGGTGGCCGACGGCGTGCTCCGGCCCGCCGATATACAGGTCGACGGGCATCCAGTGCTTCAGAAGCTCCTGGTTGGCGAATTCCGTCTCGTTCTTCGGGTCGATGTAGCGCAGGTAGTACCAGCTGGATCCGGCGGAACCGGGCATGGTGCTGGTCTCCCGGGTGCCCCGGACGCCGTGGCGGTCGTAATGCTTCCATTCCTCGGCGTTCTCGAGTGGGGCCTTTCCGTTCCGCCCCCTGTAGTCCTCCAGCTCCGGCAGCACCAGCGGCAGCTCGTCGTCCGGCAGGGGATAAAGGCTCCCGTCCTCCCGGTGAACCATGGGAACGGGCTCCCCCCAGTACCGCTGCCGGGCGAAGATCCATTCGCGGAAGTGGTAGTTCACGGTCCGCTTCGCGACGCCCATTTTTTCGAGCTTGGCGGTAATGGCCTCCTTGGCCTCCTCGACGGTCATCCCGGTGAACTCCTCGCTGTTCATGAGCCGGCAGCCTTTTCCGAGGTAGTCCTGCTTTTCGAAGGCATGCTCGCTGACATCCGCGCCGCCGATGACCTGGATCATGTCGATCCCGTGGGCGACGGCGTATTCGAAGTCCCGCTGGTCGTGGCTGGGCACGGCCATGACGGCGCCGGTGCCGTAGCTGGCGAGGACGAAGTCGCCGATGAAAAGCTCGGCCTCCTTCCCGTTGGCGGGGTTGATGCACCTGACGCCTTCGAGGCGGCATCCGGTTTTGCCCTTGTTGAGCTCCGTCCGGTCCATGTCGTTTTTCTTCCGGGTTTCCTCGATATAGGCCTTGACCTCTTCCTGATTCCGGATCCGGGGCATCAGCTCCTGAACCAGCTGTCCGTCCGGCGCCAGCACCATGAAGGTTACGCCGTAGATCGTCTCGATGCAGGTGGTAAAGATGCGGAAGCTGCCCCCGCCCTGAATCTGAAACTCAACCTCGACGCCCTCGCTCCTGCCGATCCAGTGGCGCTGCATGTCCTTGGTGCTCTCGGGCCAGTCGATTTCCTCGAGGCCCTCGAGCAGCTTCTCGGCGAAGGCGGGCTGGTTGATCACCCACTGCTTCATGTTTTTGCGGACGACGGGATACCCGCCCCGCTCGCTCTTCCCGTCGATGACCTCGTCGTTGCTCAGTACGGTACCGAGCTCTTCGCACCAGTTGACGGGCATGTCGATGTACTGGGCGTATCCGTCGAGATAAAGCTGCTTGAAGATCCACTGGGTCCACCGGTAAAAGGAGGGATCGCTGGTGGCGATCATCTTGTCCCAGTCGTAGTCGAAGCCGAGCTCCCTGAGCTGGCGGCTGAAGGTTTCGATGTTGTGGGCGGTGAAGCCTTCCGGATGGTTTCCGGTGCTGATGGCGTACTGCTCCGCCGGAAGGCCGAAGCTGTCGTACCCCATGGGATGCAGGACGTTGTAACCCTGCATGCGCTTCATCCGGCTGACGATATCCGTTGCGGTGTATCCCTCGGGATGCCCGGCGTGCAGGCCGACGCCGCTGGGATAGGGGAACATGTCGAGGGCGTAGAATTTGGGTCTGGAAAAATCCCATACGTCCGTGTGGAAGGTCTTGTGCTCCTCCCAGTATTGCTGCCATTTCTTTTCGATCGTTTTCGGGTCGTATTTGCGCTCCATCTTGCCTTCACCGGTCCTTATTCTTTGTTCGTCTGCCATCATAGCATAAAACCCTTTCCCTCTTCAAGATTCTTCTGTGAACGGCAGTTCACGTCGGCCATTCTGTGACAGATGACGATTTTGTAACCGCTTCGCTTGCGTGTTCGCGGACAAAATCTGTCTCAATAGCGGTAATTCGCCCGATCCCGCCGGAACCGGGGGCTGTAGCAGGGATCGCAGACCGCCGGGCCCCACCGTTTCGCGAACCGCTCGACGTCCGCGGGATTCCGCCCCCTCCCGCTGAGGAGCATCGGATCCCTTTCCCGCCGGGCGGTTGCGTGCGGGGTGATGACGAAGCGCTTTCCGGCCTCCCGGGCCTTCATGGCCCAGTCGACGCTGACGAGGCCGCCCTCGTATTCCTCCGAAAGGTCGATCCATCCGCTCCGCCGGACGAGACAGCAGCAGAGGCTGACGGCGCTGACGTTGTGAACCTTGTTCATCATGTCGTGCCATCCCCCGGCGGTCCGGCGCATGCCCTCGTTGACGCAGGCGGCGATGCCCGCCATGCCGAGGGCGTATCCGCCGTGGGTGATGCGGTCCTTCCGGTCGGTGAGGATGGGGCTGACGGCGAAAACGTCCTCCCGCTGGGCGTACATGATCATCTCCCGGAGGAAATGCCGGTTCATCCCGCCGACTTCCGCCTCCATGAGGAGCAGGTAGTCCGCCTCGCTCTCCCGGGCGGCCTCGTTGATCAGCTTCCAACGGTCCTTCCCGTTCCCGGAAATCAGAACGCCGCTGAGCTTACCCCATTGGGTCAGGAAGGCCAGCTCCCCCATGCAGGCTTCGCATTCCTCCTCCTCCCCGCCCCAGATCAGAGCTTCGACGGAGGCGCCCGGATCGATCTCGTACCAGAGGCGGATCTCCTTATTGACGGCGGCGGCGCCGACCTTTCGGCCCATCCGCGCCTCGTGCTCCTCAACGGCGCGGCATCCGTTCTCCAGGCAGGTCAGAAGGTTCCGGTGGCTCATGGATCCGAAGTTCTCCCGCCAGCTGTAAAGGGTCCGGGGAATATGGCGGATCCGGTCGGTCTTTTCCGCGACGCGGAGAAACAGGTCGTGGTCCTGGCTGCCGTCGAACCCGCTCCGAAGTCCGCCGACTTCCGCCAAAACGCGCTTCCGGATGGCGGTCAGATGACAGAAATAGTTGTCGGAAATCAGGTTGTCGGGGCAGTAGTCCGGCTTGTAGTGGGGGTCCATGTGCCGCCGGCCGCTCTGGGTAATCCGGTCCTCGTCGCTGTAAATCAGGTCCGGCCCCTCCTCCGCGATGACTTTGGCGATTTCGAAAAGGGCGTCGGGGGTGATCAGGTCGTCGTGGTCGCAGAGTACGCAGTATTCGCCCCGGGCCAGGCGGAGGGCCTCGTTGGTGTTCCCGCTGATGCCGCGGTTTTCCGCCCCGTGAATGACCCGCATCCGGGAATCCTTCTTTTCCGCCTCCTCCAGAACGCCGAGGGTCTCCCTCCGGGTGCTGCCCCCGTCGTAGAGGATCGCCTCGAACGCCCCGTAGCTCTGGGCGGCGAGGGAATCCGTCAGCGCCCGAAGCATCCCCGGATCCGTGTTGAAAACGGGAATGATGACGGAGATCAGCCCGGCCGGGGGCGGGTTTTGCCGCTGGGCGCGAAGCGTCTCCGGCGTGGGGGCCTCCCGCCGGAATTTCCGGTCATAGGTGCCGAAAACGCGCTCCCGGGTCTTCTGCCCGAGCCGGGTCAGGGTGTACCGGGTTCCGTGGCTCTCGCGGTATTCGCGAATCCGCTGAATGATGCTCATGCCGGGCCTTCTTTCTGTCTGCTGTGCTGTCCGGGTATTTTTCTTGTTCCTTTCGGGTTTTCCCCGCCCGCGCTCCCTTGACAAAGCGGAAGCCGGAAGCGTATACTTAGTCCAAGTATTTGTCATATTTGGTTGCGCCGGATGGAGGATAAGCCATGAAATCCTTTCTTCTGCATACGGTTCCCGAGTCGATGGAGTCCCTCGTGGTGGAGGGGGTACATAAGCCGGGAAGTCTGACCCGGGCCAGCGGGGCGTGGATTAATGCCGCCGGCTCCTTTGTGCTGGACCGGGGGAGCTATCCGCTGAATCAGCATGATCAGTGGGTCTGGCTCGTCGTGGAAAAGGGCGAAATCCTGCTCCGCTGGGATGGGAACGAGCTGGTGCTTTCGGCGGGGTTTACCTGCTTTCTCCCCGGGGGCGATAAGGCCTGCGTGATCGAAACGGAGGAGGTTGCCCGCTGTCTGTGGATCGCGCTGGAGGGGCCCCTGAGCCCGATGGTGGTCCGGAAAATGGGGGCGCTTCTGCACCGGCCGCTGCGCCAGGGCGCCCTGCCGTCCCAGGTCTACCTCGCCGAGCAGATCGTCCAGGTGATCGTCCGCCATTCCGGAACGGCGGACGCGACCTATCAGCTGCAGCACCTGATGTACGGGATGATCGCTTCCCACTGGGGCCAGCCCGTGGCGATGGACGCGATGCTCTCCCATGAAATCGCCAAGGTGGTGGATACCCTTCGCGCCAATCAGTATCGGGATAATTTCTCCCTGGCGGAAATGGCGGCCATCTCCCGAATGCCGATGGAAACCTTCCGGAAGCGCTTCGTGGCGGAGGTGGGGATGCCGCCCCTCTCCTATGTGCTCCATTGTAAAATGGAGCGGGCGAAGGAGCTCCTGCGGGATCAGAACTGTTCCGTCCGCCAGGCCGGCGTCGAGGTCGGCATGCAGGATCCCTACCATTTCTCGAAGCAGTTTAAGCATATCGTGGGAATCTCCCCGAGCGCCTTTATGAAGCAGGCCTCGGTTCCGAGCGCGACGATTCGGGGGGTGGCCCCGAAAAAACGGGCGGCGAAGAAATAGCGCCTTCGCGGTAAACGTCCGTTCGTGTCCGCCTTTCTGTCCGGAATCCGTTCCAGTCCCGGCCCGGGCCGGTTCAGGCTTCCCCCGCGGAGGCCTTTTTTCGAGCCCGCCGTTGATTCAGGCTTCCCCCGCGGAGGCCTTTTTCGAGCCCGCCGTTGATTCAGGCTTCCCCCGCGGAGGCCTTTTTTCGTGCCCGCCATTGGTCCTGGAGCCTCCCGCAGGGCTTCTCGATTCCGTAGGTAATCAGGATGGCGGCGGCCAGGCTCAGTCCGAAGGCCGCCATGGTAAACTGGTTCTGCCAGGGCTGCTCCCCGGCCATGTTCGGGGTCTCGCTGACCGAGGGCGGGAAATGAATTCGCTTCAGATGGACCACGATCACCTGGTGAATCAGGTAGTAGTTCATGCTGATTCCCCCGAGAAAGCGGGTGACCCGGTTTCCCAGAACCGCCCGCAGCGGCCGCGGGCCGAAGCTGCTTCCCAGCATGATCCCGAGAAAAAGAAGGGCGTAGGCCGGGCGCCAGATCATCTGCCGCGCCTGAATCTGGGGATATCCGTTGGTTCCCGCCTGAAACTGAAGGAGCCGGACGAGCCCGGCCCCGGCGGCGAAAAAGACGAGGGCCGCGGCGATCCGGGTGATTCCTTTTTCCCGGGTGTCTGCCTTCCCGGCCCGGGCCTCGATCCGGGTGTAGAGGATCGCCCCGGCGATGCCGATGACGTAGACGTCGAGAAAGTTGATCAGCTGGTTGACGACCATGGAAAAATCCCGCAGTCCCCAGAGGCACCAGGCCCGGAATCCGAAGCAGATCAGGAGCATGATCCCCGCCGTCCGGAAGGGCGCCTTCATGAAGGCCCGGGCGATCCAGGGAAAGAGCAGATAGGCCTGGGCCTCGATGGCGAGGGTCCAGCTGGCGGCTCCCAGGGGCGTCGCGACATAGGTGTCGTAGAAAAAGGGAAAGGTGAAGGTCAGGTGGGTCGCGAGATCCTTAACCATCCAGGGCCCGTTTCCGCCGTAGAGGTTCCAAGGGAGGCAGATGGCGAAAAATGTGAGGAGGGTAATGAAATAGTGGGAGGGCAGGATCCGCCGGGCACGCCGCCGGTAAAATTCCCGGATGTCCGGGAGATCGCCTTCCCCCCGGGCGGCCCGGGCGTAGGGAAGGTACAGGAGGAAGGCGCTCATGAGCACCGTCCCGTCGACCCAGATATACCCGCTCCGAACCAGCCAGTCGAGGCTGGTCCGGCCGATGAAGGGCTGGAGCCAGCTCTGCTGCCAGATATGGAACCAGCTGACGATCCCGATCATGATCGTCCGCAGTCCGTCCAGCGGGGGAATCCGCCTTGCTTTCATGTTGCTTTCATCCTTATTCCTCGTCTGCGACGGTGAAGTCTTCGCTCCCGCCTTCCTCCGGGTCGCTGTGCCCCTCCTGGTTCGCGGCCGCGCTGTCCGTGGCGTTCCCGTCCGACCGGGTCAGGCTGTACAGGGTCGGCGGATCGCTCCGAAGATCCCGGAGGCCGAGATGGCCCTCCGTCAGATCGGAGACCCGGATGGTGTTCGCCATTTCCCCGGCGCTCTTCCCGGTTTCGAGGCTGTAGTTGTCCGGCATGCGGAAGAGCATCTCCTCCCCGGCGATCCGGCAGCTTCCGTCCTCGCGGAATTCCGCCTGAATCCGTCCCTCCCGGTCCGCCCATTTTCCGAGAATCAGATAGCAGGGGGCCTTCAGCCGGTTGGCGGCCCGCCGGTTTTCCGGCGCCGCGGCCCGGAAGTAGGGCAGCGCCTCGTAGATCTTCCCGCTGTCGTACAGGGCGATCCCCGCCTCGTACCGGGCCTGGGGAAGCATCTCCCGAAGCCCCGCGTAGCTCTCCGGGAGCTTTTCGAGGTTCAGGCTTTCGAGCAGCGTGACCGCCAGGGCGAATTCCTTCTGTTCCATGGCCTCGAGGATGGCCCGGGCCCGCTCCCCGTAATAGGCGTCGTACTGCTCCTGGGCCTTCTCCTTCGCGCCGGGATAGTCCCCGGCCGCCTCGAAAAGGTCGGCGGCGGCCAGGGCTTCCTTCCGCTCCGCCGCTTCCTCCCCGAGCCGGTAATAGATCCCGGCGATGGTGTCCCTGGCCTCCGGCCAGTCTCCGAGGGCCAGCAGCTCCCCGAGAATTTCCTCCGGATCCCCGCCGTTCTCGAGCCGGCCCCTGAGCCGGGTCCAGGTCAGATGCTTCATCAGGCTGTCCCGTTTTTCGCCTTCCGCCATCGCCTTGATGACCCCCTCGGCCCGGCTGAGGTCCCCGGCCTCGATCAGCGTACCGGCCCAGGCCTCCCGCGCGGCCTCCAGCTTTCCCGCGGCGCCCTTTTCGTCCCCGGCCTGCTCCAGCAGCCCGGCCGCCGTTTCCCATTCCTCCCGCTCGAGGGCGGCGCTTCCGGCCTGGAAGGCGCTCTTTTTCCGGAGGGACGCCGTGTCCCTGTAGTCGTCCGGTACCTCCGCGAGCAGCTCGAGGGTTCTCAGGTATTCCGTGTCGCCGTAGCTCTTTTCCGCCAGGGCGTAATAGCATTCCCGGCTCTTTTCCTTCGCCCCGGGATAGTCGGGAATGGCGCTGTAGAGAGGCGCCGCCTTCGCGATGTCCCCGGTGGCCAGGGCCGCTTCCGCCTGGGCGTAGATCATGGCCATGGCCTTGTCCTTCGCGTCGTCCCAGTCGGCGGCCAGCAGGTATTCCGCGGCGGCGCCGTCGGGATCCCCGGCCCGCTCGAGCATCATGCCCTTGAGATAGTGGCATTTCAGGATCAGCTCCCGGCTGTCCTGGTATCCGCTGATGCCGCTCAGCGCGGTGATCGCCTCGTCGTAGAGGCCGTCCTCGATCAGCTGCAGCGTCGGCTCGTAAACGCAGGCCGAAGCCTTCTCCGCCGCGTCGCCGTAGCTGCCGAGCCGGAGAAAGATCGTCCGCGCCTTTTCAAATTCCTTGTTGCCGAGGAGCTCCGTCGCCTCGGCGTAGAGGCAGTCCTGCCGGAGGGTTTCCCGTCCCGGGGCGCCTTCCCGGGCCCGTCCGGCGGCGGCCATCGCGCCCTCCCGGTCTCCGCCGGCCAGCAGCAGGTTTCCCGCCCGGATCTCGGCCTCGTCGGCGGCCGCGGCGGCCTCCTCCCGGTCGGGAATGGCCCGAAGGGCTTCCGCGGCGGCGGCCAGCTCCGCCGGGTCCCGGCTCTCCTCCGCGGTTTTCCGGGCCTGCCGGTACCGGGCTTCGGCCAGCTGAGCTTCCGCGTCCCCGAAGCTTCCGAGGCGGCTGAAAATGGCTTCCGCCTCCGGGAAGCGGTCTTCCTCGATGGCGCGCCGCCCTTCGATCAGCTGAACCGCCGGCGCGCCGACGAACCAGGCCCCCGCGGTCACCGCGAGGGCGAAGGCGGCGAGGATCGCGATATGAATCCGCCGGGCTCTCCGGCTTTTTGTCCGATTGTATTCCTCTTCCCGAATCCGCTGCAGCCGCAGCGTATCCTCCCGGGCGCTGCGGGTGCCCAGCTCCAGCTGCCGCTCCCGCTGGCTGACCTGGGTCTCGACGGCCTCCCGGTTAAACCGGGCGAAAACGAAGGCCTTCTCCTGCCGGCATCGGGCGCAGACCTCGGCCCGGTCGGGGTTCGGCCGGCCGCATACGCAGATCCAGAGCCCGTCCTGCTGGCTGGGAAAGCCGACCGCCGTCTCCCCCGCCGCGTATTTGAGCGCCGTCAGCGCCGGGCTGATGGGCAGCGCGTTGGGCTCATATTCGGTTTCCGCGGCGGGATTCCGCCGCCATACGGCGTTGTCCGCGAACCAGACCTTGCCGATCAGGGCGTCGGCGCTCCGGTTCTCCGGCTCCGCCGGGCAGGGTACGCTCATCCGGAAGGTGGAATGGGGCCGCCCGTTGAGGGCGCGCGCGCGGTAAACCACCTTCTCCCGCTCCTGGCCCTTTTCGTCCTTCAGCGTGATCGTCGCCTCAACGCTGGCGATGACCCGGTCGCTGAGGTTGTAAAGCAGAAGGCCGGCCGCCGGCAGGGCTTCCGTCGGAAGCTCGACCCGAAAGACCTCCGCGGGGCAGGTCAGATCAATCCTCACGGTTCGTGTTTCCCTCCTCGGCGATCATATAGAGCCCCGTCAGCGTGGCCCCCTCGTACCGCAGGGTCATGGTCATCTCCCGTCCGTCGCTGAGGGTGGTCGCGTAGGTCAGGCTCATCCCGTCGTCCCCGGCGTAGTTGGCCAGGCCGAAGGGGGCTTTCCCGTTCTCGCCGTAGAGCAGCTCGGTCACGCCGTCGGTTTCGTTCTCCCCGTGGCGGAACCGGTTCATGTCCTCGAAAAGGGCGTCCCCCAGCCGAACGGCCCGGGGTCCCTCCAGATCCTCTCCCGTAATGTCGAAGGTCCAGAGCCGGGGCCGGCTCCCGTCCGCCTCGCACCTGAAAACCGCCTCGTATCCCTCGCCGACGACCCGGATGACGGAGGCGTCCCCCTCCCATTCCTCGGGCCCGAAAACCTCCGGCTGCCCGGGCATGCTTTCCGGGGTGGCCCCGTCGAGCTGAAATTCGCCGAAACGCAGATCCTCCGGCCCGAAGGGGGTCAGATCGGTTCCGACTTCGGAGCTCTGAACGCGGGTATACCCGGTTTCTCCCGTAAGATTCCGAACCTCCTGATAAAGCTCGTTCCGAAGGCTGCTGTCCGCCAGCCCCGCCGCTCCGAGCCCGGTGGCCTGAATCCCGCTGACGATCCCGCCCTGCAGGCTGTAGGTCAGCCGGGCCATCCGAAACTGCTCTCCTTCCTTTTCGACCGCCCCGTAGACAAGCTGCTGAATCCGCTGCCCGTCCCGAAGGATCATGCCGTAGCGGAAGCTCCCCGCCTCGCCCTCGTCGAGATAGAGCAGCGCCGCCTCCCGGGTTCCGGCCAGCGACGGATTCCCGTTGGGGTATAGGGCGGTAATTTCGTCGAAGCGGCTGTCGATCCCTTTTCCCCGGGGCTGCAGGGCGTCCCCCGCCGAGGCGGAAAAGGCCTGAATCTCCGTTTCCGCCGTCATCTCCGCCCGGTCGCAGTAAAGGGCGCCGAATTCGTATTGATGAAGGATTCCGTCCTCGTACCGGGCGTCCTCCCCGGCCGGATCGTTGATGGGGGAGGCGGCGAGGGCCATCGCCTTGAGCCGCTCCGCCTCGGCGGCCAGCTCTCCGGCGGTCAGGGCGTTTCCGGCGTCCGCGGAAAGGCCGGCTTCAGCGGGCCCGGGGGTGGCCGGGCTTTCCGCCCCGGCGCCGAAGGCCAGGCTCAGCGCCATGATGGCGGTGCTCAGAATCCGGATCCATTTTTTCATCTTCGGTTCCCCTTTCTTTCCCTCGCTCCGGCGGCCTGCCTCGCCTGCCGGTAAAGATACAGATAATAAAGTATAGCATATTTTCGCCGTGTCTGACAATCGTCCGGAAACCTCCTGTGGTCGGTTCCCCGGCGCCTCACAGGATCTGGGGGATTCCGTCTCCGGATGCTTTATGGTATAATGCGTATAGATTCGTTTCCTTCTCTGAAGGCTGATGCACGTTCGTCGTTCTGTCTCCTCTTCGTTTCCCGTTTTCTTCTCGACCCCGGCCGGGAGGCATGCCCGATGAAAAACCGAATGAAAATCCTGTCCCTGTTGCTGTCGATGTTCCTGATCCTGGGGATCTCCGTCGGTCCCGCCCGGGCGGAGGACTGCCTCTGTAAGCAGGGGGCCGTGGCCCTGGAGGAGTGCCGGGTGGAGGGCGGATATCCGCCGACGGAAACCGAGCCCGGCCGGGAGCCGAATTTTTACTGCCCCTATTGCGGGGACCTGCTGTATGCGGGGGCGGAACTTCCCCCCCTGGCGAGCAGCTGGGATTCGGCGCCCCCCGCTCCGGAGCCGGAACCCGAACCCGAACCGGAGCCGGAACCGGAACCCGAGCCGGAACCGGCGCCCGAACCGGTGCCTGATCCGGAACCGGCCCCGGCGCCCGCGCGCGAGCCGAAGCCCGCCCCGGCCCCGGCGTCGGAGCCCTCCCTCGAGGCGACGCAGAGATGGACCTTCCCGGAGCGGCGCGCCTCGCTGCCGAGCGAGGCGGAGATCCGCGCCTTCATGGCGCATACTGGGGCTCCGCCTCGGCGGCCAGCTCTCCGGCGGTCAGGGCGTTTCCGGCGTCCGCGGAAAGG
>JAFRHH010000055.1 GCA_017433405.1 Clostridia bacterium | reverse complement strand
GGGTCCGCCCTGGGGCGGGGCGCCGGCCGGAGCTCCTTCCGGCGCGGCCGCGCTCTGGCCGCTTTCTGCCAGCGCGCTTACGGAAAACAGCATTGCCAAAGAGAGCAATACGGATAAAAGCTTCTTCATGGGGTATCCCTTCCTTTCCGGGGTCGGCTCTCTCGGAGCCCCCCTGCAGGATGAATCATACCCCCGGAGCTTAAAATCAAATTAAAAAGAAAAAAGGATCCGGCATCTTTTTGAAAAAATGCCGGATCCGACGGGGCTGCCTCAGCCGCCGCGCGTTCTCCGCGCCGCGGAACGTGACGGCAGGCCGCCCGCCTTACTCATCCGCCCGGAAGGCGTAGATCGTGGTGGTATCGTACTTCTCGCCGGGGCGGAGCACGGTGGTTCCGATAAAGTTCGGATGATTGGGAGAATCCGGGCAGTGCTGGGTTTCGAGGCAGAAGCCCGAATATTTTCCGTAGTCGGCGCCGCCCTTGCCGCCCTTCAGATCGGTGGTGCAGGCGGTATAGAGCTGAATCGCGGGCTGATCCGTCAGCACCTCCAGATAGCGGCCGGTTTCCTCGTGCCACACGCTGGCCGCGATGCCCATGGCCTCGCCCTTGCGCAGGACGAAGTTATGATCATAGCCGCCGGCGGGGATCATCTGGGGGCAGGAATCCATGACATCCAGGCCATCGCCGATTTCCACCCCGTCCCGCAGATCCAGGGGCGTTCCGACCACCGGCATGTAATCCCCGGTCGGAATCAGGTGCTCATCCACCCTGGTAATCACATCCGCCTCGATGGCGACGACATGATCCCGGACGGTTCCGTGGCTGTGGCCGGCCAGGTTGAAGTAGGTATGGTTCGTCAGGTTGCAGAGGGTGGGCTTGTCGGTGCAGGCCTCATACCGGATGATCAGATCGCACTGATCGTTCCAGGTATAGGTGACGGTGACATCCAGATTGCCGGGGTAGTTTTCCTCGCCGTCGGGGGAGATCCGGTGGAAGGAAACGGAATCCTCATGATCGCCCTCTTTCGGCGTCCCGGTCCAGAAATGGGCGGAGAAGCCGACGTTGCCGCCGTGAAGATGGTTGATCCCGTGATCGTTCAGGGCGACCTGATAGGGAACCCCGTCGATACAGAATTTCCCGGCGCCGATCCGGTTGCCGAAGCGGCCGACCGTGTCCCCCAGGCAGCCGTGGGGCGCCAGATACCGATCGAGGGAATCAAAGCCCAGGGCCACGTCATCCATATTGCCGCCGGCGTCCGGAACGATAATGGAGGTCAGGATGGCTCCCCATTCCATGACGGAAACGGAGGCGCCCATGGCGTTGGTCATCGTAAAGAGATGAACGTCTTTGCCTTTGGGGGATTTTCCCCAGACCACAGATTTGATGGACATTGGTTATTCTCCTCTCAGAAATTGATTTTCAGGAACGGATGACTCTATTGTAGACCACTTCGAAGGAATGTCAAGGGGGGAGGGATCCGCGGCATCCGAAGGATCGAACTTTTCGAGGCCGGAGAGGCTTCGCTGAATCGTCCGGGTCCGGGACACGGCGGAATCGATGGATTCTCCCGCCTGATCCAGGCGGCGGCGGGTATTCTCCAGGATTTCCGAAAACCGGGCAAAGTCGGTTTTAATCGTTCCCAGCAGGCGAAAGACCTCGCCGGACCGCCGCTGGATGGCCAGGGTCCGGAAGCCCATTTGCAGGGCGCTCAGCAGCGCGGAAAAGGTTCCGGGGCCGGCGACGGTGACCCGGTAATCCCGCTGCAGCACCTCCACCAGCGACGGGATCTGCAGCACCTCGGCATACAGTCCCTCCACCGGCAGAAAGAGAATGGCGAAATCCGCCGTGTGGGGCGGGGAGACATATTTCTCGGAAATTTTTTTGGCCTCCGTCTTCATCCGGTGCTCCAGCGCCTTTCGGGCCGCCTCGGCCCCGGCGGCGTCCCCGGCCTGGGAGGCGTCCACCAGCCGGAGATAATCCTCCTGGGGGAACTTGCTGTCCACCGGGAGCCAGACGAAGCTTCCCTCACCGCCGGGGAGCCGGATGGCAAACTCCACCCGCTCGGCGCTCCCGGGAACCACGGCCACGTTTTCCTCAAACTGGCCGGGGGCCAGGGTCTGGCGGATCAGCTGGGACAGCTGCATTTCGCCCCAGATGCCCCGGGTTTTGACGTTGGTCAGGACCTTTTTCAGATCCCCGACGCCGGCGGCCAGGGTCTGCATTTCTCCCAGCCCCCGGTAAACCGACTCCAGCCGGCGGGAGACCTGGGCAAAGCTTTCGTCCAGCTTCCGGTCCAGGCTTTCGGAGAGGCGGGTATCCATCGCCTTGCGCATCTCCGTCAGCTGGCGTTCGTTTTCGAGCCGCAGCGCACTGATCCGCTCCTCCTGATTCCGGGTGGAGAGCAGCACCTGGCGCTGCATGCTTTCCAGCAGGGCGGACTGATTCTGCCCCATCTGGGAGAGGGTGCTCATCAGGCTCTGATTCGCCTGAAAAAGGGAGTCGGCATTCTGATCCCGCTGGGCGTCCAGATCGTCCAGCAGCTGATTGCCCAGGACCTGAAGATCATGCGCCTGATTCAGCCGGTCGGTTTCCAGCCGGTAGGCCTGATCCCGCTGGCGGAAAAGCAGGACCACCAGCAGGATCAGACATCCCAGCAAAAGAATCGGCGTCAGCAGGGGAAGCCAGTCATTCATAGCTCCCGCCGCCCTTCCATGGCCTTCATCAGGGTGACCTCATCCGTATACTCCAGGTCGCCGCCCACCGGGACGCCATGAGCGATCCGGGTGCAGCGAACCCCCAGGGGCTTGAGCATCCGGGCCAGATAGGAGGCGGTCGCTTCGCCTTCCACGTCCGGATTGGTGGCCAGGATCACCTCCTTGACCTCCTCCGTCTGGAGCCGGGCGAGCAGTTCCTTGATCCGGATATCCTCCGGGCCGACGCCGCTCATGGGGGACAGGGTTCCGTGAAGCACGTGATAGAGGCCGCCGTATTCGTGCATCCGCTCGATGGCGGCCACATCCCGGGGATCCCGGACCACGCAGATCTGGCCGTTATGGCGGGCAGGCGAGGCGCAGATGGAGCAGCGCTCCCCGGAGGCGTAATTTCCGCAGGTTTCGCAGAACCGGATGGCCTTGCGGCCCTCCCACAGGGCGACGGCGAGGCTCCGGACGCTGTCGAGGGGCATGGAGGCCACGTGATAGGCCAGGCGCTGAGCCGTTTTCTGTCCGATGCCCGGCAATTTGCCCAGCTCCACCGCCATCAGCGCGATCGGCTCAATCTGTCCGTCCATCTCAGAACAGCCCACCCATCCCGGCGGGGGCCATCCGGCTCATGGCAGCTTCCCTGGCATCCTCGCCCTTGCGAAGCGCTTCGTTGACCGCCGCGGTGATCAGATCCTGGAGCATGTCGATATCCTCCGGATCCACGACCTGGGGATCGATCACGATGGAGGTGACCTCCCGCTTGCCGGAGACCTTTACGGTGACCATGCCGCCGCCGGAGGACGCTTCATACTCCGCTTCGTCCAGCTTTTCCTGGGCTTCCTGCATCTGCTGCTGCAGCTTCTGGGCCTGACGCATCAGCTGCTGCATGTTGGCTCCGCCGCCGAAGCCGCCAAAATTCTGTCTTGCCATCCTGGGTTTCCTCCTTCAGATAAGTGATTATTTTTGAGCCGAACGGCCGGTGGCCATACGGCGTGCCAACATTTCAGCCCCGCCGGCGGGCTTTATTCAGCCGCGCCGCCGGGAGCGGGAGATTTCGCGGGTTCCGCCGGATCATCCGGGAAAAGACCGGTGACCACGTCATCCAGGATCGCCATGATATAGGGCATTCCCCGGCCGGATCGGTTCTGAAGCAGAATCTCGCTCTTTTGCAAAACGGACAGGGGGCTGCGAGCCTGGGTAATCAGCAGGGGGCGGTCCTCCTCCCGGGGGAGGCAGAGCGCGCCGGCGATCGCGCGGCCGTTGGTGCCGGTTCGATTGAAGCTGAAGCAGTGAACGCCCTTTCCGCCCCGGTTCTGGGGCTCGAAATCCAGGGAGAGGAGGCGCTTGCCCCAGCCGCGCTCGGAGAAGAGCACCACCTCGTCCGCTTCACCCACCTGGCCGCACCAGACGACCTCGTCGCCCTCATTCACGGCCATGCCCCTGACGCCGCCGGCTGTCCGGCCCTGCGCCGGAACGTCCTCCAGCGGGAAGCGGATGCTCATGCCGGAGCGGGTGATCATCAGCAGATCGTCCGGGGAGGCGGAAAGCACGGCCAGCAGCGAGTCATCCTTTTTCAGGCCAACGGCGGCGAATTTCCGGGAGCGGATCTCGTATTCCGCCGCGGCGCACCGCTTGACCGTCCCTTTCCGGGTCACGAAGAGCAGATCCGGCTGATCTTTCATCCCGCCGGGGGCGCAGGTCATCATCAGGAGCGGCTGCTCGTTTTCCTCCAGCCCGGCAAGGACGCCGGAGAGCAGCTGACCCCGGTCCCGGGGCCTGCATTCCGCCAGCTTTCCAACATTCAGGGCGTAGCAGTTCCCCAGATCCGTAAAGATATACAGCGTATCCGCCGTGGTGGCCGCCATCTGCCAGCGAACGCTCTCCGGAAGGCTTTCCCGGGGAGCGGGAAGGGGATTCCGCTTCAGCGCCGCGGGGGAGACCCGCCTGAGATAGCCGCCCCGGGTAAAGAGCACCGCCGCGTCCTCGGGAACGGGCGCGTTGTCCGGTAGCTCGACAGGAGTATCCTCCGGGGCTTCCAGCGTGGTTCTGCGGGGATCGGCAAACTTTTCCCCGATCTCCTCCATCTCCCGGCGGATGACCTGAATCAGCTTTCGCTCGCTCTTCAGGATGCCCTCCAGGCGGTCGATCAGCTTCAGCACGTCCGCGTATTCCTTCCGGAGGGCTTCCACCTCCAGATTGGTCAGCCGCTGAAGCCGCATGTCCAGAATGGCCTGGGCCTCAATCTCCGACAGGGCGAAGCGCTCCATCAGGCCCGCCTTCGCTTCCTTCGGACTCCTGCTTTTCCGGATCAGGGCGATCACTTCATCCAGATTGTCCAGGGCGATCATGAGACCCTCCAGAATATGGGCCCGGGCCCTGGCCTGCTTCAGATCGTACTGGGTGCGGCGGGTCACCACCTGCTTCTGATAGTCGATATAATGGGCCAGGATCTCCCTGAGTCCCATCTGGACCGGCTTGCCGTCGGCGATGGCCACCATGTTGACCCCGAAGGTGATCTGGAGATCGGAGTACTTATACAGATAGGCGAGCACCCGCTGAGGATCCACGTCCCGCTTCAGTTCCACAACGGCCCGCATGCCCGTCCGGTCGCTCTCGTCCCGGATGTCATAGATGCCGCCGAGGGCTGCCTTTTTTTCCTCGCTCAGCTTCAGGATCTTTTCCAGCATCGCGGCCTTGTTCACCTGGTAGGGGACCTCCGTTATGACCAGCAGCTTCCTTCCGGCGCTGCCGTCCTCCACGTGAACCCGGGCCCGCAATGTCAGCTTGCTCCGGCCGGTTTCATAGCCCTTCCGGATCTCCTCGTTGTTCAGGAGCACCCCGCCGGTGGGAAAGTCCGGCCCCGGCAGGATCTTCATCAGCTCATCCAGGGAGATCTCCGGATTTTCCATCTGGGCGATGGCGGCCCGGACGGCCTCCCCCAGGTTGTGGGTGGGAATGTTCGTCGCCAGGCCGACGGCGATGCCGCCGGCGCCGTTGACCAGCAGGTTCGGGAACCGGGCCGGGAGCATGTCCGGCTCCTTCAGGGTATCATCAAAATTCAGCCGGAAGGGAACCGTATCCTTTTCCAGATCCCGGAGCATCTCCAGGGCCAGGGGCGTCATCCGCGCCTCCGTATACCGCATGGCGGCGGCGCTGTCCCCGTCGATGGAGCCGAAGTTCCCGTGGCCGTCCACCATGGGAGCCCTCAGGGAGAAGTCCTGCGCCATATGCACCAGGGCGCCGTAGACAGAGGAATCCCCATGGGGATGATATTTACCGAGGCAGTCGCCGACGATTCTGGCGCATTTGCGGTGGGGCTTGTCCGGCGTGGTTCCCAGCTCCATCATCGTATAGAGAATCCGGCGCTGGACGGGCTTGAGCCCGTCCTCCACCCGGGGCAGGGCGCGCTCGAGAATCACGTGTTCCGCATAGGGCATCATGCTGTTGTGCATGACGTCCTCCATATTGACGTCCAGGATGCGGGAGGGATCATCCTTGACGATGGGTTTTTCGGGCTCTTTTCGCCTGGCCATCGGTCAGTTTCCTCCTTCCGCGGCCGCCTGGGGCGGCAGCTCAAAATCATCCGGACGGTTAAAGTCCGCGTGCTCCGTAATATAATCCCGCCGGGGCTCCACCTTGTCCCCCATGAGAACGGTGGTCAGCCGGTCCACCAGGGCGGCATCCTCGATGGAAACCCGCATGAGCTTCCGCTGGGAGGGATCCATGGTGGTTTCCCAGAGCTGCTCGGGATTCATTTCCCCGAGGCCCTTGTAGTGCTGCAGCGTATAGCCTCTGCCGACGGAGCGGGTCGCCCTGCCAAGCTCCCGGTCATCATAGGCATAGATCACCTTCTGGCCCTTCTGCACCTTATAGAGGGGCGGCATGCCGATATAGACATGGCCGTTGGTAATCAGATCCTTCATATAGCGCAGGAAGAAGGTCAGCAGGATCGCCCGGATATGGGCCCCGTCCTGATCCGCGTCGGAGAGGATGATCACCTTGCCGTATTTGAGGTTGGCCAGGGAGAAATTCTCGTCGATCCCGGTTCCCAGAGCGGTGATCAGGGAGCGGAATTCCTCGTTGCCCAGCACCTGGTCCAAATGCTTCTTTTCCACGTTCAGCGGCTTGCCCCGGAGGGGAAGAATCGCCTGAAAGCGACGGTCCCGGCCCTGCTTGGCGCTGCCGCCGGCGGAATCGCCCTCCACGATGAAGAGCTCGTTATCCTCCCATTTCCGCCCGGTACAGCTGGCGAGCTTGCCCACCAGGGGCGCGGCCTCCAGGGCGCTGGCTTTGCGGATGTTGTCCCGGGTCTTCCGGGCTGCCTCCCGGGCCTGGGCCGCCCTGATGGCTTTCGCCACGATGGCGGAGGCGGTTTCCTGGTTCTTCAGGTTGTCGAGCCAGTCCGCCATCTGCTGGGCGATGATGGCCTCCACGGCGGGGCGGACTTCGCTGTTGCCGAGGCGGCCTTTGGTCTGGCCCTCAAACTGGGGATTCTTGACCATGGTGGTCAGCACACAGGTCAGCCCCTCCCGGAAGTCCTCGCCGGAAAGGTTGCTGTCTTTGTCCTTCAAAAGGCCGACCCGGCGGGCATAATCGTTCAGGCTTTTGGTAAAGGCCGCCTTGAAGCCCGTTTCATGCGTTCCGCCCTCGGGGGTATTGATGTTGTTTACGTAGGAGAAGAGGCTTTCCGTATACCCATCGGTATACTGAATCGCCGCCCGGCAGATGATGGTGTCCCGCTGTCCTTCAAGATAGATGATATCGTCCCGCAGCGGGGTCTTGCCGGCGTTCAGGTACAGGACATAATCCGTAATCCCGCCCTCGTAGCAGAAAACCCGGGTCCGGTCCTCGCCGGAGAGGCGCTCGTCCGTAAAGGTGATTCTGACGCCCCTGTTCAGATAGGCCAGCTCCTGCAGCCGGCGGGAGACGGTTTCCCCGCTGAAGCGGACATCCTCAAAGATCTCATCGTCCGGCAGGAAGCGGACCAGGGTACCCTTCTTCCGGGTGTTTCCGAGAACCTGCAGGGGGCCCGTCGGCTTGCCGGCCTCCACCTTGCCGGTTTTCGGATCCGTCCGGGAGGTGAACTCCATCCGGTAATGGGTCCAGTTCAGAAAGACATCCACGGAGAGCTCGCGGCTCAGGGCGTTGACGACGCTGGCGCCGACCCCGTGGAGCCCGCCGGAATAGGCGTAGTTTTCGTTATTGAATTTTCCGCCGGCGTGAAGCACGGTAAAGATGACTTCCACCCCGGGAATCCCCATGGTAGGGTGGGTATCCACCGGCATGCCGCGGCCGTTGTCATACACGCTGGCGGATCCGTCCTTATGCAGGGTTACGACGACTTCGGTGGCGAAGCCGTTGGAGGCTTCGTCGATGGCGTTGTCCACGATTTCCCAGAGCAGATGATGCAGCCCCCGGGAGGAGGTGGTTCCGATATACATGCCGGGACGCATCCGGACGGCTTCGAGCCCTTCCAGCACCTGAATGTTCCCGGCGTTGTAGGTTTGCGATGGCATGAGGTCACTCCTTTAAACTGGCAATGCAAAAAGACCGTCTGTTTCCAGACGGCCCATTATACCATAAATAGTGGAGGAAGGGAAGGGTGGTACAAAATAAGGGGGCTTTCCGATCGCCCCCTTCAACCCCTTCGGCACAAACAGTATTTGGTGAAGAAGGGAGACTTGGGCACAGGATCGGGGGGCTGACGCCCCCCTTAGACCCCTTTGGCACCATATTTTTTGTGGGAGAGAGGGGAAAAGTGTACACAGGATCAGGGGGAGCGCTTTGTGAAGCGGGACCGGAGGGCGGCCAGGCGCTTTCGGCGCCTCTCCCGGATGGCGAGGCGCTCGCTGAGATCCCGGGCGCCGACGCCGTAGACCAGGTAGAGGATCAGGCCGGAGACCAGCATGATAAAGACCGTGGAGGCGCAGCGACGGCCGGAGGCGTTCATGTTCATGCCGTCGCGGCCCTCCTCGTTGCACATGCTCTGGATGACCATGGCGTAGGTGGTGCCCTCGGACTTCTGGAAGGTGGCGCCCATGTCGTACTCGGTGAAGAGGGCGTTAAAGTTCAGGGCGAAGACCGCCAGGATGCTGGGCAGGACGATGGGCAGCTTGACCTTCAGGAAGGTTCGGAGATTGCTGGCCCCCAGGTTTCTGGCGGCGTCCGTCAGCTCCTCGTCGATGGCATAGAAGGAGGCCTTGACCATGCGCAGGGCAAAGGGAAGCTTCACCACCGCGTAGGCGATCACAATGAGGAAGCGGACGTTCTCCTTGTAGTACAGGTTCTGGTTAAACACATACCAGATCTCATCGTTGAAGAAGGTCCGGTAGCTGTAGCAGATCAGGATGGTGGGCAAAAGCCAGGGGAAGAGCAGGCAGCCCTCCACGATGGCCGCCCGCTTTTTGTTCCGGTGTTTGAAGATATAGTTGACCGCCACGACCACGATCACGCAGGCCAGCGCCGCGGCCAGGGCGGAGAGGAGGAAGCTGAGGCGGATGCCGCCCACCGTCTTTTCGTTGGCGAAGACGCCGGAGATGGCGCCGATCCGGGTCGAGATCTTTCCGTTGGAACGGGTATAGGAGTAGTTCTCCATCCCGAAATAATTGGAAAGGGTCCATCCGGAAAGATCCAGCGCCTTATTGCGGACGGCGGACCAGTTCTGGAAGGAGAAGATCACGATCATCACCACCGGCGTCATATAGATGATGAACAGCACATAGGCATAGATATGAGCCAGGACGTTGGCGACGGGATTCTGAATCTTCTGTTTGACCAGTTTGGCCTTGGTTTTGCTGACGGAGAGATAGTGCCCCTTGCGCTCGTAATGGTTCAGGAAGAGCAAAAGGACGATGGTAAAGAGGGCCAGGATCACGCTCAGCAGCGCGGCGCGGGCCTGGGGGAAGGCCTCGTCCGCCGTCGTGGAGCCGGCCAGCCGGACGATTTCCGGGTTAATCGAGTTATAGCCCAGCAGGGTCGGGGCGCTCATGGCGCAGAGTCCGGTAATAAAGGTCATGACCGTCAGGCTGAAGAGGGTCGGCAGGAGGGTCGGCATGACGACCTTCATCAGCACCCGGAAGGGCTTCGCCCCCATGTTCCGGGC
This sequence comes from Clostridia bacterium, assembly GCA_017433405.1. Lineage (GTDB taxonomy): Bacteria > Bacillota > Clostridia > Christensenellales > Aristaeellaceae > Aristaeella. Next base: position 17,857 of record JAFRHH010000055.1, on the reverse strand, counting down.
GGCTTCCACCGTGTTATAGTCAATCCCGCGGATCGCGTTGCGCAGGAAGAGGGCATGGTTGCTGGTGCAGGCGAAGGTCATGGTAAAGAGCACCGCCCGGAAGCCGGAGAACCACTGGCGGTTCATCTCCGGAAACATGTCCGCCAGCCACTTGGTAATCATGCCGTTGCTGTCGTAGAGGAACTGATACCCGGTCACCAGGGCGACGCCGGAATAGATCAGGGTCGTCATATAGCCGAGGCGGAGGATTCTCGCACCCTTAATATCAAAATACTCCGTCAGAAGCACGATGGAGATGCCCACCAGGTTGACGGTGACCACCAGGATCACCGCCAGCTTCAGGGAATTCCAGACGAAGGAAGGCATGGAGCCGGCCAGGAAGAACCGGATGACCGCGAAGGGATCCGTCTGGCCTGACGCATCCTTCGCCGAAAAGACGGAGGTCAGGGTATTGAGGCAGGGGATCACCATAAAGCCCAGGAAGAGATAGACGAAGAGGACGCCGCCGAACACTTTGTAGATCAGGGAGAAGTTCGGGCCGCTCTTTCCGCGCAGCGTTCCCTGCATGCTCAGGCCTCCTTTCGGTCGTAGGACATGATATCCTGCGGGTGAATGGCGACCCGGACCCGTTCGCCGGCCTCGTAAATCCGGATGCCGTCGTTTTTCTCGATCACCTTGATGGTCTGCCCCGCGGCGCTGATATAGTATTTGATATACAGGCCGTAATACTCCCGGCTTTCGATGATTCCTTCGGTCTCATAGACGCCCTCGGCGGCGGGGGCGTTGACCCGGACCCGCTCGAGGCGGATGAAATGATTCCGCGCCGGGGAGAGCTTCATCGCTTCCGCGATGCCGGCGGAGAGGGGGTTGATATCCCCGATGAAGTTGGCGACGAACTCCGTGGCGGAGGAATTATAGACTTCGTTTGGGGTGCCGATCTGCTCGATATAGCCCTTGTTAAAGACCGCAATCCGGTCCGAGAGGGTCAGCGCCTCCTCCTGGTCGTGGGTCACATAGATGGTAGTGATGCCGAAATCCTTCTGCATCTTCTTCAGCTCGTTGCGCAGCTGGACGCGCAGCTTCGCGTCCAGGTTGGACAGGGGCTCATCCATGCAGATGACGGCGGGCTCCGTGACCAGGGCCCGGGCGATGGCGACCCGCTGCTGCTGGCCGCCGCTGAGCTGGGAGACCGCCTTCTTCAGCTGATCATCCGTCAGATCCACCTTCCGGGCGATGGCGGTAACCTTCCGCTCGATCTCCTCCTTCTTCAGCTTCTTGATCTTCAGGCCGAAGGCGATGTTGTCATGAACCGTCATGGTGGGGAAGAGGGCGTAGGACTGGAAGACGATCCCGATATTCCGTTTTTCAATGGGCGTACGGGTAATGTTCTTCCCCTGCATGCTGACCGTCCCGGAGACGGGCTCGATGAAGCCGGTAATCGTCCGGAGGGTGGTGGTTTTGCCGCAGCCGGACGGCCCGAGGAAGGTGAAGAATTCCCCTTCCTTCACGTGCACGCTGATGTTGTGAAGCGCCTCGAAATCCCCGAATTTGACCACGATATCCATCAGATGAATCATAGCGGAAACACTCCTCTGTGACCGTCCCTTCACGTCTGCCAGGATGCGACGGATGACGATTTTGGGTTCAGGATCGGCCGCCGTTCCTCGCGCGGAGCCGCGGCTGTCATAAAAGGGCGGGCGAGCCCACGGAGGAGCTCGCCCGGGAAAAACGGGAGATTATTCCGCCTTCTTCTGGGTCAGCGTCGCCCAGTCCAGGTTGTCCCAGTCGGGCTCGGCGGGGGCCGCCGCGTTGTCGCTCCAGTAGAAGCCGAGGTTGGTCATGATATTGGTCCACTCGGAAGAATGGGCCGCCACATAGGCCGCGTAGGTCATATCGGTGCCGGCCACCTTCTCCAGCGCGAAGTTTTTGATGGCGTAGATGGCGGGGACGGTTTCAAAGCCGGCCTTGACGGCGGCCGCCTTGTTGCAGGGATAGGAATCGAATTCCTCAGACCAGGCGGCCTGGGTCTCGGTGGAGCCGAACCACTCCGCGAAATCCTTCACGATCTTCGTCTGCTCTTCGGTGCGGCCTTCCTTCTCCAGGATGCCCAGGTATTCCGCGATGTAGTAGGTGCCGTCGTCGATGTCGACCAGCGCCCAGTTTTCCGGCTCCAGAGTGCCCTTCAGCGGATTCGGAATGTCGCCGGCCTGCGCCGCGGCGTCAATGTTGCCGTAGAGGGAGGAGGAATAGAAGGTGGAAACCTGCACGTCACCGCGGATCAGGGGATCCAGGCCGTAGCTGTCGCCGGTGAAGTTGCCGTTCGCGCAGTACTTCCACAGGGCCTTCCAGCCGTCCAGGGAGATGCCGCCGGCGGGGGAAGCGGGATCCGCGAAGGGATAGAGCATGGCGCTGTTGATGTTGGCGTTGGTGGTTCCGCCGACCTTGCCCTGGCGATACCACTTATAGCCGGAGTTCACGATGTCCGCCCAGTGGGCGAAATGCAGCGCCTGGCCGTTGGTGCCCAGCTCGTCGTTCCGATAGAGCATGAGCACGTTCTGGATCACGATGCCGTAGGCCTTGCCGTCATATTTGAAGTCGCCGACCTGATCCGCCCAGGTGGGGGTCCAGTCCGCGATCTTCAGGTTCTCATAGGTGCCGCCGATCAGCTGGCCCCAGCGGGTTTCGTTCAGGCCGAAGATCAGATCCCCGTCCTTATTCTCGTTGGCGGCCTGCACCGCGGCGGTATCGCCGGAGAAAACGGTATTGTCGTCGATGGAGATGGTGAAGCCGGCTTCCTTGGCCGCGTTGATCAGCCAGGTCGTCCGCTCCGGCGAGTTGGAGTTGGAATAGATCCGGATCGTGTAGTCTTCGGCGGAGGCAAAGCTGCAGAGCGAGAGCAGCATGGCGATCGCCAAAACAACGGCAAACAGTTTTTTCATGATGAACCCTCCTGTTATGTATTTTGGCCCTTCAGGGCTTTCTCTGCCGACTATTATATTCTAATCTGGCAAATTTGACAAGGTTTAGTTTTTCGGGCGGATGTCAGAGGCCGGCCCACCGGAGGGCGCGCAGGTTCGTTTCCCGCAGCTTTTCGGGAATCAGCCGTTCCACGGCCCCGGCCAGATCCTCCTCCGACAGCCCCAGGGATCCGTCGAAGAGGGCGGCGCCCAGCAGAATCAGGTTCAGCACCTTTGGATGCCCGACCTCGGAAAGCGCCCTTTCGGCTTCGACCACCGTCAGATTTGGAACGGTATCGCGAAGGTATTCGATCATGGCCTCCGGCCGGTAATCCCCGCCGGAGAGGGCCGCGGTCACCGGCACGACGCCCCGGTCGGACACGACGACCCGGCCGTCCGGCTTCAGAAAGGGAAGCATCCGGACGGCCTCGGCGGGCTCGAAGCCGATGATCAGATCCGCCTCGCCCCGGGCGTTCATGGGGGAATAAACCCCTTCGCCGATCCGGATGTGGCTGAAGACGCTGCCGCCCCGCTGGGCCATGCCGATGGTTTCGGCGGAATGTACCGGCAGCCCCCGGGCCATGGCGGCGGAGGAGATCAGCCGGGAGGCCAGGACGGTCCCCTGACCGCCGACGCCGCAGAGAATCAGATCCTTACGCATGAATTTCACCTCCCGTAATCGCCCCGGCGGGGCAGAGCTGACGGCAGAGGCCACAGCCGGTGCACTGAGCCGTATCCACCCGGACGGCTTTTCCGTCAAAGCTCAGGGCGGGACAGCCGATTTCCCGGATGCATTTCCGGCATCCGACGCAGGCGGAGGCATCGATGTCCACCCGGCCTTTCGGGCGGGCGAGCGCGACGCAGGGGGAGCGGAAGATGACCGCCTTTACGCCCGGGAGGACGGCCACCCGCCGGACGGTTTCCACCGCGAGGGGCAGGTTCAGCGGATCCACCGTTTCCACGGTCGTAAGGCCGACGCCCCGCAGGACGCCCTCAATGCTTACCGGGCGGACGGACTGTCCCATCATGGTCCGGCCGGTGCCCGGATGGGGCTGGTGGCCGGTCATGGCGGTGGTGGAATTGTCCAGAACGATCAGGGTAAAGCTGGCCTGGTTATACAGGGCGTTGATCACCCCCGGCACCGCCGAGGCGAAGAAGGTGGAGTCCCCGACGAAGGCGAAGCAGGAGCGGCCCGGCTCCAGGTGGCTGACCGCCTGGGCGATCCCCAGCCCGGCGCCCATGCACAGGCAGGTGTCCACCATGTCCAGGGGCTGGGCGTTTCCCAGGGTATAGCAGCCGATATCCCCGCAGAAGAGGGTTTCCTGTCCCTTCATGGCCTGCTTGACCGCATAGAAGGAGGCGCGGTGGGGACAGCCGGCGCAGAGCACCGGCGGACGGACCGGCAGGGCGGGAGGCGCGGGAAGCTCCCCGGGCCCGGGAAGGGAAACCTCCAGAAAGCCGGCCATGGCGGAGAGCACGCTGTCCCGGGTGTTTTCGCCGGCGGCGGGAACATGGCCGGTTTCCTTGCCCAGCACGCGGATTTTCAGCCCTCGCTTTCCACAGAGGTATTTCAGCTCCCGCTCAATATAGGGATCCAGCTCCTCCAGGCAGAGCACTTCCTCCAGCCCGGAAAGGAATTCCAGCGCCCGCTTCTCCGGGAAGGGGAAGGGGGTGGAGACCTTCATCAGCCGGACGGGCCCCAGGAAACGGCGGGCCTCCATGGCGTAGGTCCAGGAGATGCCGCCGGTGATAACGCCCCGGCGGGAGGAAGCGAAGGCGCCCTCCTCCCGGTCGATCCGGTTCGCCGGCTCCGCCGAGAACACCTCCGACAGCAGCGCGTTCCGCTGTTCGATTTCCCCGTGACGGCGGTTTGAAAGGCGGGGAAAGATCACCCAGCGGGAGGAATCCTTTTCAAAGGACGCCGCCGGGCCCTTCCGGTATTCTTCGGGATCCCTGACCTGAATGGAGGCATAGGCATGGGAGACCCGGGTCGTCGGCCGGAGAAAGACCGGGGTTTCATATTTTTCCGAAAGATCAAAGGCCTTCTGGATCATCTCGTAGGCCTCCTGGGGATCCGAGGGATCGAAACAGGGAACCTTCGAGAAGGCGGCGAAGGAGCGGGTATCCTGCTCCGTCTGGGAGGAGATGGGGCCGGGATCGTCCGCCACCAGGACCACCAGCCCGCCCCGGACGCCGATGTATTCCACGCACATCAGGGGATCCGAGGCCACGTTCAGCCCCATCTGCTTCATGGTGACCAGGGCCCGAACCCCGGTACAGGCCGCCCCGGCGGCCATCTCCATGGCTGTTTTTTCATTGACGGACCACTCCACCCAGGCCTGCTCCGGGCGATGCTTCGCCACGGTTTCCAGCACCTCGGTAGAGGGGGTTCCGGGATAGCCGCAGACCAGGCCGACGCCGGCAGCCACGGCCCCCAGGGCAATCGCCTCGTTGCCCATCAGAAACTCCGTATGCACGGGAATCACTCCTCTTTTGATTTTTTCGGGAAAACAGGGGCATTGTAGCATAAAACCGGATCGGTGTCGAGCAGGCGGCGCAGCGGAATATCCGCGCCGGCGACGGAACATCCGGAGACTGGGAAACGAAGGAAGAAGCAGCTGCTTCGGCAGCGCCGGAGCCGGCGGCCAGGGGGAACGCGACCCTTGACAGCGACCGGAAAAAAGGGGATAATCTTCTTGCTTTATAAATGGAAGGAGAACAGCGGATGAAACGCTTTGTTAGTCTGTTTCTGATCCTGACGCTGTGGCTGGGGGCCGCGGCGGGCCTGGCGGAGGAGGACGGCCTCGACCCGGAGGCAGAAACCGCCGGCATCGGCGCGGAGGAAGCGGTTTCCGCCCGGGAGGATCAGGAAACCCGCGCGCTGGACGAGGTGGATGAAAGCCAGTATATCGTAACCGGCAAGGTCTATGAGGAAAAGACCCTGGCGGATTTCAACAGAAATTCCCCCGCCCTGTACCGGGGGATGCAGCGGGACGGATACGGCGGGCTGTATTCCCAGAAGGAGGCGACCCGGGAGAACAGTATCTCCTACGCCAGCGGAAACGTCTATGAGGATATTCTCTACGTCGGGCTGCAGTGGATGATCGTGCGGCGGGACGACGGCAATATCGGCTACGTGAAGCGGGAATACATGGCCAAGAGCACCATCGAGGCCGTGGATCCGGTCAATACGCCCCCCTTTAACGCCCAGAAGCATACCTGGATTGCCACGACGGCGAAGGCCTGCCATGTCCGGAAGACCATGGACAAAACCGCCACGGAGGAGGACGACGGGAACAACTGGGTGATTCTGAAGCCTGGTACCCGGATCAGCATCTGGCAGTTCTACGACGGCTGGGCGATGGTAAACTATATGCGCAGCTACGGCTACATCGATCCGGAGGAGCTGAAGGATCTGATCCCCGTGGCGCCGACGGATACGGAGCTCTATCCGGACAGCCCGATCGCCGCCTATACCAGCTATTATAAGATGAACCAGACGGAGAGCAATCTCAGCCGGATTCACAACATTAAGCGGGGCTGCGAGCTGATTTCCGGCACGCTGGCGCCCGGGGAAACCTTCAACGCCAACAAAATCATGGGGCCCTATAACCGGTCCAAGGGATACCAGCCGGCGCCGGTCATGATCGAGGGAAAGACGGTGCCGGGCTACGGCGGCGGCACCTGTCAGGTTTCCAGCACGCTGTACAACGTGCTGATCCAGCTGCCGGGCATTCATATCAGCTACCGCCGCCCCCACGGGGGAAACGGGGCGAGCTACCTGCCCATCCACTGCGACGCCGCGGTGGGGAACGACAGCCTGAACCTGATCTTTGACAACGGATACGATTTTCCGATCCGCATCGAGGGCTATTCCAACGACGACGGGGCGCTGCTGATGCTGATCTACCGGGATCACTGAGCATATGAGCCTGCGGCTTTTTCCCGAGCTCCTGCCGTCCTCCCCGCAGAGACGGCGGGCGGTAAGAAACCCGCGGCGCTCCGGCGAAATCAAATGAACAATACGAGGGTGACTATAATACGATGAAACGCATTCTTTCCCTGCTGACCGCGCTGATCCTGCTGCTGCCGCTGTTCCCCGCCGCCGCGGAGGACGGAACCCCGGTGGCGTACCTTTATACCTTTGAATCCGGAACGGCCCTGGAGGGCGAGGGTTCCGTCGTGCTCCGGGAGCTGCTGGACGCGATTCAGATCCGCATGACCCGCCAGAAGCAGGACCGGGATCATCTGTATCTGATCGAGCTGATCTCGGAAGGGAAAACCGCCTTCAGCCTGCTGGCCCAGGATATGAACGACGGGAACTACGGCCTGATCTGCTCCCTGCTGGGGAAGAACCAGCTGAAGCTGAGGAAGGATCAGATTACGGATTTCCTCCGGACCCTGGTGCAGGTGCTGGCGGATCTGAACGTGCTGAAGGGAGAAAGCCTGGAAAAGGTGGACGGGCTGGCGGTCCGCGGCGGGAACCTGCTGGCGCGGCTGGTCAGCAGCGCGGACGCGGACCGGGAGGAGGAGCTGAACGGACTGGATCTGACCCCCTATCTGACGATTATGACCCGATACGCGACGGAAGCGGAGCATCGGACGACGGACCCGGAAAATCCGGAGTGCCCCGGCGCGACGGGGGTCTGGTACTATAAGCTGGCGGAGCAGGATCTGAGCGCCATGGTGGATTCCGCGCTGAACAAGCTGGCCAGCATCCCCGTGATCAACGATGAGCTGAAGAGCGGAAGGCTTCGCATCGGCGGCCAGGTGATCACGGATGAGTTCCTGCGGACGCTTTTCGGAGCCATGCACGGGGAAACCACCCTGGAGATCTGCGAGGACGGGGACGGCCAGATCCTGATGGTGACCCTGCGGATTCCGGAGCTGAAGGTTTTAATGGAGGAGCCGGAGCTGAAGGGGATGATTACGGATCCGGAATTCGCCAGGATCAGCGGGCTGCGGATCCGGATCGACCGGGAAAAGGGGCCGGAGCCGGAGAACCTGAAGAGCGACAGCCGGATCGAAATCCTCGGCCTGGATCAGACGCTGGTTGGAATCCGGCTGGAGCGGATGAAGGGCGAGCCCATCCGGGTTCCGGAGATCAGGGAAGTCCACGAGGTAGGGGATATGGACAGCGCGGAGCTCTGGGATACCCTGAAGTCCATGTGGGCCACCATCCTGTTCCACGCGGCGGACTTCGTGCTGGATCTGCCCCGGTGCGTGTTTGACCTGATTATCGGGAAATTCAAAATCTTTTAGGCTGCGGAAGCATCCCCAGGGATGCTGAATGGTACATGAAAATAAGAAAAGGAGCGGATCATCATGAATTTGATCAGGCGTTACGTAGTTCCCATGCTGCTCATCGGTCTCGGTATCTGGATTATCGCGGACAAACAGGCATCCCTGACCATCATGGGTATCGTGATGGTCGCCCTGAGCGCTGTTTTCATGACGCTGAATGTGACGAACCGGGAGATGCCGAAGCTCGTCAAAATCGGATACTGCGTCGTGGACGGCGCCATCGGCGCCTGCGGCGTCTTTGTGCTGGTGGCGCCGACGGCCGCGAACCGGTTCATGCAGTACCTGATCGGCGGAATTTCCGTGATTTACGCGGGCGCGGTGCTCTGGGAGCTGATCCGGAAAAAGGCGACCACTCCCTTCATTATCCTGGAGGCCGTGGCGTTGGTCCTGGGGCTGGTGCTGATCTTCATTCAGTGGTCGGATTCCTTCTTCCCGATTGCCTGCGGCAGCACCCTGGCCTTTACCGGGCTGGTTACCCTGCTGGGCCGGATTTTCGGCGGGAGCGGGAAAAAGAAAATCATTCCGGTCAGGAGCACGCCGGTGAATGTGCAGGAAAATCCGGCGGAGGCCTCCTCCGTGAATGCGCAGGAGAGCCCGGCGAACGCTTCCTCCGTGAATGCGCAGGAGATCCCGGCGAACGCTTCCTCCGTGAATGCGCAGGAGAGCCCGGCGAACGACGCCTCTGTCAATGCGCAGGGGATTCCGGCGGATCATTCCCATGTGAACGCACAGGAGCGTCCGGCGGATCATTCGCCTTTGATTCTGCAGGTAAACCCGGCAGAAGGTTCCGCTGAAAATTCACCTCAGTGAACGTCAGTTCACGTCAGTCATTCTGCGAAGTGAGAATACTTTGCCAAAGAATACTCTGGCAAATACAGGAATGAGTACGGAAGAAACTGAGTGCGTGAATTCTGAAGCTTATGGATACTTGATTTTTCTTTCATTATAGATTAATATGTCATCACATCGAGAGAAACGAACCGGAGGGAGACAGATTTTGTCCGCGAACGCTCAAGCGAAGCGGCTACAAAATCGTCATCCGTCGCAGAACGGCAGACGTGAACGGACGTTCACAGAGGAGACCGAAGGCCTGAATATGCTTTTTTGAATGCAGTAACGATGTTACGCGGGAGTGAGCAAACAGAAGATGAAAGAATATCGGATCGCTTTCTTCACCGCCGACTGGAACTATGAACTGGTGGAAAGCACGCTGCACGGACTCAAACGCTTCACCGATGACCACCCGGAGGTCAGCGTGCGGATTTTTGACTGCTTCGGCAAGGATATGGATACGCCCCGGAACCGCAGCGAGTTCGCCGTGTTCCGCCTGGCGGATCTCAGCCGCTTCGACGGGCTGCTGCTGCAGGGGAACCAGATCATCTTCGAGCCGGCCCGGGCGGAGCTGGAGGAGCGAATCCGGAAAACGAAAATTCCCGCGGTCACCATCGGCTGCCCCATGGACGGATGCGCCCTGGTCCGGACGGACGACTGCCGGGCTCAGTACGATATGGTCACCCACCTGATCCGGAACCACGGCGTCCGCCGGATGGTTTATCTGACCGGCATTCTGAGCAACGGATGCCCGGAGGGCATTCAGCGGCGGGAGGGCTTTCTGAAAGCCTGCGAGGATCACGGCATCCTGCCGGAGGACGTGACGGTGATCCCCGGCTCCTGGCGGACCCAGGACGGCAGGAACACCGCGAAGGAATGGCTGAAGTCCGGGAAGCCCCTTCCGGACGTGTTTGTCAGCGCCAATGACGAAATGGCCCTGGGGCTGATCGAGACGCTGACGGAGGCAGGGGTCCGCATTCCGGAGGATGTCATGGTCACCGGCTTTGACAACATCATGAGCGCCAAGCTTTCCAGCCCCCGGCTGAGCACAGTTTCCGTGGACAGCGAGAAGCTGGATTATTTCGCCATGCAGGTGCTGCTGGACCGGATTCAGGGCCGGGAAAAGCGGGACGAGGTTATTTTTCAGCACGAAATCATTCATTCCGAGTCCTGCGGCTGTCGGGAGGAGGGGGATCCCGGCGTGAACCGGAACCAGTTCTTCCGACAGACCCAGGAGCTCAAGCGCTTCTACCTGATGCAGGATCAGATGGCGGAGGAGCTGTTTGGCGCGCCGGATCTGATGGAGCTGATGAACGCCGTGGAACGCAATCGGAAAATCTTCGGGTGCGAAAGCGTTTATCTGTGTATGAACGATTATTATTACGACAGCTATGACCGGGACAGCTGGAGCGAGAACTCGGAGGATTTCGGAAAGACCATGGTCATGGCCGCCTGCGGCGTGAGCGAACGAAGCGGGAATAAGCGGTTCCGGGGAGACCGGTTTGAGACGGGGGAACTTCTGCCGGAGGAGCTGATGCGCAGGGAGCGCTTCCTGGTCTTCTATCCGCTGCACTACACCACCTATTCCATCGGCTATGTGGTCATGAACAGCATCAGCATGGCCGCCAAGCTGAATCTGCATGAGAGCATTCTGAGCTTCCTGGAAATCGCCATCGACAACGTGCGCAAGAAGATGCTGCTGCGGCAGCTCAATGACGTGCTGGATGAGCTGTATGTTCACGACGGGCTGACGCACCTGTTCAACCGCTTCGGGTATGAGCGCTATGCCGAGGAGGTATTCCGCCGGTTCCTGGAGGAGGAGGGAAGCGCCCGGATTCTGTTCATCGATATGGACGGACTGAAGATGATCAATGACCGCTGGGGCCATGAGGCGGGGGACGAGGCGATCCGCAAGAGCGCGGAGGTGCTGCGCCATTCAGCCGGCGAGCGGGATTTCCTGATGCGCTACGGGGGCGACGAATTCCTGATCATCGCCAGCGGGAAGGAAACGGGGCTGAAGGAATGGATCGAAAAGGAGCTGCCGAGGCATCACTGCGGCCCGGACGGGTGCTGCGCCCTGGGCATGAGCATCGGCGAGATGGTGACGGACGCCGCGGAGGACCGGAACCTGGAGGACTGCATCCAGGAAGCGGACCGCATCATGTATGAAATCAAGCGGGAACGGAAGAAGACCCGGTAGAGAAAGGGCAGACGTGAGGCGACAAAAAAAATCGAAGTATGATCAAAAAAATTCACCATTGACAGGCGAAAGTGAAACCGATAAAATATCTGTCAGATTTATGAAACCGTTTTCAGTATTTTTCCTCGGCGCTCCGCAAGGGAAACCGATTTCAGTTTTTCGGTTTTTTCAGTTTCAAGGGGAAGCAGTGCAGGCTTTTCGGACGCGTATTCAGCAGGGCTGAGGCTCTGTTAGAATAATATTATGAAGGAGGTAACCCTATGAAGAAACTCACAGCCCTGGTATTGGCACTGATGATGGTGCTGAGCGTTTCCGCGGTCTTCGCGGAGGCGAAGAGCGAGTACAATGTCGAAGTGCTCGTCTGGAAATTCGATGATACCTATGGCTCCTCTGTCCGTCAGGGCATGATGAAGTGGGCGGAAGCCGTCGGCGACGAGCTGGGCGTCAAGATCAACCTGAACATGAACGATGCCGGAGATGACATGGCCAAGCAGGTTGAGCAGTGCGACCAGGTGATCGGCAAGAACCCTGACTTCGTGATCATCAACCTGGCGGAGCCCGCCGGCGGACAGACCCTGGTCGACAAGCTGACCGCCGCCAAGATCCCCTTCCTCTATTACAACATTCCGCCGTCTGAAGAGACCTATAACGATGTTGTGAAGACCCCCGGCTCCTTCTTCGTCGGCACGCTGCCGCGGGAAGCGGGCGACATGCAGGGCGAAATCCTGGCCGACCTGTGGGCGGCCGATTCCGCGAAGCTGGACAAGAACGGCGACGGAAAGATCCAGTTCGTCGAGTTCAAGGGCGTGGCCAACAACCCCGAAGCCATCGCGCGGACACAGTATTCCGAAGAGACCGCCAAGGCCCTGGGCGTGCCGCTGGAGATGGTCACCGACGTGATCGTGGCTGACTGGGATACCACCAAGGCCAACGATGCGATGCTGTCCACCTGGCAGTCCCATCCGGAAATCGAGCTGGTTTTCGCCAACAACGACGACATGGCGCTGGGCGTCATCGCGGCGCTGAATCAGTCCGGCCTCAACACCGGCAACGAGGGAGCTGACTCCATCGCCGTCATCGGTGTCGACGCGACGGACGCCGCCATCGAAGCCATCAAGGCCGGCAAGATGACCGCGACCGTGAAGCAGGACGGCGACGCCATGGGCGAAGCCAACATCCGGTTCATGATGAACTACCTGATCAACGGCAAGTGGTACGAAGGCCTGGAAGACAAGTATAAGCTGAATGACGACGGCGTGTCCGTGTACATTCCCTACGCAAAGATCACCGCGGAAAGCGTCAAGTAATTTCCGGGAGATCCCTTCGGGCAATGAACTGCGGTTCCGGCGACTTTATGTCGCCGGAACCCTTTTGAGGCATTTCTTCCCCGGTTTTTTCAAAGGGGGGCTCCCGCCCGGAACAGAGAACCTCCCTTTGCGGAAACCCGGTTTCCAAAGCACAAGAATGAAAAAGGGGTGATTCCGTCCATGTCCGAAACCCAGGAAAACCGGAACCAGACGCCCTTCCTGCTGGAGATGCTGGAGATCGAAAAAAATTTCCCCGGCGTCAAGGCCCTGGACCATGCCCGGCTGCAGGTGCGCCCGGGAACGGTTCACGCGCTGATGGGGGAGAACGGGGCCGGCAAGTCCACGCTGATGAAATGCCTTTTCGGGATCTACACCCGGGATCAGGGAACCGTTATGATGAACGGGGAACCCGTGACCTTTTCGAGCCCCCGGGACGCGCTGGACAACGGCGTGGCCATGGTGCACCAGGAGCTGAACCAGGTGCTGCGGCGGAGCGTCATGGAAAACGTCTGGCTGGGCCGGTTCCCGACCACGAAGCTGGGAACGGTCGATACCCGGAAGATGTACGCGGATACGCAGGAAATTTTTAAAAAGCTCGAGATCGATGTGGATCCGAAGGAGATCATCGGGACCCTTTCCGTTTCCAAACGCCAGATGGTGGAGATCGCGAAGGCGGTTTCCTACAACGCGAAGATCCTGGTGCTGGACGAGCCCACCAGCTCCCTGACGGAGGATGAGGTCGAGCATCTGTTCCGCATCATGAAGCAGCTGACCGGGGAAGGGGTCGGCATCATCTATATCAGCCATAAGATGGATGAAATCCTGCGGATTTCCGATGACGTGACCATCATGCGGGACGGGCAGTGGATCGCCACGCAGCCGGCTTCGGAGCTGACCAAGGAAAAGATCATCCGGCTGATGGTCGGCCGGGAGATGACCAATCAGTTCCCGCCGAAGAACAACGAGGTGGGCGAGGTGCTGCTGGACGTTCAGAACCTGTCCGGGCTGTATGAGCCGACCTGCCATGAGGTCAGCTTCCAGCTTCACAGGGGCGAGGTGCTGGGCGTCGCCGGCCTGGTAGGCTCCCGAAGGACGGAGCTGCTCAACACCCTGTTCGGATATTTTACCAGGGGCGGCGGCCAGGTGACCATGAACGGGGAAACGATTCAGAATGTTACGACGGCGGAGGCCCGGAAGAACGGGTTCGCCCTGATCACCGAGGAGCGGCGGGCCACCGGCATCTTCGGGGAGAACTCGATTCTCTTTAATTCCGTGATCGCTAACGTGGACGCCTATGGGAAACCCTTCCTGAACGGGAAAAAGATGGCGAAGGATACGGACTGGGTCATCGATTCCATCAAGGTCAAGACGCCCGGCAAAAAGACGCTGATCAAGAGCCTCTCCGGCGGAAACCAGCAGAAGGTGATCATCGGGCGGTGGCTTCTGACCAACCCGGAGGTGCTGCTGCTGGACGAGCCCACCCGGGGCATCGACGTCGGCGCCAAATATGAAATCTATCAGCTGATTCTGAGCCTGGCGGAGCAGGGAAAGGGCATCATGATGGTCTCCAGCGAGATGCCGGAGCTGCTGGGCATCTGCGACCGGATTCTGGTCATGAGCAACGGCCGGCTGGCCGGCATTGTGGAGCGGGGAAAGGATTTCGGCAACATCCCCGGGGAACAGGAAACGATCATGGCGCTGGCAGCCAAGTATGTATAACGAGGTGACGAGGCAATGAGCAAAAAACGGATCATCAGCATCATCATGCTGGTCGTGCTGGCGGCGGGCATCGGCCTGGCGGTTTACGGCGTGACCGGAACGGCCGTCTACGACAACGCGGCCGCGGCCCTGGGCGGCGACAAGAAGGCCGCCATCGGCTATATTCAGGCGCCGGAAACCCTGACGGAGCTGGGCAGCCTCGAGAAGATCGGGGCGGATCGGGTGCGGTCCTTCCTCAAGGGGCTGGGCCTTGACGCCGCGGCCGTGGACGCGGCGGTGGACCGGCGGGCGGCCTACGAAACCGCCGTGGCCAACAGCAAGGATCGGGAAAAGTTCCTGGCCTACGCCCAGAGCGTGGATCCTTCCGTGACGGCGGACAATCTCAACGATCTGATCAAGGACCGGGAGAAGAGCGAGCCCATGCGCACGGAGATGGCCATGAAGGAGCTGGGCGTCGCGGACGAGGCCGCCTTTGAGGCAATCGCTTCCAACGAAGACCTCCTCAGCCTGTACCGGGAGGGGCTTCCGAAGCTCCTTCAGGACAGTCACATGACCAGCGCGGTGCCCATCCAGTTCTGCGGCATCGTGCTGATCGTGACGGCGCTGGCCTATTTCCTGATCCAGGCGATGGATTTAAAGCCCCGGGTCCGGACCCGCTCGGCGAATCCCCGGAGCGCGAAGCTGACCAGCTTCCTGCTGAACTACGCGCTGTTCATCATCCTGGGGCTGATTCTGGTGGTGGTTTCCATCATCCGGATCGACTTCCTGAGCATGACCAATATCCTGAATATTCTTCAGAACGCGTCCACCAAGGGCATTCTGGCCCTGGGCTGCGCCGGCCTGATCGTGCTGGCCGGTACGGACCTGTCCATCGGCCGGGTGCTGGGCATTTCCGCGGCGGTGACCGCTTCCCTGGTTCAGTCCACCACCTACGCCAGCCGCATGTTCCCGACGATGGTTCAGCCCCTGGGCGCCTTCGGACTGCTGATTCCGCTGCTTGCCTCCATCGCGGTGGCCGTCTTCTTCAGCCTGATCAACGGCTTCGGTGTGGCCAAGCTGAACCTGCACGCCTTCATCGTGACCCTGGGCACGCAGCTGATCGCCTATGGCGCCAACTGCCTCTTCATTGAATCCCAGCCCTCCGGAACGGCTCAGGCGCTGTCCACCTTCGACCCCACCTTCCTGAACATCGCCGCCGGCGCCATCTATCTCGGCGAGCTGCGGATTCCGCTGGTGGTCATCTACTTCATCGTCCTGGCGGTGATCGTCTGGTTCATCTGGAACAAGACCAAGCTGGGCAAGAACATGTTCGCCGTCGGCGGCAATACGGAAGCCGCGGCGGTTTCCGGCGTCAACGTGGCCAAGACCATCATGCTGGTCTATCTGCTGGCCGGCGTGCTCTACGGAATCGCCTCCTTCCTGGAAGCGGCCCGGATCACCTCCGTCGGCGCCAACACGGGCATTAACTACGAGCTGGACGCCATCAGCGCGGTCGTGGTCGGCGGCGTGAGCTTCTCCGGCGGCGTCGGTACGATTCAGGGCGTCGTGATCGGCGCGGTCATCATGCAGGCCATTGTCTACGCGCTGCAGTTCCTGGGGATTAACCCCTACATTCAGTACATTATCCGCGGCCTGATCATCATCCTGGCGGTTTCCATCGACGTCCGGAAGTACATCGTGAAGAAGTAAGAAGATGAAGAACGATCAGGAAATCCGGGCGGCCCGGGCGGAGATGGAGGCGGCGAAGACCCAGTCGGTAAGAACCTTTTCCGAAAAGCCGGGTACGCCCCGCCGCTACCGAATTTATGACAAAATCAGGGAACGGGTGTCCCTGCGGACCGTGGATCTGGTTATCGCCGTGACGGCGCTCCTGATCGTGGGGCTTCTGATCTACGGCATTCTGACGGGAAACCGCGCAGGGTAAACGGAAACAAACAAGGGAGACAGAATGGCAGACGTGAACTGATGTTCACAGAGAAGAATAAAGGAGGCATAACCATGATCCAGAAAACATTCAAAAGGAATGACGTGATCCTGAAGGAAGGCGGTTTTGACGATTGCTTCTACCGCGTGGTCGATGGGGAAGTGGGCGTCTATCTCAGCTGGGGCACGCCGGAACAGAAGAAAATCTCCGTGCTGGGAAAAGATCAGTATTTCGGCGAGATGGGCGTGATTGAAGCCCGCCCCCGCAGCGCGACGGTCGTGGCCGAAAGCGAGAAAGTGGTGGCGGAGGAATACCGCACCGAGGACCTGAACCGCTTCTATCAGGACGATCCGGAAAAGATTCTCCTGCTGATGAAGCAGATCGGGGGCAGGATCCGCTCCCTGTCCGATGAATACCTGGAGGCGGAGGAAGTGCTCCGGGGCATGACCGAGGCGGACGCGTCGGCCAATAAGGTGGGCCTGCTGGAGAAGATCGCACGGCTGATCGGGGTCTATGAGACCTATCGGGCGGAGGCGGACCGCCTGAGCGCGGAGCTGATCGACGAACCCCGGTGGAAACGCAACGACGACTACGCCGGAAATGTGACCTCCTTCAGCAGGGGAACCATCATCTGCAAGCAGGGAACGGTGATGGACTGCATGTATTATATCCATATGGGCCGGGTCGGCGTCTTCGACGCCTATGGCACCGACAAGGAGGTCAAGCTGGCGGAGCTTTATCCGGACCAGATCTTCGGCGAAATGGGCATGCTGATGGACGAGCCCCGGTCCGCGACGGTGGTCGCCCTGGAGGACGATACGACGGTGGAGATCATCCGGAAGGAAGACCTCATGACGCTGTTTGAGAAGAACCCTCTGAAGGTGGACGCCATCGTGGGGCATCTGTCCTACCGTCTCCGGAAGATGAACCAGCAGTATATGGCAGCCTGCAAAAAGATCTACGAACAGTCCCGGGAGCAGAACGCGTAAGGAGCGGGCATGAATCGGAACACGAACCGGGCGCTTCTGATGGCCGCGGTGGGCGGCTATGTGCTCTACCTGGCCTATGAGCTTCTGAGAAACCTGCTGGAAGGAAAGACGGGCGCCATGTCCGTCCCGGTGATGATCCTTTCGATCGTGTTTCTCGGCGGAGCTGGTGTGGCGGTGCTCGTCTATGCCTGGCGGATTCACCGGGAGCCTGCGGATCAGGATCCGGTGCTCGTGGAGGAGACAGATCCTGTCCGCGAACGCTCGGGCGAAGCGGCTGCAGAATCCTCATCCGGACAGGATGGCAGACGTGAACTGCCGCTCACGGAGGAGAAAAAGAAGGGGAAAGCCGTCGAAGGAAAGGACGCGGCGGGAGCGCCTCCGGCTTCCGCCGGAGAGACGGAAAATCAGAAGACAGAATAAAAAACCTGCAAAAAAGTATTTACAATCTGACCAAATAAGCGTAGAATGTAGGCATCAAATGCCGGATGGGGATCCGGTAAAAAATAAAAAAGGAGCTGTGAAGAAAAGGATTGAAGAATCCTGAGCTTCACAGCCCTTTTTTTCATCTTATCGAAATTGAATGAGCGAAAAGCGAAAAAGGACACACTGCCCCTTACCCCATAAAG
>JAFRHH010000054.1 GCA_017433405.1 Clostridia bacterium | reverse complement strand
CCCCTCAGAAGCCAGCTGGCGCTCAGGTCGCATCCCTGCGTTGCCCTATCCTCCAATTGCTGGCATCTGAAGTCTACCATGATTAGCGGCTGTTTTCCAGGGTGTTAAATTCGATTGTCCTTGACATGGGGAGTACTTTAAAGACACCAATTGGCTAAAAACTGCTGATACAGAATTTGGCTGCTGCATGGATACACATGGATGAATAGCAGTTTCGTTTTGTTTGACTTTCTATAAAAAATCGATTACACTCAAAAACGCCAGATGGAATGATCTCACATTACTTGAATTGCTTTTGGAAGGAGATGAAGCAATGTGTCGATCGGATATTGCGCTGAAATCGCGGGCCTCACAGAGGAAGAATAGGTGGGGTTACTTCATCTTATGAAAAAAATGTATGGTGAAATATCTGTTCCTGAAGCGGTATTTCATGAAGTATCCAGAATATACTTTTCGGAAAAACTGAAGGAACAAATCAGGCACATCTCAAAAGAGTAGTTAGAACGTTTTTCGGGGAATAGAAATGGCGGAAAGCGAGAGAAATAATGACAGAGAAGTTCACCAACATCCGTTCCATGCTGGACGGATTGACCCGGGCGATGAACCTGATCAATCCCGAGGTGGAGAATCATCACCAGCAGACGGCGTATTTTGCTTTTTTTATCGGGCGGGCCATGGGCTTCGAGGAAGAAATGCTGCATCAGACCATTTACGCCGCCCTGCTGCATGACGTCGGCTCCATCGCTATGGAGCAGCCGGCTTCTATTCACGATATCGAGGCGGAGGCGGCCCGGTATGCCGCGATCGGTGCGGATATGCTTGCGGATCTGCCGGATTTTGAGGAAACCGCCAGGATCATCCGCTTCTGCCAGACGGATTATTCCGACATGGCGCCGGCCATGAAGGAGCATCCGGAATGGGAGCCCTATTTCCGGATTGCCGGCGCGATTCACGTGGCGGATGCCGTGTCGCTGCTGCTCAAGTCCGGGCAGCCGGTTCTGAACCAGGTCGAGGGCATCTGCGGCCTGATGGAGCAGTGCAAGGGAAAAACGTTTCTGCCGGAGGCGGTGGAGGGACTTCTGTCGCTGAGGAAGCTGGAGGTCATCTGGCTGGACGCGCTGAACAATCCGTCGTTTCTGGGCTTCTTTACCGGCATTATGCATGAGATCGGCCCGGAGCGGGTCGCGTCGCTGACGCGCCTGATTTCCCGGATCATCGACTACCGCAGCTCCTTTACCGCCATGCATTCCGCGGGGGTCGCGGCCTCCGCGAAGGCGATTGCCCGGCTGGCCGGGATGAATGAGACGGACTGCCTGAAGATGGAAATCGCCGGGAATCTGCACGACGTCGGGAAGCTGGTGGTTCCGGCGGCAATTCTGGTCAAGCCGGGGAAGCTGACGGCGGAGGAATTTAACATCATTAAGGAGCATCCCTATTATACCCGCTGGGTGCTGATGAATATGGACGGCTTTGAACAGATCGCCAACTGGGCCGCGTTTCACCATGAAAAGCTGACCGGGGACGGCTATCCCTTCCATCTGGGAGCAGCTGACCTGGATCTGGGCTCACGGATCATGGCTGTGGCGGATATCTTTTCCGCCATCGCGGAGGAGCGGCCCTATCGGAAGGGCATGACCCGGGAACAGGCGGAGGGTGTACTTCGGGACAATGTGGCCCGGGGCGCGATCTGCGGCGACGTGGTGGAGCTCCTGTTTGCTCATTACAGCGAAGTGGATGAGCAGCGGGACGCGGCCAGTCGCAGGGAAGGCCAGCGTTATTTCCAGTCGGTTAAGTAATCGGATTCGCCACGCTGCCGTTTATACTGAGACAGATTTTGTCCGCGAACGCGTTAGCGAAGCGGTTACATAATCGTCATCCGGACAGAATGACAGACGTGAACTTACGTTCCCATTTGCCTTTGAGGGAAAGAATTGTTCAGCGTTCCCTTAAGACCCGATGTTCATGCGTTTTCCGAAAATGGAAATAGAGAAGAATCTCTGATATAATCGAGCAAGGTTAAGGAAAACAAACAGAAGCCAAGGGCTGGCGAGGAGGAATCCGGATGAAGCTGACGATCGGAACTGGCGGACAGGATTTTGAAAGCCTGCGGGTAAACAAAGACTTTTATATTGATAAAACGGATTTTATCCGGGAATGGTGGAAAGGCCGGGATGCGGTCACGCTGATTACGCGGCCCCGTCGCTTTGGGAAGACGCTGAACATGTCCACCCTGAACTGTTTCTTTTCTGGTCAGTATGCGAACCGGGGAGAGCTCTTCGAGGGGCTGAAGGTCTGGGATGATCCGGAGATGCGGGCGGAGCAGGGAAAATGGCCGGTAATTTTCCTGAGCTTTGCGGGAATTAAGGGAACGACCTATGAAAGCACGATCGTTCAGATGAAAAAACTGCTGGTTCAGCTATTTTCGTCTTATCCTGAACTGTATAAAACAGAGAAACTTGACAGAAACGAGCGAGCCGCAGTAGATCAGATTACGGAAAAGATGTCCGATGACGATGCCGCGCTTTCTATCCATCTGCTGTCCCTGCTTTTGAATAAGATCTATCAGAAGAAGGTGCTGATCCTACTGGATGAGTACGATACGCCCATGCAGGAGGCTTACCTGAACGGATACTGGGATCAGCTGGTCGCCTTTACCAGAACGATGTTCAACAATGCCTTCAAGACAAACCCATCCCTGGAGAGGGGAATCATGACGGGGATTACCCGGGTCAGCAAGGAGTCCATCTTTTCCGATCTGAACAATCTGGTTGTGGTGACGACAACCTCGGATCAATACGCGACTTCCTTCGGATTTACCGAAGAAGAGGTCTTCGCGGCGCTGGAGCAGCAGGGGTTTGGAGAAACAGACAAGCGGGATGTCAAAACCTGGTACGACGGATTTACCTTCGGCAGCGTGACGGATATCTATAATCCGTGGTCCGTAACCAACTATCTGGACAAGGGAAAGCTTGACACCTACTGGGCCAATTCCAGCGCCAACGGGCTGGTGGGAACGCTTTTGCGGACCGGGAGACCGGAGATCAAAAGTCTGTTTGAAACCCTGCTGAAGGGCGGAGAAGTGAAGGTTCCCGTCGATGAGCAGATTATCTACAATCAGCTGGATACCAACCCGGAGGCGGTCTGGAGCCTGCTGCTGGCGACGGGATATCTGAAGGTCCTTCACGCCATGACGGAGAAGGAAGCCTTCGAGCAGGACGGAAAACGGCTTTACACCATGACGCTGACGAATCTGGAAGTGCGGCGCATGTTTTCGAAATTGATTCAGGACTGGTTTGCCGGAACAGGGGGACTGTCCAGGTTTGCAAAGGCGATGCTGCAGGGCGATGAGGAGAGCATGACGGACTATCTGCAGGAGATCATGGCGACTTCCATGAGCTCTTTTGACGGGGGAAAGAATCCGTCCATCCGCCTGCCGGAGAATTTTTATCATGGACTGGTGCTGGGACTGCTGGCGGAGAACATGAAGGACTATATCGTAAAATCCAACAGGGAGAGCGGCTTCGGCCGATATGATGTCATCATTGAACCGAAGGATCCAAAGGGCCGGGCAGCCATTCTGGAATTTAAGGTGCTGAATAGCCGCAGGGGAGAGAAGACACTGGAGGACACCGTGGAGAACGCGCTGAAGCAGATTGAGGAAAAGCGTTACGACATGGAGCTGCTGGAGCGGGGGATTCCGGCGGAGAATATTCTGAAATACGGCTTTGCCTTTGAGGGAAAGGAATGCCTGATCCGGAAGGGGTAACCCTGCGGAACAGAGTTGGAACAGAGAGACGGTCTTTTTCGTTCTGTTTCGAGACAGATTTTGTCCGCGGACGCTCAAGTGGACGGTCCAAAAATCGTCATCCGGACAGAATGGCAGACGTGAATTACCATTCAAAGAGGAGGAAAACCCAGTGCCCCAAAACGCGGCGGCTGATGATGCGGTTTTCCCATTTATTTCGGAATCGGGCAATGATTATTTCAGCGCAATAAACTGGGAGCAGTAGCTGTAAACGTCGAGTGTAGAATTATTAAAATACTGTAAAATATCTGTTACAAAAGTTGACTAAGCATCTATTTCATCCTATAATGATAAACGGATAGTTGTATCTATGAAACGTCTTTTGTTCAAGAAGGGTTGAAAAGGATGAGCAGAAAGTTTGATATAAACAGCATCAGGAAAGAAGGCAGGCCGCAGGCCGGCAATCTCCGGGGTACGATCCGTCGGGGAGCAGCCTGGCTGTGCGCCCTTTGCCTCGTGATGACGGTCTTTGTGCTGCCGATCCGCGGGGGAGTGGCGGAGAAGAAGCTGGTCTGCGGAAAGCAGGAGCATACCCATACAGATGAATGCTATGAAAGGATCCTGGTCTGCGGCGAAGAGGAACGGGAACCTGTTTCCGTGATTCACCGGGAGTACCATTCGGATTTCAGCTGGCATACCCACAGCGACGCCTGCCGGAACGAGGAAGGCGCCATCGTCTGCGGTCAGCAGGAGGGTTACTATCATCTGCATAATGAATGGTGTCTGAATGAGAACGGGGAGGTCATCTGCGGCCTGGATGAGATCGCGCCTCATATCCATGAAGCGTCCTGCTATGACGAGGCCGGCAATCTGATCTGCCCGAAGGATCAGATTCCGGTATTGACGAGCTCGGAAGGGAATATCTCCGAATGGGAGGAAGTTCTGGACGAGGGCCATACCCATACGGAGGAATGCTGGGGTCTGGCGGATACGCCATCCTGCGGCCAGCAGGAGCATAAGCACACGGACGAATGCTACGAAACCGTAAAGGAGCCGGAGAAGGAACTGGAAAAGGAAAAAACATCCGACGAAGAGCAGTCCGTGGACGGAAAGACTGAAGGAACTGATCCGGCGTCAAAGGACAAGCAGTCCGGGGACGGAAGGACCGAAGGAACTGATCCGGCGTCAAAGGACAGGGAATCCGGGGACGGAAAAACCGAAGGAACCGATCCGGCGTCAAAGGACAAGGAGAAAGGCCAGGATACCGGTTCGGAAACCGGTGGGGATCAGAACGGCAAAGATGGATCTGAACCCGAAAAACAGAATCAGGACGGAAGCCCAAAGGGGGGAGACGGTCAGTCCGAAGGCGCTGCGAACGGGAATCCTGACGGACAGGATGGCGCTGCCGGGAACGGCCAGGAGCCGCCTGCTGAGGGATCTGCCGCAGTGGGAGGAACGGCGAACGGAGGCGGCCAGAGCCAGGAAAGCTCCGGCCAGGGCGGATCGGATAAGACTGATCTGAACGGAGAAGGAGAAGGCGGAACAGCGGCCAAGGACGGAGAAAGCCTTGGAGAGGCCGGTGAGCAGCCTGGAGATAAAACAGAGCCAGGAGAAGCCGGGGAAGGGAAGACCGGAGACAACCAGAAAGAAACTGAAGCCGGCAAAGGCAAGGATATCAGCGAGAACCCGAAAGGCGCTGAAGAAGGCGAAGGCAAGTACACCAGCGAGAATCCGAGAAGCACTGAAGAAGGCGAAATCAAGTATACCAGCGAGAACCCGAGACCGGCTAAAGACAGCGGGGAAAAACTGATTAACGAAAATCCGGAAGGCGCTGAAGCCGAAGAAGGCAAGCAGATGAACGGGAATTTGCAAGGTCTTGAATCCGGAGCAGGCAAGGAGCCCGGGGAAAACGGTGAAGACGGAGAAGATGGAGTGCCCGGGGAAGATGGAGTACTCGGGGAAGACGGAGTACTCGGGGAAGACGGAGAACCCGGAGAAGGCGACGAGAAGCCTGAAGACGGGAAATCCGTTGAAGGCGAAGAACAGGAGCCTCCGAAGGATATCAAATATCTTTCCGGGGAGCTTGAGCATATTGGAAAAGATTATAAGGTCAAGGTGACATTCAGCCCGCTGGCGCTGATTCCGGAAGGGACTACCCTGCAGGTAACGGAAATCCTGCCGGAGGACAGCCGGTATGAGCAGCTGGTCGCTCAGTCCAAAGAAGCCGTTATTGAGGACGAGGAAACCGTTCTCGAGATGATGCGGTTCTTTGACATCACCTTTATGACGGAAAACGGCCCAATCGAGCCGAGCGAGCCGGTCAATGTTCAGATTACCTTCAATGAAATGATTCCGGATACCGTGGATGATTCCATCTACGCCCTGCACTTCGAGCAGGAGGGTGAAGCCCCGGTCGTGATGGATATGGAGACGAAGTCCCTGGAAGCGGCGGCCGGTACGGAAGAGGCCGTGGATACGGTAACGTTTGATACGGGGAGCTTCTCTATATTTGTTGTTGTGACGACTTCAGGCACTCAAGGAACCCCTGAAAATACGGGAAATACAGGAGGAGAGACTTCCTCAGGCCCAGAAACCGGATCGATTACAATCATCAAAGAGTGGTATGATGGAGTTGGAAAAAAATCGGCTGCATGGCCTATAGACAGCAGTAACAATGAGATTCCTGTATCGCTAACGATTACAAGACGGAATACAGTGGAAAGTGCTGATGACACAGGCTTTATTTTAAAGTACAGATTGACGAGCGATGGAGGCGAATTAACTGAGATTAATGGAGGAGCACCAACGGTTGATCAAAAGAAAATATATCAATTATCACGAACAGATCAGAACATTTTTAAATATAGTGTAGGTAATCTGGAAACAAGTTTTTTTTACCATGTTGCCGAAGGGCCGGTAAATGGATACAAAGCAGAATACAAGGACGCTGCAGGAAACTATGTCGATGATGCATCTGCGATAACTTCTTCTTCGATTACGATTGAGAACAGTAAAATGCTGAAACTTCGGCTTATAACGACTTGGAACGATGGCAATAATGAGAGTGAAAGACCTGCAGCCAGTGACGATGCATATTTTAAAAAACTGACCGTTGTTGCGAAGGATCAGGAGGGAAAAGTTCAGACAATCACATATACATACACTCAAGAACAGTACAATGCTGTTTATCACAGTTTACCAACAAGAATAAAGGGAAAAATCATAAGCTACACAACAATTGAAGGCAGTATTCCCAAATACATAACATTGGTGACTTCTAATACAAGGGATACAACAAAAACTCCAGTTGAACAAGAAATTACAATTTCCAACGTTTTACCTGCCACACTGAAATTTACCAAGATATGGGATGACGCAGGCGACCAGGATGGGATAAGACCTGCGACTTCCAAATACAAGGAGTATCTGGAGCTGTACGCGGATGGTGAAAAGGTTACGTTCGTTGAAAAGAACTCTGCAGAGAACTCTACGGGAAATACAAGTCAGACTGCTTCCGGGGATGAAAAGGTTATCATTGGGAAAATGGATATTCAGAAATCCGGAAATGACTATATCGTAGAATATATTGGACTCCCTAAATACAAATTAAATGATCAGGGACAAGCACAAGAAGTTACATACACAGTAAAGGAAAAATCGATATCAAATTATACTACGACCATTGGAGACGGTAAATCACAAAAGGATTACATAGAAAATGGAGGAACCATCACTAATAAACATACCGCTGCTACACTGGACGTCACTATTACAGTGAAATGGAATGATGGAAACAACCAGGATGGCATACGGCCAGCAAAAGACAAGATGAATGATTACCTTTTCCTGCTGGTAGATGGTGATGATAAGCCTTATAAGGATAAAAAAGCTGAGATCACGGAAAACAGTGATGGATCGTTGACAGTGACTTACAAGGATTTGCCCAAGTATAAGGCCGGGAATGAGATTCCCTACACCGTTGGCCAGAATGCGATCACAGGTTATATCAAATCTCCGGACGGAGCTGTGAAGGTCAAGGGAACTATCATCAACCGCCACAAGCCGGAGACGACCAAGATCACCGTCGTGAAGCGCTGGAACGACGGGCTGGACCGGGATAAGAAACGCAGCGGCGTGACGACGCAGGTCGAGCTGCTCAAGACGGTCAACGGCACGACCAGTACGGTGGACAGCATCACCGTTCAGACGGCGGAGGCCAGCTGGGTGAAGGTGTGGATTCCGCTACCGGTGTACGAAAGCGGCGCGGCGATCAGCTACAGCGTACGGGAGGTCATGGTGGTCGCGAACGGGTATACGACCGACGCGGCGGACCCGATTCCGGCACCGAACGACGGCCGGGTGGTGATTACGGACAAATATACGCCGAAATCGACGCCAAGCGGCGGCACGACGGGGGGCACCACCAGCGACACGGGAAGCAGCGGAACCGGCAGCAGCTCCGGCAGTTCGGGCGGCAGCTCGTCTTCCGGCGGGGGCGGCGGATACTACGGCGGCGGCTCCGGGGGAGCGAAGGCGATCCGGAACATAAAGGTATATTACTGGCTGGAGAAGATGAACGGCACGCCCGCGGCCCGGACGGCCAGCGTGAATCATTACTCCGGCGATCCGTTTACGATCTACAGCCCGCTGATTCCGGGATATCAGACGAACATGCTGACGATCAGCGGAAAGATGGGCAACCGGGACGACGTCTATCACGTCATCTATACTCCGATTGAATACACGCTGACCATTGAATTCCTGGACAGGAACGGGGAGGAAGTGGCCGCGCCCGTGACGCTGAAGAAAATGCGACTGGGGGACGAATACGAGGTTCCGACGCCTTCGATCGACGGACTGAGAGCGGGAACGGACGTCGTCCGGGGCGTGTTCAGCGGGAGCCAGACGGTTCGGGTGGTGTATCTGCCCGTGGACGACGGCTATACGGTCATCGAGGAATATAGCATTCCCAGAGGGTTTGGGTCCGTCCCGATGAATATCGGAGAATGCTGGGAGTAAGAGGGGCGTAGGATGAACATGAAAAGAGCGGCAGCATGGCTGATAGCGCTGATCCTGCTCCTCGGGCTCGGCATGGCCCAGGGGGAGGATTTTGAGGCGGACGAGGGAACAGAAGAGGCTGCGGAGGAGGGCTACCTTTATTCCGGGGCAGAATACGATCCGAAGCGGCTGGTGGTCGGGAATCCCACCCCGCTGAGCGGGAATTTTACCACCCAGATGTGGGGCGGCAACACCAGCGATCTCGACGTGATGGCCCTCGTGAACGGGTATAACCTGATCTACTGGGATCAGGCGAAGGGAACCTTTGCCCCGGATCCTACCGTAGTGACCAGCATGAGCGTGATCGAGAAGGATGACAGCGGCAGCAGCGATCTGGTCGAAGGGGACGAGAGCGGAAACCGGACCTATGTCATGACGCTGAACGAGGCCATGAAGTATTCCGATGGAACGCCGATCACCGCGGCGGACTACGCGTTTTCGATCCTGCTGAGCACGGCGCCGGCTGTTAAGTCCCTCGGCGGGGATACCGAAAACTACCGGGCGATCTTCGGTGTCGAGGAATACCGGGACGGGACCCGGACGGAAATCGCCGGCGTCCGGATTCTGAACGAGCATACCCTGAGCCTGACGGTCAAAAAGGAAAATCTGCCCTTCTTCTATGAGCTGGGCTATCTACGGTGCTATCCGATGCCGGCCCATTCCATCGCGCCGGGCTGCAGCATTGTGGACGACGGCCAGGGGGCCTATATTGACGGAATCTTTAACAGCGCGCTGCTGGAAAAAACCCTGCTGGATCCGAGCTACGGCTATGTTAGCCATCCCTTCGTGATCAGTGGACCGTATAAGCTGACGTCCTACGACGCGGAAAGTCATACAGCGGAATTCGAGATCAATCCGGCATACCTGGGGAATTATGAGGGCCAGAAGCCCAGCATCCGCTTTCTGACGCTGAAGACCGCGGATAACGGGACGATGATTCAGGAGCTGGAGGAAGGCTCCTACGGCCTTTTGAACAAGGTCATGAAGGCAGGGACGATCGAGTCGGGCGTGGCACTGGTTCAGGGCCGGAACTATGCTATGACCAGCTATGCCCGGAGCGGGATGTCGATGATCAGCCTGAGCTGCGAGCTGGGAGCGATGGGGGATGAAACCGTCCGCCAGGCGATCGCCCTCTGTCTGGACAAGGAGGCGACGGTTCAGCGGTACTGCGGCAGCTACGGCCTGCGGGCGGACGGGTACTACGGCGCGGGCCAGTGGATGGTTCAGATGCTGACCGGCGCCCTGACGCCGCCGGAAGACGGGAACGCGGGCGCCTGGTCGGCGCTGAAGATGGATGAGATTCGGAAGTATGACCTGAACGTGGCGGAGGCCATCCGGCTCCTGGAGGCGGACGGATGGACCCTCAACGAGGACGGGGAGGCCTTCGATCCGGAATGGGACGATTTCCGGTGCCGCGAGACGGATGGGAAGATCGAGAAGCTGGATTTCACCCTGGTGCTTCCGGTGGGCAACGAGATGGAGGGAATCCTGCAGGAGACCTTCCTGCCGCATCTGATGGAGGCGGGAATCCGGGTTACCGAGCTGGCCGTGAACTGGGAAAGCCTCTTACGGGAATACTACCGGCTCGACCGGCGGAGCAGCCATATGCTGTATCTGGGGACGAATTTCAGCGAGGTCTTTGATCCCCGGGCCCAGTTTAATCCCGAGGACGCAAAGAAGGGGCATCGGAATTATAACGGGATTTCCGACGACGAGCTGTACCGGCTGGCTAGCGAACTGGCGGCTACAGCGCCAGGGGATCTGCTGGGATATGAAACCCGTTGGCTGGATTTCCAGAAGCATTATCAGGAGATTGTGCCCGCCATCCCGGTATATACCAATATGTATTTTGATTTCCATACCCGGTGGCTGCAGAATTACCACGTTACGGAACACAGGACCTGGACGGAGGCGATTCTTTACGCCTATATGAGCGATCCGACCGTACCGGAGGAGGATGAGGTCTGATTCCGGGATAAGGGATCGGTCATTGGACAGCCTGCACATGCGAAGGACCCTGCAGCTGCACATGCAGGGCCCTTTGCTTTGGAACGAAAAAACCGTTCCTCCGTTCCGCTTACATGTGGTTGATGTCGACCAGGCCGGTATTGGACGCGGAGAAGCGGGAGCCAAGGAGCTCGGCCAGGGCGTTGGCGGTGTCCAGGCTCGTCATGCAGGGCACGCCCAGCATCATGGCGCGGCGGTGCAGCACGCGGTAATCGCCGACGGTATCGTCCTTGACGGCGCCGGTATAGATGATATAGTGTACTTTACCCTCCTCCATGAGGCGGATGATTTCGTCGCTGATCCGGGGATCCGGCACCGTCCGGACGCTGATGCCGACGGAGGAAATCGCCCGGGCGGTATCCTTGGTGGCATAGACATGAATGCCCAGATCGTAGCAGCGCTTCGCCAGGACGATGGCGTCCGGGAAGTCCTCATCCTCGACGGAGATCAGCACGCCGGTATGGGCGTTGTCCCTGGCGGTCGAAAGGGAGAAGCCGGCGGCGGAAAGCCCCTTGAAGAGGGCCTCCGCCTTCGTGATGCCGATGCCGAGCACCTCGCCGGTGGATTTCATCTCCGGCCCGAGGATCGAATCCGCGTCGCTGAGCTTTTCGAAGCTGAAGACCGGCACCTTGATGGCGCAGCAGGGCGGCGCGGGATAGAGGCCGGTGCCGTAGCCCATGCCGCTCAGGGATTCGCCAAGCATGACCCGGGAGGCGAGATCCACCATCGGGACGCCGGTGACCTTGGAGATATAGGGGATCGTCCGGCTGGCCCGGGGATTGACCTCGATCACGTACAGCTCGTTGTCAAAAATCAGATACTGGATATTGACCAGCCCCTGGGTGCCCAGGGCGAGGGCAAGCTTGACGGAGATGTCGCAGACCTTTTCCTGGAATTTCTCCGTCAGATTGAAGGGCGGATAGACGGCGATGGAGTCGCCGCTGTGGACGCCGGCCCGCTCGATATGCTCCATGATGCCGGGGATCAGGACGTCCTTTCCGTCGGAAATCACGTCCACTTCCAGCTCGATGCCGGGGAGATACTGATCCACGAGGACGGGATTCTCGATGCCGCCGGAGAGGATGCGGGCCATATAGTCCGCCGTCTGTTCCCGGCTTCGGGAGATGGTCATATTCTGTCCCCCGATCACATAGGAGGGACGCAGCAGCACCGGATAGCCCAGCGCTTCCGCGGCGGAGAGGGCCTCCTCCATCGTCCGGACCGCCATACCCCGGGGACGGCGGATGCCGAACCGTTCGAGGAGGGCGTCGAAGCGCTCCCGATCCTCGGCGATATCGATGGATTCGGCGGAGGTGCCCAGGATCCGGATGCCCTGATCGTGGAGGAAGCGGGTCAGCTTGATGGCGGTCTGGCCGCCGAAGGCGACCACGACACCGATGGGCTTTTCGACCCGGATGACGTTCATGACGTCCTCCGGGGTCAGCGGCTCAAAGTAGAGCCGGTCCGCGGTATCATAGTCGGTGGAGACCGTTTCCGGATTGTTGTTAATGATAACCACATCATAGCCGATGCGGCGCAGTGTCCAGACGCAGTGGACGGAGGAATAGTCGAACTCGATGCCCTGGCCGATCCGGATGGGACCGGAGCCCAGGACGATGACGACGGGGCGGCCGGAGCGCTTCAGGGCGCGGGATTCGCAGGCCCGATCGGTGCAGGAATAGAAATAGGGCGTTTCGGCGGCGAACTCCGCCGCGCAGGTATCAACCATTTTATAGCTGAATTCCCAGCCGGGAACCGAATCCACCCCGGCAATGCGCTTTACGGCGGAATCGGGATAGCCCATCCGCTTCAGGAGGGCATAGTTCTCCTTCGTCAGCCCCTCGGCCGCCACCCGCTTTTCCAGCTCCGCCATCTCCAGCATCCGCCAGAGAAAGAAGCGGTCGATCTTCGTGATCTCAAAGATCTCGTCCACGGAGATCCCGCTTTTCAGGGCCTCGAAAACCGTAAACAGCCGCCGGTCGTCCTGCTGGGCGAGGCGGGTCCGGATGTCCTCGCCGCTGACCGGCTCGGCGTTCAGGGAATCCAGGGAGATTTCCGCGCCCCGGACGGCCTTCATCAGGGCTTCCTCGAAGCGCTGCCCGATGGCCATGACCTCGCCGGTGGCCTTCATCTGGGTGCCCAGCCTCCGGGAGGAGCCATGGAACTTATCGAAGGGCCACTTCGGGAACTTGACGACGATATAGTCGATGGTCGGCTCGAAGCAGGCCCGGGTCTTTCCGGTAATATCGTTCGGAATTTCGTCCAGGGTATAGCCCAGGGCGATCCGTGTCGTCATTTTCGCGATGGGATAGCCGGTGGCCTTGCTGGCCAGCGCGGAGGAGCGGCTGACCCGGGGATTGACCTCGATGACCGCGTATTCAAAGGAATCGGGGTTCAGGGCGAACTGGCAGTTGCAGCCGCCGACGACGCCGATGGCGTCCACGATTTCCAGGGACGCGCTCCGGAGCATCTGGTATTCCCGGTCCGACAAGGTCAGGGCCGGCGCCACGACGATGCTGTCGCCGGTATGGATGCCGACGGGATCCACGTTTTCCATCGAACAGACGGCGATGGCGTTTCCCCTGGCGTCCCGCATGGTTTCAAACTCGATTTCCTTCCAGCCGGAGACGCATTTCTCCACCAGAATCTGGTGAATCGGCGAGGCATCAAGTCCGCCCCGGGCGATCTGGCGAAGCGGCTCTTCCGAGTCGGCGATGCCGCCGCCGCTGCCCCCCAGGGTATAGGCGGGACGGACGATCACCGGATAGCCGATGTCCTTCGCGGCCTTCAGGGCGTCCTCCACCGTCTCGGCGATTTCCGAGGGAACGCAGGGCTGGCCGATGGCCCGCATGGTATCCCGGAACTGCTCCCGGTCCTCCGCCTTTTCGATGGCGTCGATGGGGGAGCCCAGGAGGCGCACGCCGTATTTTTCCAGCGTCCCGTCCCGGGTCAGCTGCATGGCCAGGGTCAGCCCCGTCTGGCCGCCGAGGCCGGCCAGGAGCCCGTCCGGCCGCTCCTTTTCAATGATCCGCCGCAGGGTTTCCGCGTTCAGGGGCTCGAGATAGATCTCGTCCGCCAGATGCTGATCGGTCATGATCGTGGCGGGGTTGGAGTTGACCAGCACCACGTTGACGCCCTCCGCCTTCAGCACGCGGCAGGCCTGGGCGCCGGCGTAGTCGAACTCGGCGGCCTGGCCGATGACGATGGGGCCGGAGCCGATCACCAGGGCCTTCCGGATGGCTGTATCCTTAGGCATTCGCTTTCCCTCCCATTCTAGCGACAAATTCATCGAACAGGAATCCTGTATCCCGGGGGCCGGAGGCCGCCTCGGGATGGAACTGAACCGTGGCGCAGTTCAGCCCCGGATAGGTCATGCCCTCGCAGCTGCCATCGCTCAGGTTGGTAAAGGACGGCGTTCCGACGCCCTTCAGGGATTCGGCGACGACGGCGTAGCCGTGGTTCTGGCTGGTAATATATCCTCGGCCGGTGGCCGTCTCCAGCACCGGCTGGTTGCCGCCCCGGTGGCCGTATTTCAGCTTTACCGTATCCCCGCCCAGGGCAAGGGCTGTCAGCTGGTGACCGAGACAGACGCCGAAAATCGGCTTTTTCCCGATCATCTTCGCGATCTGGGCGATACAGAAGGCGGCCTCCTTCGGATCCCCGGGGCCGTTGGAAAGCATGATGCCGTCCGGGTCGGCGGCCAGCACCGTTTCCGCGGGGGTGTCGGCGGGATAAACCGTCACAGTGCAGCCCCGGCGGGTCAGGGACCGGATAATATTCCGCTTCACGCCGTAATCCATCAGGGCGACCCGGGCGATCTCCTTTCCCTCGGCGGGAACGGCGCGAATGGCTTTTCCGCTGACGCTCCCGACGGCGTCCCGCACCTGATAGCTTTTCACCGCGGAAAGATCCGCCGGCAGCGTATCGCAGATCATGGCGTTCATGATGCCCTCCTCCCGGGTGATCCGGACGATCTCCCGGGTGTCCACCCCGCTGAGGCCGGGAATGCCTTTGGCCACGAGGTAATCGTTCAGCCTTCCCTCGGAGCGGAAGTTCGACGGCGTCGGACAGAGCTCCCGGACGATATAGCCGAAGAGGGCGCTTTCCCCCTCAAAGTCTGATTCGATGACGCCGTAGTTGCCGATCATCGGAAAGGTCTGGGTGACGAGCTGCCCGTAATAGCTGGGATCCGTCAGCGTTTCCAGATATCCTTCCATGCCGGTGGTAAAGACCAGCTCGCCGATTCGGTCCCCCGGCGCACCGATGCGCCGGCCCTCGAAGACCTGACCGTTTCCCAGAATCAGATAGGCCATGGGATTATCCCCCCTTGTCTTTCTTCGGATCCGGATATTCGGATGTCTCCTCTGTGAACGTCAGTTCACGTCTGTCATTCTGTCAGCGTCCCCGGAGGAGTTTTATCTCAGGGCCGGCAGGCTTCCCGGATGACCTCCGCCGCCCTGCGGATCAGGTCTTCCGGAATATTCAGGGCGGGCAGCAGCCGTACTTTTTCCTTCGCCGACAGGCAGAGCACGCCCCGCTCCATGCAGGCGGAGATGACCTCGGCGGCGGGCTTTTCCGTCCTCAGCCCCAGCATGAACCCGAGGCCGGCCACGTCCCGGATGCCCGGGGCGCCCTCCAGCAGGCCGCGCAGCAGGGCGGCGCGCCGGGCGACATCCGCGAGGAAATCATCCGTCAGCCGGTTCAGCACCGACAGGGCCCCGGCGCAGCAGACGGGATTGCCCCCGAAGGTGGAGCCGTGGTCGCCATAGCCCAGCACGTCCTTCACCCGGTCACCCATGAGCGTCGCCCCCAGGGGCAGGCCGCCGGCCAGCCCCTTGGCGGTGGAAACCACGTCCGGCTCCAGCCCGTAATGCATATAGGCATAGAGCTTCCCGGTGCGCCCGTTGCCGGTCTGAACCTCATCGATCATCAGCAGGAGATTCTCCTCCCGGCAGAGGGCCTGCAGCCCTTTCGCGAAGGCCGGATCCAGCGGAACCACGCCGCCCTCGCCCTGGACGCATTCGATCAGCACCGCGGCGACCTTTCCGCCCCGGACGAGGGCCCGGAGGGAGTCCAGATCGCCGGGAAGGATGTGCTCAAAGCCCGGGGTCAGGGGCTGAAACAGCTCGTGAAAATGATCCTGCCCCGTGGCGGCCAGGGTCGTCAGGGTCCGGCCGTGGAAGCTGTTCCGCAGGGTTACGACCGTGGAGCAGTCGGGGGATTTGTTCTCGGCGGCCCATTTCCGGGCGACCTTAATCGCGCATTCATTGGCCTCCGCGCCGGAGTTGCTGAAGAAGACCCGGCTCATACCCGTCCGGCGGCAGAGCGCCTCCGCCAGGCGGGCGCAGGGGGCGGTATAGTACAGATTGGACATATGCTGCACCCGCCCCAGCTGCTCCTCCACGGCGCGGATCCATTCCGGATCCGCTGCCCCGAAGGAGGTTACGGCAATGCCGGAGCCCATGTCGATATATTCCCTGCCCGCCTCGTCCCGGACCAGGGAGCCCCGGCCGGAGACGATTTCCAGCGGAAACCGCTTATAGGTATGGGCCACATAGGCCTGATCCCGTTCCATCGTATTCATGCGCTTGCCTCCTGTGTTCGGTCGGTAAAAGCCGCGGCGCCTGAGCTTCACGTCCGCGCGGCTGTCATTCTCGGTCAGCGGGAGACCATGGTGCCGGCGTCTCACGTCCGCGCGGCTGTCATTCTCGGTCAGTGAGAGACCATGGTGCCGGCGCCCTCGTCGGTCAGCAGCTCCATCAGGATCGAGTGGGGGACGCGGCCATCCATGATGACGACGTTCCGGACCCCCCGCTCCAGGGCGGTCGCGCAGCATTCCACCTTCGGGATCATGCCGCCGGAGATGATGCCGCTCTCATAGAGGGCGGGGAGCTCCTCCAGGGTGATCCGGGGAATCAGCGTCGCGGGATCGTTCCGATCCCGCAGGATCCCGGCGATATCCGTCATCATGATCAGCCGCTCCGCTGCCAGGGCCCCGGCGATACAGGCCGCCGCCGTATCCCCGTTAATATTATAGGCGTTGCCGGATTTGTCGCAGCCCACGGTGGAGACCACGGGGATATAGCCCTTCTCCAGCAGATCCGTTACCGGGCGGATATGGATCTTTTCAATTTCCCCCACGAAGCCCAGCCGCTCGTCCTTGACGTGGCACTGCAGAAGCCGGCCGTCCATGCCGGAGAGGCCGATGGCCCGGCCACCCTGCATCTCCAGCAGGTTGACCAGGGTCTTGTTCACCTTGCCGGCCAGCACCATCTGGACGATGTCCATGGTTTCCCGGTCGGTCACCCGCAGCCCGTCGACGAACTCCGGCTTCTTTCCCAGCTGATCCATCAGCTGGTTAATCTCCGGCCCGCCGCCGTGAACCAGTACGATCCTGACCCCGATCAGCCAGAGGAGGACGATATCCTCCATGACCTGCTGTTTGAGCTGCTCGTTCACCATGGCGTTGCCGCCGTATTTCACCACGACGGTCTTTCCCGTATAGTGCCGGATATTGGGCAGGGCGGCGGTCAGCACCTCCGCCCGCTCCATGTTGGTCAGTTGATCGGTCATCTTCCTTCTTTACCTCCGCTTCAGGAACGGTAATCTCCGTTGATTTTGACGTAGTCATAGGTCAGGTCGCAGCCCCAGGCGGTGGCCTCCGCGTCCCCCGCCTTCAGATCGCAGAGGAAGCGAACCTCCTTCTCCGCCATCAGCGCCGCGGCCTTTTCCTCGTCGAAGGCCAGGACCCGTCCCTCCTGATAGAAGCAGAGGTTTTCCTCCGGCCCCACGAGCCAGAGCCCGATGGCCGCCGGATCGAAGGCGGGGCCGGCATAGCCCAGGGCGCAGAGAATCCGGCCGCAGTTGGCGTCCCGCCCGTAGACCATGGCCTTGACCAGGCTCGAGGAAACCACGGCCCGGGCCAGAATTCGGGCGTTTTCCTTCGTATCGGCGTGGATGACCCGCATCTCGATCAGATGGGTCGCGCCTTCGCCGTCCCCGGCCATTTTGATGGCCAGCTCCCGGCAGACGGCCTCCAGGGCCTCCCGGAACAGGGCGTAGCTTTCATCCTCCTCCAGGATGGGCCGGTTCCCGGCTCGGCCGCCGGCCAGAACGATCAGGCTGTCGTTGGTACTGGTGTCCCCGTCGACGGAGATCATATTGAAGGTATCCCGCACCACGTCCCGCAGCGCCTTCTGCAAAAGGGGCCGGCAGATCGCGCAGTCCGTCGTCAGATAGGCCAGCATGGTGCACATGTTCGGATGAATCATCCCGGAGCCCTTGCTCATGCCGCCGAGGCGAACCGTCACGGTACCGTCGCCATCCGCGGCCGGGAGGTCGAACTCCACCGCGGCTTCCTTGTTCACGGTATCGGTGGTCATGATGGCCCGGCTGGCGGCCTCTCCCGCCTCCCGGGAGTCGGACAGCCTTTCCGCCAGCCCGGTAATCCCGGCGGCGATCCGGTCCATGGGCAGCTGGGGCCCGATCACCCCGGTGCTGCCCAGCAGCACGAGGGAGGCGGGAAGCCCCAGCGCTGCCCCCGTCAGCTCCGCCGATTTCCGGCAAAGGGCAAGCCCGGGCTCCCCCGTCGCCGCGTTGGCGATCCCGGCGTTGATCACCACCGCCTGAGCCGCGGCGCCGCCTTCGATCACCTGCCGGTCCCAGATTACCGGGGCGGCCTGGAACCGGTTCGATGTAAAGGTTCCCGCAGCCGCGCAGGGTACGTCGCTGACGATCATGGCCATATCCATCCGGCCCCGATATTTAATGCCGGCTTCAAAGCCGGCCGCGCGAAAGCCCTTCGCGGCGGTTACTCCTCCCGCAATCCGGCGCATGGCTTAGGTCCCTCCTCCCCGATAAACCGGGTAATATTCTTTTCGTTCAGAACAAATTCATAGTAGTTCACGTCGGCGCGGCGCCAGCCGATCCGCTGCCAGAAGGCGTTGCCCGCGTCGTTGTTCGGAAAGGCGACCAGGGTGACCTTATTGATCCCCAGGGTCTTCAGCTGATGCATACACCAGCCGACCATCTGGGTACCGATATGGCGGCGGCGGTACTTCTCCGCCACGCAGACGTGATACAGCGAACCCTGGCGCCCGTCGGAACCGCAGAGGATCGAGCCGACGATCCTTCCGTTCATCCGGGCCACCACGCTGGTGGTCGGATTCCGAAGAATGAAGCGCTCAATATCCTCCCGGGAATCGTCCAGGGCCCGGATCCCGAAGCCCCGGATCGTCATCCACAGGGCCCGGACATCCTCGTAGTCCCCGATGGTCATGGGGGTGATGTTCAGCTGATCCATCCGTCCGCTCCCTTCAGCCCGGTTCCCTCCGGCAGGCCCAGCACCAGATTCATATTCTGGATCGCGGCGCCGGAGGCTCCCTTCCCCAGATTGTCGAAGCGGGAAACCAGCAAGATCCGGCCCTCCCGCCCGAAGACGGAGATCTCCAGATCGTCCCGGCCGGCCAGGGCGCCGGCGGAGAGAAACCCGCCCTCGTCCGCCCTCTCCGCGAAGCGAACCAGCCCGTCCGTATAGTAGGCGCGATAGATGCCGGCGAGCTCCGCCGGGGTTGCGTCCGTATCCTGTCCGGTCAGGGGAATCGTGACCTCCATCCCGGCATAGTAGGGGGCGACGATGGGACAGAAGACCGGCGGGTTTTCCAGCCCGGTCAGGGCCGCCATCTCCGGCAGGTGCTTATGGGCCTGTGAAAGGCCGTACTGCCGGGGGGCCCGCAGCAGGGGAGAGGCCCCGGGCGCCTCGTATTCCGCGATCATCTTCTTGCCGCCGCCGCTGTAGCCCGTCAGGGAAAAGCAGCTCAGCCGGGCGTCCTTCTTCAGGGCGCCGGCGGCGACAAGAGGCGCCGCCAGGGCGATAAAGCCCGTCGCGTGGCAGCCGGGATTGGCGATTCGGCGGGAGCCGCGGATCCGCTCCCGCAGCCCCTTCAGCTCCGGAAAACCATAGACCCATCCGGGATCAACCCGATGGGCCGTAGAGGTATCGATCAGGACGGTGCCTTCGGAGACCGTCATGCCGGCGGCCTCCCGGGCGGCGTCGTCCGGCAGGCAGAGAAAAGCCACGTCCGCCCCGTTCAGGGCGGCCCGACGGGCTTCCGGATCCTTCCGGGCCTCCTCCGGCAGGGAGATCATCTCCAGATCTTCCCTGCCGGCGATCCGCTCCCGGATCCGCAGCCCGGTGGTTCCGGCGCTGCCGTCAATAAAAATTCGGAATTTAGGAGCCATGAAACCGTCCTCTTATTTTTTCTTCGCTTCGTTGGCGGCGTCCACCAGGGCCTGAACCTTCGTCGGCAGGCCGAAGAGGGTAATGAAGCCGGCGGAGTCCTTCTGGTTATAGTCGCTGGCGCCGAAGGTGGCGATATCCTCGCTGTAGAGGGATAATCGCTCCAGAGGCCGGCCTTGATGATGTTGCCCTTATACAGCTTGAGCCGGACCTTGCCGGTTACCTTCTCCTGGGTCTTGTCGACGAAGGCGGAGAGGGCTTCCCGCAGGGGGCTGAACCACAGGCCGTTGTATACCAGCTCGGCGAAGGTAATGGACAGCTTCTGCTTTTCGTGCATGGTCAGCTTGTCCAGACAGATGGACTCCAGCGCCTCGTGGGCCTTATACAGAATCGTTCCGCCGGGGGTTTCGTAGACGCCGCGGCACTTCATGCCCACCAGCCGGTTTTCCACGATATCGATAATCCCGATCCCGTTCTTTCCGCCCAGCTCGTTGAGCTTCAGGATAATGTTCTTGGCGGACATCTTCTCCCCGTCCAGGGCGACGGGAATGCCCTTTTCGAATTCCAGCGTCACATAGGTGGGCTTGTCCGGCGCGTCCAGCGGGGAAACCCCCATCTCCAGGAAGCCAGGCTTCTCGTACTGGGGCTCGTTTCCGGTATCCTCCAGATCCAGACCCTCGTGGCTCAGGTGCCACAGGTTTTTATCCTTGGAATAGTTGGTTTCCCGGGTAATCTTCAGGGGGATGTTGTGGGCCTCGGCGTAGTCAATCTCCTCGTCCCGGCTCTGAATCGTCCACTCCCGCCAGGGGGCGATGATCGGCATATCCGGCGCGAAATGCTTCACCGCCAGCTCGAACCGGACCTGGTCGTTCCCCTTGCCGGTGCAGCCGTGGCAGATGGCGTCGGCCCCTTCCTTCTTCGCGATTTCCACCAGGCCTTTGGCGATACAGGGCCTTGCGTGGCTGGTTCCCAGCAGGTAATCCTCATACACGGCGCCGGCCTTCATGGTGGGAATAATATATTCATCCACATATTCATCCGTCAGATCCAGCACGTACAGCTTGGAGGCGCCGGTCTTCAGGGCTTTTTCCTCCAGCCCCTCCAGCTCGTCCGCCTGCCCCACGTTGCCGGAGACGGCGATGATCTCCGGATTGTTATAATTCTCCTTCAGCCAGGGAATAATGATCGATGTATCGAGACCGCCGGAGTAGGCGAGGACGACCTTTTTGATGTTTTCCTTGTTCATGGGAATTCCTCCTTCATCATAAATATGCATGGAATATACACGATTGGACGGGCTTTGTCAAGGGAAAAACAATTGAAAAACGAATATTCTTTTATAATTTTATCCGGGGACGGGAAATGCATAAAACTTCCCCCAAATGCATATTATGCAGCATACGTGCATAAATACTCATTTCAGAAAACTGTGGGAATGGTGGCGCGGGGGGGAGAAATATGATACACTATACAATTGGAGCTTCGCCTGATCCGAAAGGGCGGCGTAGCCCTGCATGGATGCGGGTGACCTGGACTCACGGCGGAAAACGCCCCGAAGGGCTGCGGGAAACCTGCGGGCCGCTGCGGGAAGGAGGGGGAAGGACGGATGCTGGAATGCTGCACGCTGGGCACGGGCGGTACGCTGCCGCTGCCGGAGCGGGCGCTGTCCTCCCTGTATCTCCGGGTCAACGGCCAGGCCTTCCTGCTGGACTGCGGCGAGGGAACCCAGGTGGGGATCCGCCGCCTCGGCTGGGGCTTTAAATGCCTCGACGGGCTGGCGATGACCCATTTTCACGGGGATCACTGCACAGGGCTGCCGGGGCTGCTGCTGAGCCTGGAGAAGGCGGGGCGGGAGATGCCCTTTCATATCTGGGGGCCTCAGGGGCTGAAGCGGGTCACGGAGGGGCTCTGCGTCGTCGTGCCGAAGTTGAGCTTTCCGGTGCTGCTGCATGAGCTGCCCCTTTCCGGCGGGGAATTCGAGATCATCGGGCTGACGATCCGGGCCTTTCCGGTGGATCACGGGGGAATTCCCTGCTTCGGCTTCCGGATTCATCTGCCCCGGGCGGCGGCCTTCGATCCCGGGAAGGCGGAGGCGCTGAAGGTTCCCGTGACGGCGTGGAAGCGGCTCCAGGCGGGGGAGAGCGTCCGGGTCGGGCTGAAGAAAATCCGGCCGGAGGACGTGACCGGAAGCCCCCGGAAGGGGATTACGCTGGTTTTCTCCACGGATACGCGGCCCTGCGAAACCCTGAAAAACGCGGCGGAAGGGGCGGATCTTCTGATCCTCGAAGGCATGTACGGCGAGGAGGAGAAGCGGCCCCTGGCGCTGAAAAACCACCATATGCTGTTTTCCGAGGCGGCGGAAATCGCCCGGGAGGCCGGGGCCGGGGCGCTGCTGCTGACGCATTTCAGCACGAGCCTGGAGGCGCCGGAGGAATACCTTCCGGCGGCGAGGACCATTTTTCCCGCCGCCTACGCGGCGAAGGACGGGGAGACCGTTACCCTGCGATATCCCAAAGAAAAGGAGAAGGCATGGATCAGTTTGTGCTGAAGGCCCCCTACGAGGCCAGCGGGGATCAGCCCCAGGCCATCGAGGCGCTGGCGAAGGGCGTGAAGGCGGGGCTGAAGAACCAGATCCTCCTGGGCGTAACCGGCAGCGGCAAGACCTTTACCATGGCCTCCATTATTGAAAAAGTGCAGAAACCCACGCTGGTGCTGGCGCACAACAAGACCCTGGCGGGCCAGCTGTGCAGCGAGCTGCGGGCCTTCTTTCCCGACAGCCGGGTGGAATACTTCGTCAGCTATTACGACTATTATCAGCCGGAGGCCTATATCGCCTCCTCGGATACCTATATCGAGAAGGACGCCTCCATCAACGACGAGATCGACCGGCTGCGCCACAGCGCCACCGCCGCCCTCCGGGAGCGGAAGGACGTCATCATCGTGGCCTCCGTCAGCTGTATCTATTCCATGGGGGATCCCAGCGAATACGAGGGCATGATGATCAGCCTGCGGCCCGGGATGACCGTCGAGCGGAGCCGGCTGATCCGGGATCTGATCGACATTCAGTACGAGCGGAACGACGTCGAGTTCGCCCGGGGCACCTTCCGGGTCCGGGGGGACGTGATCGAGATCATTCCGGCGGGGGAGAACCAGAAGGCGCTGCGGGTCGAATTCTTCGGGGATGAGATCGACCGGATCTCCGAGATCGACGCGGTCAGCGGCCACGTGCTGGCCACCCTCGAGCACGCCGCGCTCTTTCCCGCGACCCATTACGCGACGGATCCGGCCCATATGGAGGAGCATATCGGGGAGATCGAGGCGGATTTGGCGAAACGGATCAGGGAATTCGAGGAGGCCGGGAAGCTGCTGGAGGCCCAGCGGATCGCCCAGCGAACCCGGTATGACATCGAGATGATGCGGGAGATCGGCTACTGCCAGGGCATCGAAAACTATTCCCGGTATTTCGACGGCCGGAAGCCGGGGGACGCGCCCTATACCCTGCTGGACTATTTCCAGGGGAAATTCCTGGTGCTGATCGACGAAAGCCACGTAACGGTGCCCCAGATCCGGGCCATGTACAACGGCGACCGGGCCCGGAAGGAGACGCTGGTGGACTACGGGTTCCGCCTGCCCTCCGCCTTCGATAACCGGCCGCTGCTCTTTCAGGAATTCGAGGCGCGGATCGGTCAGACGATCTTCGTTTCCGCCACGCCGGGCCCCTATGAGCGGGAGCGGGCGGACCAGGTTGTGGAGCAGATCATCCGGCCCACCGGGCTGCTGGACCCGGAGGTGGTCATGAAGAAAGCCACCGGCCAGGTGGACGACCTGGTGGGCGAGATCCGGAAGGTGACGCAGCGGGGCGAGCGGGTGCTGGTAACCACCCTGACCAAGCGGATGGCGGAGAGCCTGACGGAGTATCTCAAGGAGCTGGAGATCCGGGTGCGGTATCTCCACAGCGATATTCAGACCATGGAGCGGATGGCGCTCCTCAGGGATCTGCGGCTGGGCGAGTTCGACGTGCTGGTGGGCATCAACCTCCTCCGGGAGGGGCTGGACCTGCCGGAGGTGGCGCTGGTGGCGATTCTGGACGCGGACAAGGAGGGCTTCCTGCGAAGCGAAACCTCCCTGATTCAGACCATCGGCCGGGCGGCCCGGAACGTGGACGGCCGGGTGATCCTTTACGGGGATACCCTGACGGACAGCATGATGAAGGCCATGTCGGAGACGGACCGGCGGCGGGCGATCCAGCAGGCCTATAACCGGGAGCACGGCATTACGCCGGAAAGCGTCCGGAACGCCATCCGGTCCGTGATCGAGATTACAAAGAAAGTCGAGGAGACCTCGGAGAAGCCCCTGAGCGAGGAGGAGCGGGACGCGCTTGAACGGCAGATCGAGGAGGATATGCTCTCCGCCGCCAGGGGCCTGGAGTTCGAACGGGCCGCGAAGCTGAGGGACCGGCTGCTGGAGCTCCGGGGCGAGGCGCCGATGAAGGACGATACGCAGCAGAAGAGGCACAGAAGAAGGGAGAGGACCAGGAAATGACCGAAAACGTTAAAACAAAGGGAAGGGGCGCCGCCTGGCTGGGCATCCTGACGGCGGGACTGCCGGGAGCGATCCTGCTGATCGCGGGAACCCTGCTGGCCAGACCGTACATTATAAAGGCGGTCGGGCTGGTGCTGAAAACGGTGGTGAGACGATGAGCAAAGCGGAAACGAAAAAGGCCCCGGGAACCTTTGCGAGGGGGCTTTCCTGGGCGCTGGCGATGGTGACCTCCCTGCTGCTGACGGCGGCGCTGGCCGGCTGCGTCCTGCTGTATGCCATCCATTCCGGAAGCCTGCACGAAAAGATCGCTTCCGACGAGACGCTCCTTCGGATGGAGACGGAATGGGCCGGCGGAAAGATCCGGGAGCTGGCGGAGGAATACGGCTTTGACCCATCGCGGACGCTGCCGGTGCTGGACCGGGAAATGCTGATCCGGCGGAACCTGGCGGGAATTACCTGGGTGGCGGAGACGGTGACAACCGGCAAGCCCAAGCTCGGACCGCGGGTGGACGACGGGGAAATCGAGGAGATGCTCAGCGGCCTGCTGCGCTTTCCGAATATCAAGGACGCGGACGAGGCGGCCCAGGCCTACGGCGATGCCGTGGCGGGCATTACGGGCATCATCGGCCGGGCGACCTTCTTTTTCCGGAATGATCTGACGGATCTGGGGCTGGCGAAGGCACGGGAATACGCGGATGTTCACGGCTTCCTGAATCTCCTCCTGAAGCTGCCGGTGATCCTGGGGGTGCTGGCGGTGGTGCTGGCGGGGCTGATGGTGCTTCTGATCGCCTCCCGGCCAAAGGAAGCGCTGAAGTACGTCGGCAGCGCCCTGGGCGGAACCGGGCTTCAGGCGGCGGTCTGCCTGGCGCTCCTCCGGTGGCTGGATCTGCCCGGGATCGTCGCGGAGGGAAACGTCCGGCTGGCGGAGATGCTGCGGGCGGCGGGGAATCACCTGCTGCTGCCGGTCATCCTGGGGATCGCGGCGCTGCTGATCCTCTGGATCCTCTGCCTGACGATCTATACCCGACGGGCCCGGAGAGCGGCAAAGGAGGCGACGGCAAAGGCATGAAAAGGATCCGGACGCTGCATGTGATCCGCTCCCCGAAGATCCCGGAAAGGCTGCTGCTGGCGGTGGCTTCCGATCTGCACAGCGGGGAGTACGAGGACGTCATGGCGGATTTTGCCCGCTGCGACGCGATCCTCCTGCCGGGGGATCTGGTGGACCGCCACCGGGGAGACAACCGGAAAGCGGAGCGCTTCCTGGCGGAGGCGCCGAAGGTGGCCCCGGTTTTCTACGCGGTGGGGAACCATGAGCGTAAATTTCGGGACCGGGAGGCATGGATGAGGCGGGTTCGGGACAGCGGGGTGACCCTGCTGGACGACGAGAGCTGCCTGTTCCGCGGCATCCGGATCGGGGGCCTGAGCAGCCGGCAGGACAGGACGCCGAACCTGGCCTTTCTGGACCGGTTTGAGCGGGAGCAGGGCTTCCGGCTGCTGATGTGCCACCATCCGGAGATCTGGCGGGATTTCGTCCGGGGAAGGGATATCGACTTTACCGTCTGCGGACACGCCCACGGGGGCCAGATTCAGATTCGGGGCCGGGGGCTGTACGCGCCGGGCCAGGGACTGTTTCCCCGGCTGACCCACGGGCTGCACGACGGCGGAAAAATGATGATTTCCCGGGGAATGACCAACAGCGCTCAGCTGCGGATCCCCCGGTTCGGGAATCCCTGTGAACTGATCCTGCTGGAGCTGCTTCCGGAGACGGAGACGGCATTCGAACAAAGAAAAGGAGAGGAAAAACCATGAATCAGGAAGATCTCAAGCTGCTGACCGACTGGTTTGAAAAGAACCAGGACCACAAGATGAACTTCATCGAGAAGGAAGCGATCAAGCTGGCGGTGAAGAAGGCGGAAACCGTCGGGGACCTGCTGAAGACGGCGCTCAGCCTGCTGAAGAAATAAGATCCACATTGACAAACCCGTTGGAAACGGGTATAATCCCTGTACTCTCAGGCGATTCGGAAACACCTTGAACCCCGG
Source organism: Clostridia bacterium (assembly GCA_017433405.1). GTDB lineage: Bacteria > Bacillota > Clostridia > Christensenellales > Aristaeellaceae > Aristaeella. The sequence goes on along the minus strand of JAFRHH010000054.1, from coordinate 2,613 downwards.
AGACGGCGTCAGGGTGTTTCTTGTGTATGAAAGGAGCTTCGAAAGAAGATGGCAGAGGAAAAGGGAGCCGTTCTGACAGAGAGCGGTCTGAAAAAGCTGGAGGAGCAGCTGGATTATCTGGTTTCCGTGCGCCGGAATGAGATCAGCGAGCAGATCGCGGTGGCCCGGGGCTTCGGCGATCTGAGCGAGAACGCGGAGTACGACGAGGCGAAGAAGGAGCAGGCCCGGGTCGAGGCGGAGATTACCCGGCTCCAGGCCACCATCCGGACGGCGACGATCGTGGCGGACGACGAGATCAGCACGGAGCGAGTTTCCGTGGGGACCGTCGTCCGGGTCAAGGATCAGGACGACGGCGAGACCTATGATTACGCCATCGTCGGCGCCAACGAGGCGGATCCCATGGAGGACAAAATCTCCAACGAGAGCCCCGTCGGAGCCGGGCTGATCGGCGCCAAGAAGGGCCAGGTTGTCCAGATTCAGGTACCGGCCGGCATCCTGAAGTACAAGATTCTTTCGATTAAGAAGATGTAAACCCGGGCGCGGCTCGGCCGGCCGTGAGGCCGCCGGTTCCGCGGAAGACGCCGGGGGGAAAGCGAATGGCGCAGCCTGATCCTGATCGATCAGGCTGTTTCAGAAATCAGACGAAGGAGACACAGCCATGGCGGGAGCGGAAGTCCAGAACACCAACGAACTGCTTCAGATCCGACGGGATAAGCTCAGGGAGCTGCAGGAAGCGGGCCGGGATCCTTTCAAAATCACCAAATACGATGTAACGCACCACAGCGAGGAGATCAGGAGCGGCTTTGAGGCCCTGGAAGGGAAAGCGGTCTCCGTGGCCGGCCGGCTGATGTCCAAGCGGATCATGGGGAAGGCTTCCTTCTGCCATCTGCAGGATCTGCAGGGCAGCATCCAGTGCTACGTGGCCCGGGACGCGGTGGGCGAGGACGCCTATAAGGATTTCAAAAAGCTGGATATCGGCGATATCGTCGGGCTGAAGGGAACCGTCTTTAAAACTAAAACCGGGGAGATCTCCGTCCATGCCACGGAGCTGACCCTGCTGTCCAAGAGCCTGCAGATTCTGCCGGAGAAATTCCACGGGCTGACCAATACGGATCTGCGGTACCGGCAGCGGTATGTGGATCTGATCATGAACCCGGAGGTCAAGGATACCTTTATCAAGCGGTCGAAGATCATCTCCGCCATCCGGCATTACCTTGACGCCCGGGGTTTTATGGAAGTGGAAACCCCCATGCTGGTGGTGAACGCCGGCGGCGCGGCGGCCCGGCCCTTCGAAACCCATTTCAACGCCCTGGACGAGGATTTCCGGCTGCGGATTTCCCTGGAGCTCTATCTCAAGCGGCTGATCGTCGGCGGACTGGAGCGGGTCTACGAAATCGGACGGGTGTTCCGGAACGAGGGCCTGGATACCCGGCATAATCCGGAGTTCACCCTGATGGAGCTGTATCAGGCTTATACGGATTATCACGGCATGATGGATCTGACGGAGAACCTGTACCGCCATGTGGCCCAGGAGGTGCTGGGGACGACGAAGATCGTCTATAACGGCATCGAGATGGATCTGGGCAAGCCATTCGCCCGGCTGACGATGGTGGACGCGGTGAAACAGTACGCCGGGGTGGATTTCAACGAAATTCATACCCTGGAGGAAGCACGGGCCGCGGCGAAGGCGCACCATATCGAATACGAGGAGCGCCATAAGAAGGGGGATATTCTGAACCTGTTCTTCGAGGAGTTCTGTGAGGAGCATATGATTCAGCCGACATTCATCATGGATCATCCGACGGATATCTCGCCGCTGACCAAGATGAAGCCGGACAATCCGGAATATGTGGAGCGCTTTGAGTTCTTCATGAACGGCTGGGAGATGGCCAACGCCTATTCCGAGCTCAACGATCCGATCGACCAGCGGCACCGCTTCGCTCTGCAGGAGGAGCAGTTCGCCGCCGGAGACGAGGAGGCCAACCATACGGACGAGGACTTCCTGAACGCCCTGGAGATCGGCATGCCCCCCACCGGCGGCATCGGCTATGGCATCGACCGGATGTGCATGCTGCTGACGGACTCCGCCGCCATCCGCGACGTGCTGCTCTTCCCGACGATGAAAACCCTGGGCGGGGCAAACGCCGGAAAATCCACGGAAGCGGAGAACAAGGACGAATAAAATCGCTTGATTTGTGGAACGGAGGGACGGTCCTTTTCGTTCCACTTTTCCCTTTCAAATTGCCGGAAATCCCGGCAATTTTTTATTTCGTTCACCGGCTTCAGTTCGATGACCGGGAGCCTGTTTTATGTCCGGCTCAACCATCGAAGCCAGCGCCGTTTTTGAAGGGAAGCGTCAGACGGCCGCCCGCATCGGCCACGGCGCGGCCCGGCAGGCCGCCTCCGCTGAGGCGGTTTGTTTGCGTTCTCAGGAGGGGCAGGCTTCAGAAAACGAAGGTTTCCGTTCACGGGATGGCAGGCTTCAGAAAACGACGGTTTCCATTCGCGGGATGGGCAGGTTTCAAAAATCGAAAGTTCCCCCGATGGACGGTTTCTTTTGGTTGAATTATGGGCCGGCCGCGGGAAAGCCGCGTACGCGACCGGTTCCTTTAT
>JAFRHH010000053.1 GCA_017433405.1 Clostridia bacterium | reverse complement strand
CCTTCCTGAACTCGGAAACGGTGTCGGCGGTAACATACCGGCCGTTTTCGTTGACGGCGGTCAGGAAGATCTGCAGGAGCATGGCGGAGCGCTTCGTTCCCTCGAGCCCCGCTGTCAGGGCCTTCGCCGGCTCCGGCAGGTCGGCGTCCTCCGCCCCCTCAGCCGCTGCCGCCAGGATCTTCGCCGGCTTCTCCTCCGCGCCCGGCTGGCCGGAAAGCGACGCCAGCAGGTTCCGGGTAATCCGGCCGACCTCCTCCGGGCTCAGGGCGGCGAGCTGTTTCCGCTGGGAAGCCTTGATGGAAGGCCCCGAAACCGTATAGGTGGCCGCCAGCAGCTTCATCGTCCGCTCCCGGAGCGCCTCCCCGCTGAGGCCCGCCAGGGCTTCCTCCGCCCGGGCCTGATTTTGCCAGACCTCGCTGAGCAAAGAAACGCCGGCCGCCTCCAGGGGGCCGGCATCGGCCCCGGAGGCGGTCAGCGTCGGAAGAATCCCGTTTTGATAGAGCCGGCCGACCTCGCCGGAAAGGGAATGGACGACGGAAAAGGCGTTCTCCTGGGTAAAGCCGGCCCGGGTATACTGACGATCCCCCCACAGGCCGCCCAGCGCCAGCGCGATACCCAGCGCGATCAGCAGCGCCAGGATGAACCTGCAGCGCAGGGCGCCGCGACGCTCCGCTTTTTCCATTTTCGATGATCACTCCTCTGTGAATGGCGGTTCACGTCTTCTGTTCTTTCCGGATGACAGCTGTCAGTTATTGACCCGCTTGTTCCATTCATCCACAAGGGTATCCCGGCCATGGTAGGCCGTCTCCCAGTTGACGCCCATGTCGGAAGCGATCAGCTTCTCGGTGGCGATGGAATCGAAGGGGATTTCCGGGAAGCCCTTGATGACGGAATGCATATAGCCGCCCACGATGGCCTTCTGGCCGGCCTCGGAGAAGAACCAGGCCGCGACCGCCTCGCAGGCCTCCGTGTTGGCGTTGGCGCTCTTGGCCTCGGAAACGATCATGGCGGTGGAGGGAATCATGACGTTCCCGTCCTCCGGATAGATGACGGCCAGCCTGGACCCTTCCTCCTTGCGCTTTTTGAGGACGGATTCCTCCAGAATCATGATTTCCTTGCATTCGCCGCTTTCCAGCTTCCCCAGGGCGGTGGAGCCGGATTCGATCATGACGTTATTGGCCCGCAGGGCATTCAGGTACTCCAGCCCATATTTTTCCGTCAGGGCGGAGACGGAGGCAAAGGCGGTTCCGGAGGTCAGCGGATTTCCCATGGAGATGACGCCCTTCATGGCCGGATCCTCGGCGAAGGCCTTGAAGGATTTGGGCAGCTCCTCGGCGGAATATTTCTCCGGATTATAGGCCAGCACCATGTTGCAGACGCGGACGGGATACCAGAAGCCGTCCGGATCATAGGGGAAGGCCAGCTGATCCTTGCAGTCGATATCGAAGGCGTGAAGATAGCCGTAATCCTTGAGCTCCAGGGAATAGGACGGCTCCGCCACCAGCAGCATGTCGACGCTGAGAATGCCGGAATGATCCGGGCCCATCTCGCCGCTGAGCTGGCTGATCAGATCCGAGGTTCCCTTGTAGTAAAACTCGATGTCCAGATTCGGAAACTCCTCCTTCAGCAGGGCGGCCATCTCGTCGAGCACGAACTGGTACATGGAGGAGGCGATGACGATTTTTCCCTCCACATCCTCGTTGACGGCCAGCGCGCCGGGCAGGAGCCCCAGGGTCAGAACAAGGACAAGACACAGGCAGAGCAGCTTCTTCATTTTCTTTCCAACCTCTTTCTTGTTTTTCGGGGAAACGCCGCGGCGTGACGGGCGTTGTGAAACGGCGCCTTCCGGGAAAGTTTCCATTGGAAAAGTTTACAGGAATTCCTCCTGATTTTCAAGTCCCTTGCGAAAGAGAGCGCCTGCGGGTATACTGGAACAGAGGCGGAACAGAGGGGCGGCCATTTTCGTTCCAGTCCCCCGTTCCGGGCAGGAGAGGAGCCTGAAATGACAGAGCAGACGAAGAACCCGCCGGCGGCCGTGGATCGCTCGGCTGAAATCGAAAACGCCCTGCGACGGTCCCGCCGCTTTCATGAAAAGCTGATGGCGCCCTTTGCCCGGGCCGTGAAGGAATATCAGCTGCTTGCGCCGGGGGATCGGGTGGCGGTATGCATCTCCGGCGGGAAGGATTCGATGCTGATGGCGAAGCTCTTTCAGGAGCTGCAGCGCCACAGGAAGTTTCCCTTCGAGCTGACCTATCTGGTGATGGATCCGGGATACAGCGAGCCGAACCGGCGGATGATCGAAAGCAACGCGGCGATGCTTGGGATTCCCCTCACGATCTTTGAAACGGAAATCTTTAACGTCGTGGATGGTATTCCGAAGTCCCCCTGCTATCTCTGCGCCCGCATGCGGCGGGGGCATCTGTACCGGCGGGCGAAGGAACTGGGCTGCAACAAAATCGCCCTGGGCCATCATTATGACGATGTGATTGAAACCATTCTCATGGGGATGCTGTGGAGCGGTCAGTTTCAGACGATGATGCCAAAGGTCCACAGCCAGAACTTCGAGGGAATGGAGCTGATCCGGCCCATGTCCCTGATCCGGGAGGAGGATATCAAGGCCTGGCGGGATACCTTCGGGTTCCGGTTTCTCCAGTGCGCCTGTCACTTTACGGAAACCTGTTCCTCCGACGGGGAGGACGGGACCTCGGCGTCCAAGCGCATGGAAACCAAGCGGCTGATCCGGAAGCTCCATGAGACCAATCCGGACGTGGAGGCGAATCTGTTCAACGCCGCCCGCCGGGTCAATCTGGATAAGATCCTGGGCTGGAAGCAGGGCGGGGTGGAGCACAGCTTCCTGGATGCCTACTAAAATCGTCATCCGGACAGACGGAGGAGGAACAGGTGTTATGAAGAAAAGAGTTCCCATTGCGACGCTGATTATTCTGGGATTAAATATCCTGGGGCTGATCTGTGAATTCACCCAGGGTGAGGAATTTATGATCCGGAAATACGGGATGTATGAAGGGGCCCTGCAGCGGGGAGAATACCTGCGGCTGGTGGTCAGCGCGTTTCTGCACTTCGGTTTTTATCATTTCGCCAGCAATATGATCTGCCTCGGGGTCTATGGCTTCGATCTCGAAAACCGGCTGGGGTCGGGCCGGTACGCGCTGATCTATGCCGTCTCCCTTCTGGGCGGAAGCCTTCTGATCAACTATAACGGCGGAAACGGGATCCACGCCGGGGCCAGCGGAGCGATCTGGGGGCTGATGACGGCGACGCTGATTTACAACCTGCGGAACAATCTGAACCCCGCCTACGCCCTGCGGGGAATTGTGATCAACCTGCTCTACAGCTTCAGCTCCGGGGTCAGCTGGCAGGGACATATCGGCGGCGGGCTGGGCGGACTGGCGGCCGCCCTGCTGCTCTGCGGGAATAACGAAGAGAACCGGGGGAACCGGATTGATGATCCGTACAACAAAAGCTCAGACCGGTGATTTTTGGAACAGGGGGACGGTTCTCCCGTCCCACCCGGAATCGGCCTGGTGGAGGGAAAGTTTACTATCCCGGATTTCCTGAATTCCGTCCTCTGCAGATCGGATGCCTGGCTTCCACCGCTGTATGGATCGCCGGGATCGGGTACGTCTACTGCCTCGGACATTCTGACTGACGGGAAAACAGGAAATCCTGCTGCGGCTGCTGCCAGGCGCCGGCCGGCTGATGCCCACGGTATCCCGGTGGAAATCCTGAAAAAATAAGGAAAGGAAGCAGAAACATGGCACACGAAGCGAACAGGTCCATCAGAATGTCCATGACTCAGAATCAGCTGGGAATCTGGTTTGAATGTATGGAAGCGGAGGAAGATCGGAGCTACGACCTTTCGTATCTGCACGAACTGGGGACCAAATCGGAGGAGGAGATGCTGCGCCTGGCCCGGGCTCTTGAAAGAACGGTGCTGGCCCATCCGGGGCTGCTGGCCAGGGTGGCATCGGAGGAGGGAATACCGGCCCTTGAGATGGAAACCCATCCGGCCTTCCGGGTGGACATCGAAAATGCCGCTTCGCGGGAAGATGTGATGGAGCGGATCACCCGGCCCCTCGCGCGAGGAGGAAGGCGGGTCTGTCCCATCGATCTGCGGGGGCCGCTGAGCGTGTTCCGGCTCTTTCAGACGCCGGAGGGGGCATTCCTCTTCTCGAATGTTCATCACATTATTTCGGACGGATCCAGCCTGGTCACGTTTTTTGCGGATCTTTCCCGGGCATATGAAACGGATACGACCCCTGAGGCGGAAACCTGCACCATGGCGGATTTTTGCAGAATGGAAGAAGAGGCGAGAAAGGGTCCCCGACTCGCGGAGGAAGCACAGTGGTATCGGGAGCATTTCACGCCGGATGAACTTTCACGTTTTCCCGGCGCGCCGGATCAGAACCAGTCCCTTGGCGACTTTCGGCATGTGAGTATTCCGCTCCGTACCGATCCCGGGCGGATCAGCGAAGCGTGCGGGAGGTACGGAGTCAGCAAGAGCACGCTGTTTAACGGCGCCTTCGGGTACCTGCTTTCGATCTGGAACCACAGCGAGGAGGCCACCTTCAGCACCCTGTTCCACGGACGGACGGATCCGCGCTTTGCGCGGACCTCCATGATGGCGGTCCGGACGCTTCCGGTTTATGTCCGGGTGGAGCGGGAGACCACCGTCGGCGAGTATCTCGCGGCGCTGCAGCGCCAGAGCGACGGCGTACGGCAGCGGAGTGTATACAGCGCGCTGGATCTAAGTGGGAGCTTCGGATGGAATTTCAATCTGTTTTTCGCGTATCAGGGTTCTCTGAACGGGCGTGAGTTGGTGCTGGACGGGAAGCCCGCGCCCTGTACGGATCTGCGGATTCAGGAAAACGGCATTGATTTCTCCTTCGAAGTGGAGAAAGGTCCGGACGGATTCCGGGCCGAAGTCGGCTACCCCCACAGCGCGCTTTCCGAGGAGACAGTTCGGGAGATTGTCGCGCAGTTTGATCATGTGCTCCTTGACATGACGGGGAAGGAATATCTGCGGGATCTGGAGATCCTGACGGAAGAACAGAAGCTGGAGGTCATCCGCGGCAGCGCCGGCCCCCTGCTGGAGATGGACGTGACCCGGACGGTGCCCAGCCTGATTTCCGGGCAGGCGGCCCGAAACCCGGAGAGCCTCGCCCTGAACGACGGCCGGGAGGAAATGACCTATGGCGAGATGGAACGGCGGGCCAATCTCCTGGCCCGGGAACTGATCCGCGCGGGGGTTCGGCCGAATGAGTTCGTTGGGATCCTGCTGGAGCGCAGTGTGCTTTTTCCGGTCTGCGTCCAGGCCATTCACAAGGCGGGAGCGGCCTATCTGCCTCTGGATCCGGAGTATCCCCCGGAGCGGCTCAATTACATGATGGAAAACGCCCGCGTTAGTACGCTGATCACCGCCCGCGGTCTTCTTTCCGACAGGCAGGCGGAGGACGCCATCCGGGTGGAGAAATGCCTTTTTCCGGAGGAACTCGATTTTTCCGGGGATGCTCCGGCGGTGGATCTTTCCACCCCAGAGGGCAACGCCTATATGATCTATACCTCCGGCTCCACGGGCCTGCCCAAGGGCGTCGTGCTGCACCATGCGGGGCTCCTGAACCTGACGGAAAGCCTCATCCGGATGCTGGAGCTGAATACGGCGGACCGGGTGGCGATTCACTGCAGCTTCTGCTTCGACGGCTCTGTGGATCAGCTTTTCCCGACCCTTGCGTCGGGCGCGAGCCTGCATATTATGCCCTCGGAGATCCGGAAGGATATAGACGCGATCATTGCGTTCCTTCGGGATCACCGGATCACCGGAACCGGCTTTACCACGCCGCTGGCGGTCCTGATTGTTCGCCGGGGAGATCCGGATGTACGCTTCATGACCATCGGCGGGGAAAAGCTGGCCGGCGTGGTCAGTGACAGGGTGCTGTATTTCAATCAGTACGGACCCACGGAATGCACCGATGTCGTCACCAGCTATACGATGGAACGCGGCCGGGAGTACGACGAAATTCCCATCGGAGAGCCGATGCCCAACCTCTGGTGCTTCCTTGTGGATCGCTTTGGCCATCTTCTGCCTCCCGGCATCGCCGGGGAAATCTGCGTGGCAGGGATTCAGGTCGGCCGGGGGTACTGGAATCTTCCGGAGAAGACCGCGGAGGTCTACGGCGACTGCCCCTTTGTGGAGCGGGATCACTGGGGACGGAAGGTTCGCATGTATCATACCGGGGACCTGGGAAAACGCGGAGAGGACGGGATGCTGTACTGTATTGGCCGCATCGACTCCCAGATCAAGCTCAACGGCTTCCGCATCGAGCTGGGAGAGGTGGAAAACGCCGCCATGAAGTACCCGGGCATCATTCAGGCGGCCGCCGCGGTGAAGAACAAGTCGCTTTGTCTGTACTACACCTCCGACGTCCCCCTGGAGGCAAAGGACATCACGGAGTTCTTGTCCCGGACCCTGGCGGAGTATATGATTCCCGCCAGTGTGACGCGCCTGAAAGCCATTCCGGAAACGCCGAACGGCAAAACGGACCGGAAGGCCTTGCCGGAGCCTGAACTGACGATCCGGAAGACCGCGTATACGGCGCCCCGCAGCGAACCGGAGCGGAAGATCTGCTCCGCCTTTGAACGGGTATTGGGCCTGAAGACAGGTACAGTGGGCGTCCATGACGATTTCTTTGCCATCGGCGGGGATTCCCTCCGGGCCATGCAGGTGATGGGGGACGCTGATCTGGAAGGGCTCAGCGCCCGGATGATCTTCCGGGGCAAAACTGCCGCGGCCATCGCGGAGGAGCTGGCGGAACTGAAGATGGAGAACCTGGAGGAATACGAAAGGGAAGCCCGGACCATGCGGCTTCCCGTGACCTCCGCCCAGGAGCTTATGTTCGCGGATCTGGAGGAGGAGCCGGATTCCATCATGTTCAATCTGCCCGGCTTCTTCCGGATGAACGGGGTGGAGGACGCGGACCGGCTGGCCCGGGCCGTGGATCTGGCCGCGGCGGCCCATCCGGGGTTGTGTACCGCCTTTGAGCACGATGGAGAAGGAAACATCCTCCAGTATATTCGGCCGGACTATCCGGGCAGAACCACGGTGACAGAGGTTACCCCCGAGGAGATGGAAGCCCTGAAGGGGACCCTGATCAAGCCCTATGATCCCTTTGGCGGACCGCTGTTCCGATCGAGGGTTTTCCGCTGCGAAGGAAAGGTGTACCTCTTTGTGGATATGCTTCATATGGTCTCTGACGGTGCTTCCCTGGACGCCCTGTACCGGGATATCGCGCGGGCCTACCGGGGAGAGGAGCTTTCCAGAGATTATATTTACAGCTATATCCGCAGGGAAGCAGAGACCAGAGGAACCCCGGCTTTCGAAAAAGCCCGGAAATATTTTGCGGATCTGCTTGGAGACAGGAACTGGTGCCGTTTGCCGACCTTTGACCATGATGTCTGGGATCCGGCCTGCGGGAAGATGAGCGCGGAGGACATCATGCCCCTGGAATGCATGGCGCAGGCGGAAAGGCGTCTGGGATATTCCCGCAATGTCATCGCCATGACGGCCACGATGCTGGCGCTGCGGGAGTACTGCGGGGAAAGCCGCGTCAGCGTGGACTATGTCAATAACAACCGCATGGAAAAATATATCCGCAACTCCGTCGGCCTGGTCTTTAAGACGCTGCCGCTGGCGGCGGATCTGAGCCGGTATGCCGACCGGGCCGCGCTTTTGCAGGAGATCAACCGGCAGGAGATCGAGAGCTTTGTCAACAGCGTCGCGGATTATACCGCCAAGGAGGACCTGGAAGCGGAAGACGCCATTGCCGTCAACTATGTGTCTAACCTGGGCAGCGGAGACAGCATGGAGGGACTGGGCGCGAAGGAAATCCCTCTGGATACAGAGGAAGAAGAGACCATGGGCGGACATATGGATCTGTATATTAAGGAGGAGAAAGGCTCCGTGAGCCTGGAGGTGGACTACACGAAACACGTGTATGAGCCTCAAAGCATCCGGCGGTTCCTGGATCTGATCGTCCGGTTCCTGAAGGAACTGACCGAGCTTCCGGAATCGGCGGGGTGACAGACGGTCAGGCTCGGAGAGTCATTTTTATGCTTGTTCTTCCACGTTCTGATGATCTCTCCGGCCTCGTCCTTTTTGCAGAAGTAAGCATTTACGATCCTGTCGTCATGAATCCAGTTTGGCGTGTTATTGACATCGATAAGCATGACGACCAGGTCGCCGTAAAAGTGATTCATGGCAAGCTGTCGGCCTGTGTCTTTTTGCGCCAGTCTTCCAGAGCGGATCGAATGGCTTCCTCGGCCAGAACGGAACAGTGCATCTTATAATCCGGCAGTCCGTCCAGCGCCTCCGCCACGGCCTGGTTGGTCAGCTTCATGGCTTCGGATACGGGCTGGCCTTTGATGAGCTCCGTGGCCATGGAGCTGGAAGCGATGGCGCTTCCGCATCCGAATGTTTCAAACTTGACATCCTGAATGATGTCGTCTTCGATTTTCAGATACATTTTCATGATATCGCCGCATTTGGCGTTCCCGACTTCGCCGATGCCGCTCGCGTCCTCAATGACGCCGACGTTTCGCGGGTTCCGAAAATGATCCATTACTTTTTCGCTGTATAAAGCCATGATGGTATCCTCCTGATTTTTGTTCGACCTTTTTCAGAGAATATGCGGGATTTTTCCGCTTTCCAGATCCCGCCATACGGGAGAGAATCCGCGAAGATAGGCGACGACCTCCTTCACGGACTGAATGATGGTATCCGCCTCATCGTCCGTCAGGGTTTCATCGATGGAAAGACGCAGGGAACCGTGAGCCACATCGTGCACCCGGCCGATGGCCAGCAGGACATGGCTGGGATCCAGGGACCCGGAGGTACAGGCGCTGCCGGAGGAGGCCGCGATCCCCCTGTCGTCGAGCAGCAGGAGCAGGGATTCGCCTTCGATGCCCTCAAAGCAGAAGTTCACGTTTCCGGGCAGACGGCGCGTTTCGTCTCCGTTCAGGGCGCCATGCGGGATTTCCCGAAGGCCGCGGATCAGCTTATCCCTCATTTTTGCGGTTTGCGCCCCCCGCTCCTCCAGATGATCCGCGGCTTCCCTGAGCGCGGTGGCCATGGCGGCGATACCCGCGACGTTCTCGGTGCCGGCGCGTTTGTTTCTTTCCTGCGCGCCGCCGTCGATCAGCGGAAGAATCTGCACGCCCTTGCGGACAAACACAAAGCCGACGCCTTTCGGACCGTGGAACTTATGGGCGGAGGCGGTCAGGAAATCCACCGGCAGATCCGGCGTATGGAGCGGAAGATGACCGACCGCCTGGACGGCGTCGGTGTGAAACAGGACGCCGCGGCTGCGGCAGATCTCCCCAATCTCGCGGATCGGCTGAATTGTTCCGATTTCATTGTTGGCGGTCATGATGGTGACCAGACAGGTATCTTCCCGGATGGCGGCCGCCACTTCCTCCGGGCGAACCAGCCCGTCTTCATGCACATCGACCAGGGTCACCTCAAACCCCTGTTCCTTTTTCAGCCGCTCGAGCGCGTGCAGGACGGCGTGATGCTCGAACGCAGAGGAAACAATATGCTTTTTTCCCTTCCGCCGGCCCAGCTCCGCCGCGGATCGGATCACCTGATTATCTCCCTCGCTGCCGCCGCCGGTAAAGAGAATTTCCCGGGGCTGAGCGCCGAGGACTTCCGCCACGGCAGACCGCGCGTCCTCGAGAATCTCCTTCGCCCGCTGGCCGAATGAATAAAGACTGGACGGATTGCCGTAGTTTTCTTTCGCGACGGACACCAGGGTCCGGATCGCGGCTTCACTCATCCGGGTGGTTGCGGCATTGTCCGCGTAGATCATGTGAAAAACCCTCCTCCATGTTGTGGCAGGGTTCATTTTAATCCTATCAACCTATCGTGTCAATAGGCAATTAATGAGCCGCAGGCATAAAACTCCCAGATACGCGCCCGCGCGGCAAACAGCGCGGGAGATTACGCTCCGCTTTACCGGATGACAAGAAGGCGTTACCCGAAGCACAGTTCCAGTTTGCAAAACAGATCCTCCAGCGCCATGCGCACATCGATGCTGTCATAAACGCGGATCAGCTTTCCGGACGGGTTCGCGCCGTACGTCAGGTCTTCCGAGAGGACTGGCGCGCGCTCCGTGTGCCAGTTGCCGCGGAAAGGGCTCATCAGCAGTACGGCCGCGGTCGTATTATCGCCCAGGATCCAGTTTTCGCCGGTGCGGAGCAGGAAGCCGGGATTATACTCCACGTGGTTTTCCGCCACAAGCTGCTCATAAAGGTATCTGCCAAGGTCCCCGCAGGGGAATACGCGGCGCTTCAGCTCCGCCAGCGTTACTTCCAGCGTGCAGTACACATTCTGCGGGATCTGCCAGACCTCCGCCTCACTATCCAGCAGGGCCCGGACAGCTTCCGGATCCTGCATTACATTGAATTCCGGCCGGCCGTCCGGGTACGGTCCGCCGCCGTTCCACAGAACGACCACGTTCCCGGCGATATCCGGGGCAGCGTTCAGCGCGGCGGCGACGTCGGTCATGGCACCCAGGACGGCGATAAACAGCTTTCCGGGCTTCCGCGCTTCCTGGATGATATGCCGGACGCCTTCACTGTCCGGCGCACCGCTCCGGCTTTTCAGGGGCGCGGCGCAGCCGCGGAAGAACGGAACATCGTCGATCCGCGCCAGGGAGAGGAGTTTTCCTATTTCCCGGTAGCTTTTTTCCATGGATTCGCCGGAACCTCCGGCTTTCCGCTCAAAATGCGCGGCGACGATTCCGCGGATATCGAACATGGGCGTCAGCAGATGGTGCATGACGGCGTACTGGTCATCCGCCTCATTCTTCGCGTCCGTATCCACCAGCACGCGGATCCGGGAAGCCGGCGGAATATCCAGGCCGGCCCGGGCGAGCACTTCCGATCTTTTCATCTTTTCTTTCTCCGTTCACGCATTGGGAATCTGATTCAGTTCACTGTTAATCTTTTTCAGGTCCGGGGCGTTCTCCGGGTCGTGGGTCAGGATGGACTTCATGGCGAGTCCCAGAGGGATGACGTTCCGCTCCGTCATGACGCGGACCAGGGCGGGGACATAAGCTTCCAGGACTTTCCTGGCGGCGGGATCCTCCAGCAGGTCGTTGGCGGTATCCTCAATGGAGAAATAGCCTTCCCGGCGGAAGCTGTCCTCCTCCAGGAACCAGTTGCGCACCGGGCCGCCTTCCGCTTCCGGCAGTCGGTAAGACGGGTCCTCTTCCGCGGCCCGCGTCCACACGCAGTCATCCGAGCAGGACCCGGCGGAAACGCTGATCCTGTTTTCCCCCAAGCGCAGGGGCACATTCCGGAAAAGGGCTGTTCCGTTTGAGACGGAGGCTTCGCCGAAGAAATCCCCGTTAACCTCCAGGCGGACTGCCGGCAGGTTTGTGCAGCACTTTACATCCGCGCATTCCTTTGCCCTGACCTGAAAGCGCTTTGCGCACAGGTGCAGGAAGGGTTCTTCCGACCACCTTGCCTTATAGTAGTAAAACGCGTCCTTGCGGGTGCTCCGGTCATGGGTGACCAGCCCTTTCGCGTTGATGCCCTTCTGACCGCCCTCGTCGCGCCGGTCGCTGGAGAAATCAAACATGTTCCAGATAAAGCTGCCCCAGAGCCAGGGACGGGCTTCAATCTGAGGGTATACGGTCTCGTGCCACAGCAGCTGGTATTCCTCCGAATAGTCCTTGAGCTTCGGCAATTCGGAATGCAGGGAAAGATTGGCATCCACGCCGTATTCGGTGATGCCGAGACAGACGTCCGGCTGCGCTTCATGGAACCGGTCCAGCCAGGGGCCGAAGTCCCGCATTTCCCCGTAATACCAGCCGAAGTAGACGTTGTAGCCCACGATATCCGTGATCCTGTTGAGCTTGCTGGCCGGTTTCAGCGGGTAGAGGTTGGCGGAGGCGGAAAGCCGGTCCGGGTCCAGTTCCCGGATTCTCTGATGAAGCTGACGACAGTTTTCATGCATGAAAGGCGCGTCCCGGAACATGGCGATTTCGTTCTGGATGCCCCAGCAGAAAACGGAGGGGTGATGGATATTCTGCAGAACCAGTTCCGTAAGCTGCAGCAGGGCGTTCTCCTGCAGGGCGGGATCCTCCGTCATCTTCAGCATGGGTATTTCCGCCCAGGCCAGGAGTCCCCGGCGGTCGCACTCATCATAGGCGGCCTGTGGATGCTGGTAATGGGAGAGGCGGACCGCGTTGGCGCCGATCTCACCGATCAGGTCAAAATCCCCGCGGATCTCCTCCGGGGAGGGCGCGGGCCCGGCGCCTGCCCGGTCCTGATGCTTTGCCACGCCGCGGAGGAAAACCGGCTGCCCGTTCAGACGGAGCCCCGTTCCGTCCGCCGCCAGGCCGCGGAAACCGAAGGACAGGGAAACCCGGTCCACAGCCTGCCCGTCCCGGATCAGCTCCGCCCGCAGGGAATAAAGGGCCGGGTCCTCCCGGCCCCGCCAGAGCCGCGGGGAGGGAACGCACAGGGACAGGGAGGGAACGCAGGGAGATTCCTCCAGCAGGATTTCACTGCCCGCGGGATCCAGCAGTCTGATCCGCAGGGAAGCCTGCTCCCCGCAGATGACATGAGGTTCCAGACGGACCAGGCCGCTGCCGTCCCCGTCCACCGAAGCCCGCAGAATCAGACCGTCAGTGCCGAAGTAAGCCCGGTCGAAACGCGTTTCCCCGCAGACGAGCAGGGAAACCGGCCGCGGGATACCGCCGAAAACCGTGAAATCGCCGAAGTGGGGACTGACGTGTTCGTTCAGCCGGTTATCAGCGAGGAGGTCGACCCGGAAGGTTTCCTTTTGCAGCACTTCCAGCGGAACAGGAATCCGGAAACGGGAATATCCGCCCTCGTGATGGCCGGCTTCCGCACCGTCAATCCAGATCCGGCAGCATTGATCCACCGCGTCAAAGGACAGGTATCCGGCTGCCCAGGCGGCGTTTCCCGCCACAATACGGGAATAAACCCGGCGTCCGCGGCAGGGCTTGCCCTCCCGGGAAAAAACATGGGGCAGGTTGACAGCTGTTCCGGGAAGATCCGGCAGATTCTCCGGCAGCGTTTCCGCCGGGCTGCTGTCCGGCAGTTCACGCATGATCCACTGATCATTGAGGCTGATGGCTTTCACGGCGATCCTCCTTTTTTCCGTTCCCCTGAATGGACTTCCGATACTCATTGGGCGTGAAGCCCTGAATCTTTTTATAGGTGCGGGTAAAGTAATTGGCGTCCGCGAAACCGCACTGTTCCGCAATCTGCTGGACAGACAGGGCGGTGTGCCGCAGCAGGCCTGTGGCCCGGTTGACCCGGGTCTGATTGATATAGTCCGTGACAGTGATTTTTACTTCTTTATGGAACCGGGCGGAAAGGTAATTCTTGTTCACAGAGAACCGGGCGGCAAGGCTTTCCAGGCTCAGTGGCTCCATATAATGGAAGTCAATATAGTTCAGGCAATCCCGGACGGTGCCTGAATATCCGGCGAGGGAATGCTGCTGTACCAGCAGGCAGTAATGGCGGATCATCTTTGGAATCAGGGCGGTTACCTGTTCAGGGTTCTCCGCTGACTCTATCTCAATGACGAACTGTCCGCTGATCCCGTCAATATACAGGGGATGAACGGCGGCCTGCTGAATGGCCTTGCGGCAGAGGGTGTTGACGGCGATGATCATATCCTTCACATCGCGGAGGCGGTCCGTTACACGCTGGTCCAGCGAAAACCCCATGAAAAGGTTCTGCTGATACATTGCCTCGGCAATGTCACCCCGGCAGATGGCGTCCAGCATGGCGCTTTCCACGGCATATCGAGCCTCAACGGAGGTATAGGGAATGGAGGAGAGGGCTACAGAAGGCTTGTGTTCGTACTTTCCGGGCTGGTCATGGCTGACCCGGATGATTTCCAGGTCCGGGTTGGCCAGGTAGCGGGCCAGGAATCCGGAAAAAATCTGCTGCCAGCTCAGATAATCATGAATAATAGGAATACGCTTGAAATACCACCGGATAGCTTCCACCGAGTCATCGGAAAGGGAATGGTGAGCAAGCATCCGCTGAAAATCTGTCTCCCCATAGGAATGGTAGAGAAAGGGACCGAAGAAGAGGAAGGAGCCGGCTTCCGCGTTCCGTCCCCTGAGAACGAAATAATGCAGGCCGAAGGAATCCTTGTAATCGATGACGGAGTCATCCGGAACGGCTTCCATCATGCCGCGGGCGAAGGCAGTGTAGTCAAAGCTTTCATACAGCTGGTCCCGGAACTGAAAATCCAGGGCGGACGCCTGCAGGGAGGAACAGTCCCCAGTCAGCAGCAGATACTGCACACGGTTTGCGCCCAGAATGATCCGGAGCACATCCTGCAGATCCAGCAGAATCATACGTCTCACCTCCGAAAGGTACGATTCAGGTTAATTCTGTGCTAACAATATCATCATTATCAATTTTTTTCAACGGAAAATGAATATTGTGCTAAAACAGGTGAATGGCGTATGTGTCATCTGGGTGAAAACGATGATATATTATACATGAATCAAGGAAAAACTCGTTACATACACTCTACGACCGACGAATCTTTGAAAAGCGGGACGGTACAGATGGAAAAGGAAATTCTTTTTGAAGCAAAACACATGCGGAAGGAATTCGGACCGACGATTGCCCTGAAGGATGTGGATTTTACCCTGCGCAGGGGGGAGATCCGCGGACTGGTCGGGGAAAACGGCTCGGGGAAATCGACCATCATGTCGATTGCGTCCGGCATGCAGCCGGCGACCAAGGGCGAGATGTTCTACAAGGGGCAGCCCTGGAATCCCGGCAGCATGGTGGAAGCCCAGGACGCCGGCATCTCCATGATCCTGCAGGAGGCCAACACCATCCCCGGCGTCACCGTGGCGCAGAATATCTTCTCCGGCCATGAGGCGGAATTCTCCACCCTGGGCATCATCAACATGAAGAAGATGAAGGCCCAGGCCCAGCAGCGGCTGAACAGCTTCGGCATCAGCCACATCAAGGCCGGGGATCCCATCGACCGCTATACCTTTGAGGACCGGAAACTGGTGGAGATCGTCCGGTGCGTGACGGATGAGACAGAAATCCTGGTTGTGGACGAGACCACTACCGCCCTTTCCCTGGAAGGCCGGGAGATTCTTTACAAACTGATTCACAAAATGGCCGATGAGGGCAAGGCCGTAGTCTTCGTCTCCCACGACATGGACGAGATCCTGGAGCAGTGCACGGATCTGACGGTGCTGCGGGACGGCGAGATCATCGGCCACCTGACCCGGGAAGAGATGGACGCCCCGGATTCCGTTAAGAACATCCGCTATATGATGGTAGGCCGGGAGATCGGCGACAAGTATTACCGGGAGGATTACGACACATCCCACAGCGATGAGGTGGCCCTGGAACTTCAGGATGTGACGCTGGGGAAGATTCAGCATTTCAACCTGAAGCTGCACAAGGGCGAAATCATCGGCATGGGCGGCCTTTCCGGCTGCGGGATGCACGACATCGGCCGTATCGCCTACGGACTGGAGAAGCTGGAAGGCGGCCGGGTGATCCGGAACGGGCAGGAAATCAAAACACCCCTGCAGGCCATCAACAGCGGGATCGGATACATCAGCAAGAACCGGGATTCCGAGGCGCTGATCCTGAACGGCCCCATCCAGGACAACATCGTCCTGCCCTCCATCCCCGCGCTGGAGAAGCACACCTTCATCAGCCCCCGGGCGGAAAAGAAACTCAGTGACATTGAAATCGGCAATTACCGCATCAAGTGCCACGGGGGCAAGCAGTACGTGAACACCCTTTCCGGCGGCAACAAGCAGAAGGTCTCCTTCGGCAAATGGACCGCCAAGGGATCCGAGGTCATCATTATGGACTGCCCCACCCGTGGCGTGGACATCGGTGTCAAGCAGGCCATGTACGCCTTGATCGAAGAGATGAAAAAGCAGGGAAAGGCCATCCTGATGATCTCCGAGGAACTGAGCGAGCTCATCGGCATGGCGGACCGGCTCATTATCATGAAAGACTTTGAAGTGACACATCAGGTGGAGCGGAATCCTGATCTGAGGCAGACCGACCTGATTGAGTACATGATTTAAGGAGGCCTTCCAATGACTGCGATGGTACACGAAAAGGAAAAGCAAACCCCGGCGCAGTGGCTGAAAAAGCATGGTTCCTCCGTGGCCTCCATCGGCGGACTGCTGTTCTGCCTGATCTTCTTCACCATTACCACCGGCATTAAGGGTGAAAGTATCTGGAGCGCCAGCAAGCTGTCCACGCTGATCGGCGATGTGATCGTGACCGCTTTGATGGCGGTGGGTGCGGTGTTTATCTACTCCCTGGGCAATATGGACGTCAGTATCGGCAAGCAGGTGGGCCTGTATTCCACGCTGCTGGTACTGGTGGGAAACGCCACCGGCAGCCTGCTGATTGCTATCCTGGTGTGCCTGGTGATTGCCGTGATTATCGGCGTCATCAACGGCGCGGCGGGAGAACTACTGCACATGTATTCGGTTATCTCCTCGGTGGTGTTCATGATGGTGCTCTCCGGCGTCAGCACCATCATCTATTCCAACCTGGGAACCCGTAACATCTCCATGAATCCCGGCATCAGCCTTACCCTGTTCCGTCAGCCCTGGTTCATGGTGCTGGTGCTGGCCATCGAGTACGCGGTGATCGGTTACTTCTTCTACTTTACCAAGTTCGGCAAGTATGCCCGGGCCATCGGCGCCAACCAGCTGGCCACCTCCCAGAGCGGTGTCAACATCATCCTGTACCGGGTGATTCCCTACATGTTCCTGGCGGTATGCCTGGTGACAGCTTCTCTGTTCCAGATGGGCTATACGGGAGCGGCCAGCGACTCCACCGGTACCGGGTTTGAAATGAACGTCATGGTCTCTCTGATTCTGGGCGGAATGCCCCTGAAGGGTGGCATGAAGTCCAGACTCTCCTGCGCCATTATCGGCTCGCTGACCTTCTCTCTGCTGGCGGTAGGTCTGCCCATCATCGGTGTTCCCACCAACATGACTTTCATCATCAAGGCCGCGATCTTCCTGGTGGTGGTGCTGATCACCTGCCGCCAGAAGACAGGACCGCTTCCCCGCTGAACTTTGATTAAAGCACAGGCTCCGGCTTGTCTTTAATAGAACCCAAATTCAAAGGAAACAAACATCAAGGAGGAAAAAACCATGAAAAAAATGCTGGCTCTGATTCTGACCCTGGCCATGCTCCTGACCGCGTTCGCTATCCCTGCCGCCTCCGCGGAGGGAAAGGGCAAGATCCTGTACCTGTCCAACCTGAACAGTGGTGCTCAGTATGAATTTTATGTCGCATATCTGAACATGATGGCCGAGAAACTGGGCTATACGGTAGAAGTTGTGTACGCAGACGGCTACAACGATCCCGCCGGCAACCTGAAGAACGTGAAGAACGCCTACACCTCCGATGTGGTAGGCCTGATCGCCACCCAGGACGGCGGCCTGATCAACATCATGGAAGAATATCCGGACCTGTGGGTGGTGGGATTCTTCTCTGACTTTGACGCCGTCTACACCAAGGACGATAGTGGCGCATACATTGGCACCAGCGCCGGCGTACTGGAAAAGGACCATTATCTGGGCCTGATGGGCGACAACTTCATCAGCGGCATCGCGCTGGGCGAAGCTTACGCGCAGGAAGTCATCGACCGCGGGTTCAAGCGCGTAGCTACCTGTATCTTCCCCGCCTACGCCTATCCGAAGCACACTGTGGCGGATTCCGGCTTCCGTGCCTACATTGAAAAGTACAATGAGACTGCCGCTGAACCCATTGAAGTCGTGGGCGATGCCACAGTGCTGAATTTCTCCGCACTGGATAACAATACCTACTTCTTCGAAGACGGCCATGACAATCTGGACTGCATCGTGGGCTTCTGCGCCGGCACCACCTTCATCTATCCCAGCGTGCTGGAAGCCAAGGCCATGGGCATCTGCAATCCCGACATGAAGATCATCACCGGCGGATTTGACAACGACCCTGATCTGATGGCTGACTGCGGCGACGACAAGAACATCATCCGTCTGACCACCGCGGCCTTCGAGAGCATCATCTGGCCTATGGCCATGATCGACGCGGCTATCTCCGGCACCATGTATCCGGACTATCCCGGCAACAAGGATCAGCTGGATTCCGGCATCATGGTCATCAACAGCACTGAAAAGTTCAACGCGGTTATCAACAACTCTCCCATGGGTGCCACCAACAATGAGGACCGTCTCGGCAAAGCACTGGCTTCCTGGGACGACATGAAAGATTACTTCATCACCGTGAACCCCGACGCCACCTGGAAGGCCCTGACTGAATACTGCCAGAGCTTCGCGGTGGAAGGCTACATGAAGTAATATCCCCAGTCCTGCCCGGGGCATTTTCCCCCGGGCAGGATTCCCCGGAAACGATTCATTTATGACTGCTGATAACTGGAGGCAGAACCCCATGAAAAAAACACTGGATATTTGTAAGCGCATCGGAGGCACAGTGATGCTGCCCGTGATCATGTACGTGATCATGAAAATCCTGTGCGGCGCCAACGGGAAGCCTTACCTGGCAAACTGGAAAATGTGGATGGTCATCATCCCTCAGGTTGCCGTAACGGTTGCCTGCGCCATGGGCATCGGCCTCCAGTTCAAGAATGGCCGGTTTGACTTCTCCGGCGGCGCCATCATGCTGCTGAGCGCTATTACCGCCGGCAGCATCGCCCGGGATTCCGGCACCAACAACCCGATTCTCTTCTGCGTGATCGCCGTGGGGATGTGCGTGACGCTGAGCGTGCTGGTATCCCTGGTGTACGTATACGGCCGGCTGCCCATCATGATCGTTACGATCGGCATGGCGCTGCTGTATGAGTCCATCACGCCTTTGATCTTCGGAGGCGGCGGGGTCAACCTGATTTCCGTTACCTTCATCAAGCAGCTTAGCTCCTTCCCCCTGGTGCTGATTCCCTTTGCCGGGGCGGTGGCGGTTTACGCCGTGTACAACTACCTGGCTTCCACCGGGAAGCAGAGCCTGCTGCTGGCCAAGAACCAGCAGAGCGCCGTGAACATCGGCATCAATGAAGGCAAGAACGTGATCCTCAGCTATGTATACAGCGGCCTGATCTTCGGCTTTGCCACCATCGTCTGGGCTTCCCTGGGGAAACGCGATGCAAGCTTTACCTCCCTGAGCACAGTGGGCGAGCTGTTCAGCAACATTCTGCCCGTGTTCGTGGGCCTCTACATCGGCGCTTTCTGCGGCGACACCATCGGCATCATCATGGGCTCACTGGCCATCGTTATGATGAAGACCGGGCTGACCACCATTTTCAAGGCGGAGCTGGGCGGCGCCATTTCCACCGCTATGATGGGCCTGTTCGTGTTCATTGTGAACCTGGTAGCAGGTCAGAGCGGCAACCTGAAAAAACTTGTGGGCAAGCTGTTTGCGGTACACAAACCAGCGAAAGCATAAGACGCATACATTCAAAGACCACCTGAAGGCGGGCGACGGCGCAGACACCTCGCCCGCCCTTTTTGAAAGGGAAACAGACGATGAAAGTGATCGACATCCGCTTTAACGGCATCCGGGAACCCCTGGGCTTTGATATGGAACATGTTTCCGTTTCATGGAAGGTGACGGACAGCTTGTCCGCAAAGGCGGCGGAAACGCGGATCCGCGTGGCGGCGGATCCTGAATTTTCGGGGATCCTGTATGAAAAGGGGGGGGCGGAGCTGTGCGCCTTCGGCGAGGAGATCCATCTCACGCTGTCGCCCCGGACCCGGTACTGGTGCCGGGTGGAGGTGACGGGAGACGCGGGAGACCGGGCGGAGGGCACAAGCTTCTTCGAGACCGGGAAGAGGGATGAGCCCTGGGTGGGCCAATGGATCGGAAGCCGGGAAGAGGACCGGTTCCATCCCGTATTCTTCCGGGAGTTCCGGGTGCCGGAAGGGGCGGTATCCGCCCGGCTGTACGTAAGCGGGCTGGGCCTGTACGAGGCGTACGTGAACGGCCGGAAAGCCGGGAACGACCTGCTGGCACCCTTCTGCAACGACTACAACGAGACGGTTCAGGTGCAGACCTACAACGCGGGGGAACTGCTGCGGAGCGGGGAGAACCGTATTGAGATCTATACCGGAAACGGCTGGTACAAAGGCCGGCTGGGCTACACCGGGCAGCGGGAGGTTTACGGCAACCGGTTCCAGGCTCTGGCTGAGCTGCGGATCCGCCTGGCGGACGGAACGGAGCAGGTGATCGGAACGGATGAAACCTGGCAGTACCGGGGAAGCGACTTCGCGGCCACGGATATCTATGACGGGGAAACCCTGGACCGGACGCTGTGGGACGGGAAGGAAAACCCGCCGCGGCAGGCAGTGCTGATGCCGGGGCATCCCCTGGGGGACCGGTACAGCCTGCCGGTGACGGTGATGGACAGCCTGCCGGTGCAGGAAGTGATCCATACCCCCGCGGGGGAGACGGTGCTGGACTTCGGACAGAACTTTACCGGCTATGTGGAATACGTAGCCGCGTTCCCGGCGGGAACGCGGATCACCCTGGACCACGGGGAAATTCTGCAGGGCGGGAACTTCTACAACGACAACTACCGCACTGCCAAGGCGCAGATGATCTACGTTTCGGACGGGCGGAAGGAAACGGTGCGGGCCCACTTCACCTTCTTTGGCTTCCGCTACGTGCGGGTGACGGGATGGCCGGGAGAGATTCGGAAGGAGGACTTTACCGGGCGGGTGGTGTATTCCGACCTGCCGACTACCATCCGCTTCCGCAGCTCCGACCCGGGGCTGAACCGGCTGGGGAAAAACGCCTACTGGGGGCAGCGGAGCAATTTCCTGGATATGCCTACGGATTGTCCCCAACGGGATGAACGCCTGGGCTGGACCGGCGACGCGCAGGTGTTTTCACCCACGGCCTGCTATCAGATGGATACCCGGGCATTTTACCGGAAGTTCCTGAAGGACCTGCGGACGGACCAGCTGAAGAACGGCGGCGCCGTGGCGAACTTCCTGCCGAACCTCGGCGGGACGCCGGGAGGATCCAGCGTGTGGGGCGATATCGCCACCTTCCTGCCGATGACGCTGTACGACTTCTACGGAAACCGGGCGGACCTGGAGGCACAGTATCCCATGATGCGGGACTGGCTGGAATGGATCCGCCGGCAGGACGACGAGCACGGCGGCGCCAGGCTGTGGAACTTCGGCTTCCACTTCGGCGACTGGCTGGCGCAGGATGGTGTGACTCCCCAGAGCATGAAGGGCGGAACTGAGGACTATTTCGTTGCCAGCATGTATTATTACGCGTCTGCCCGGAAGACGGAACGGGCGGCCCGGATCCTGGGGAAAGACGGCGAGGCGGAAGATTACGGAAAGCTTGCCGGGGAGATCCGGGAAGCGGTCCTGCGTGAATACTTTACACCCAACGGACGGCTGGCGGTTACCACCCAGACGGCATACCTGCTGTGCCTGAACTTCGGAGTGTATACCGATAAAAACCGGATTACCGCGGACTTCCGGACCCGGCTGCAGAAGGACTGCTACCGGATCAAAGGCGGCTTTGTCGGAGCCCCGATGATGTGCCGGGTGATGGCGGAGAACGGGATGGAGGACCTGGCGGCATACTTCCTCCTCCAGAAGGGTTTCCCGGGGTGGATGCACTGCGTTAACCTGGGAGCCACTACCATCTGGGAACGCTGGAATTCCGTGCTGGACGACGGGACGATCTCCGGGACGGAAATGAATTCCCTGAACCATTATTCCTACGGCTCTGTGATGGAATATGTCTACCGGGATCTGGCGGGGATCCGGGGAATGGAACCCGGCTTCACCCGGGTCCGTTTCGAGCCCCTGCCCACCTGCCGGGTGCAGGAAACGGAATGCGCCTATGATTCCGTGAGCGGGGAGTATGCTTCCGCCTGGCGGATCAACGAAGACGGGACGCTGACGGTTCGTTTCAGGGTTCCCTTCGGCTGCAGCGCGGAGGCCGTGCTGCCGGGAACGGGCAGGACGGTGGAGCTGGCGGCAGGTGAATATGAAGAGACCTACCGGCCGGACAGGGACTACCGGCTGAAGTACTGTATGGACAGCCGGCTGGATGAGCTGAAGGAAGATCCGGAAGCCCTGGAAATCCTGAAGGAGGACCTGCCGGCAGCGTTGGGACTGATCGGTACCGGGGACGCGGAATTCCTGAGCATGTCCCTGAAGGAACTGCAGTTCCTGTTTTTCCGGGGATTCAATCCGCAGATGGTGGCGGAGGGAACCCGCCGGCTGTTCGAACTGAAAGCGTTCTGAGGAGGGCAGGCAAAATGATTGATCTGAGGGCAAATCCGTTTTTTCTTGACGATGAAGGAATCCGGTGGGTAAACGAAACCCTTGCCTCCATGACCGCGGAGGAAAAGGCAGGACAGGTTTTCTGCCCCCTGGGGCTCGCCGGCAACGAGGAGGTACTCCGCGGCATGATCTGCGGCCTTGGGGTCGGCGGCATCATGTACAGGCCAGGACCGAAAGCAGAGATCCAGGAAACGCACCGCCGCATCCAGGAGATGGCAAAGATCCCGCTCCTGATTGCGGCGAACACAGAAGCAGGCGGCAGCGGCCTGTCCTTCGAGGGCACCGGCTTCGGCGCGCCGATGGCAGTTGCCGCAACCGGCGATCCTGAAAACGCTTACCGGATGGCCTATACCGCATGCTATGAAGGCGCGATGATGGGTCTCAACTGGTCTTTTGCGCCGATTGTGGATATCGATATGGATTTCCACAATCCGATTACCAATACCCGTACTTTCGGTTCCGATCCGGACCGGGTGATCGCCTGTGCCTCCCGTTACCTGGACGCCGCGGACGAATGCGGCGTGGCCGTGTCCATCAAGCATTTTCCCGGGGACGGTGTGGACGAACGTGATCAGCATATTGTCACCAGCGTAAACTCCCTGGACTGCGAGACGTATATGAAGACCTACGGACGGGTTTACAGGACGCTGATCGAAAAGGGAGCAAAGACGGTGATGGTCGGGCATATTGCCCAGCCCGCCTGGGTGAAAAAACTGAATCCCGAAGCGTCCCGCCGTGAAATGCTGCGGCCTGCCAGCCTGAGCCGCGAGCTGATGACAGGCTTGCTGCGGGGCGAGCTTGGATTCAACGGCCTGATTTCAACGGATTCCACAGCCATGATCGGCCTTACCGCCGCCATGCCGCGCCGCCTGGCGGTTCCGACGGCGATTGAAGCCGGTGCGGACATGTTCCTGTTCAACAAGGATCTGGCGGAGGATTACGGATACCTGCTTGCGGGCCTTCGTGAAGGGCTGCTGAGCATGGAGCGGCTTGACGAGGCCGTGACGAGGATCCTCGCGACGAAGGCCTCCCTCGGCCTGCACAGGAAGCAAAAGGAAGGGACGCTGGTTCCGCCGCCCGAAGCACTCGCGGAGGTCGGAAAGCCGGAATTCCGCGCGTGGAGCAGGGCGGTCGCCGATCAGGCGGTCACACTGGTGCATGACCGCCAGGGGCTGCTGCCCATTTCCCCGGCGAAGTATCCCCGCCTGTACCTGAATGTGATTCAGAAGAGCAGCGATCCCGGCGACTCCTTCGTCCTGGCCTGGAAAGAGGCTTTTGAAAAAGAAGGCTTCGAGGTGACCGTACGCGACCGCCGCGTCAGTATTGAACCTTCGGACTTCGACGCGCCGGCTCTCAGCCCGGAGAAGGCGGCCCTGATGGGCGAACTTTACCGGGGCGTTGAGGACACGCGCAAGTGCTACGATCTTTATGTCTATATCTGCAACATGCAGAACGCGTCCAACAACACGACCCTGCGCCTGAACTGGAATGTGGTGTTCGGCCTGGGCGACGACGCGCCGTGGCTTACGGCGGAGGTCCCGGTGATGATGATTTCCACGGGTTATCCCTACCATCTTTTTGACGCGCCGATGGTGGAGACCTTTATCAACGCCTACAGCAGCGAGCCGCAGTACCGCCTGGCGGTCATGGAAAAAATCATGGGCCGCAGCGAATTCAGGGGCGTAAGCCCTGTGGATCCCTACTGCGGCAAAGATTACCTGAAATACTAAGGAGACAAGAGCATGAAGTTTGACGCGGTGATTTTTGACCTGGACGGGGTTATCTGTTCAACGGACGAGTATCATTACAAAGCCTGGAAGGCTATGGCGGACGGCATGGGCATTCCCTTTGACCGGACCATCAACAACCGGCTCCGGGGCGTAAGCCGGATGGCCAGCCTGGAGATCATCCTGGAGAAATACGAAGGCCCGGCCCTGAGCGACGGGGACAAGCGGCGCCTGGCGGAGCAGAAGAACGACCTGTACCGTGAATCCCTGCACGAGATGAGCACCGCGGACCTGCCGGCGGAAGTGAAGGAGACCCTGGATGAACTGCGGGCTATGGGCCTGAAGCTTGCCATCGGGTCTTCCTCGAAGAATACGCCCTTCATCCTGGGCCAGATCGGCCTGGGCGGCTGGTTCGACGCGGTCAGCGACGGGAATAACATTACCCGGTCAAAGCCGGATCCGGAGGTGTTCGTAAAAGCGGCTGAAATGCTGGGAATTGCCCCGGAAAGATGCCTGGTGGTGGAGGACGCGGTCTCCGGCGCGGAGGCCGGCCACAGAGGCGGCATGAAGGTCGCCTGCGTCGGGGACGCGGCGAAGAACGGAGCGGGCGACTGGAATATGGAAAGCGTCCGTGAACTGACCGACATTGTAAAAGGATAAGGGTGAGGACGGATGGTTGACCTGAGAGCGAAGCCTTTCTGCCTGGATGATGACGGAATCCGCTGGGTGGAAGAGACACTTGTTTCCATGACCCCGGAAGAGAAGCTGGGCCAGCTGTTCGTGCTGCTTAAACCGGTGCCCGGCGCGGACGAGGAGCAGATCAGGACCCTTATGGAAAGCGCGAAACCCGGCGGGATGCGCTGGCAGGGCGGGGACAAGGAAACCGTATACCGGCAGAATACCCTTTTCCAGCGGTACAGCCGGATTCCGGTCCTGATTGCAGGGAACTGCGATGATGGCGGAAACGGCGTCCTGCCGAAGGAAGGCACCTTTGTGGCCACTGCCGCGGAAGCAGGGGCCGGCAGCGGCACGGAAACCGCCTACCGGATGGGATATGTGGCCGGGAAGGAGGCGGCGGCCATCGGGGTCAACTGGATGTTCAATCCGGTGGCGGACGTATACAGAAACTGGCGCAATACGATTGTGAACACCCGTTCCTTCGGCAGCAGCCCTGACCGTGTGACGGAATGTGTACGTGCGTACATCCGGGGCATCAAAGACGCGGCGCCTCATATGGCCTGTACCTGCAAGCATTTCCCCGGGGACGGATGGGACGAACTGGATCCCCATAATTCCCCGGCCCATAATGAGGCGGGCGCGGAAGAATGGCTCGAAACCTATGGGCGGGTTTACCGGACGATGATCGATGAAGGCCTGGAGACGATCATGACCGGACAGATCTCCCTGCCGGCCATGAGCCGGAAGCTTCGCCCAGGGATCCGGGACGCGGAAATCATGCCGGCATCCCTGGCTCCGGAGCTGCTGCAGGACCTGCTGCAGGGACAGCTGGGATTCAACGGGCTGATTATTTCCGACGCCTCCCACATGATCGGCATGGCAGGCGTGATGAAGCGCAGCGAAGCAGTACCGGCTTGTATTGCCGCAGGGTGCGATATGTTCCTGTTCACCAATGATATCGAAGAGGATATGGGCTACCTGAAAGCGGGCATCGAAAAGGGAATCGTAACGGAGGAGCGGCTGGAGGACGCCCTGCGCCGGATTCTGGGGCTGAAGGCCCATCTGAAGCTTTATGACGAAAGCGTCCGCTGCCCGGACAGGGCAGGCCTGGCGTGCGTGGGGTGTGAAGAACACAGGCGGTTTACAGTCCAGGCCGCGGACAGGTGTGTGACCCTGGTGAAGGATACCCGGGGACTGCTGCCTGTAAACCCGGCGGCCAGGAAAAAAGCGCTGCTGGTTTATGTCCAGAGCACGCCCAACAGCAAAGGCTACCGGGGTGACGGCGTCCGGGAAATGATTACCGGGGAACTGGAACGGGCAGGGTTTGAAGTGTCCCAGTGTCCCAGCTTCTATGACCTGGAGATCGAAAACGGCGTGAATCCCATGAACTTTGTCCGGATGATGCAGACCGGGCGGCGGGAGGATTTCCGGAAGAATTACGATATCGTGTTCGTGTTCATCAATATCAAGGGATATGCCCAGCGGAATGTGGAGCGCCTCAGCTGGAGCAGCGGCCACAGCATGGAAATGCCCTGGTATACGGAGGAGGTGCCGACGGTCGGCGTCAGCCTGAACTATACCAATCACCTGGTGGACTGCGCGAATATCCATACCTTTGTGAACGCGTACGGTCCGAACCGGGAGAACGTGCGTGCGGCAGTGGAAAAGATTACCGGAAAGAGTGAATTCAGGGGCCGGGCGGACGAGACCGTGTTCTGCGGACGCTGGGATACCCGGCTGTAAAAAGAGGGGTAGTGTGAAAACATTATTTACGAGTGCAGCAGGGCCACCAACAAAAGAAACCCATAGCAAACAAGCCTCTGAGAGGCGAAAATTGTAGAGACGCAACTAGCTGGCCAAAGAGTCCAGCGAGATGGAACCTTCAGGAACAAG
>JAFRHH010000052.1 GCA_017433405.1 Clostridia bacterium | reverse complement strand
CATTTCCGTCCGGTTCAGAACAAACCAGCCGGCGCCGCCCACCAGCGCCAGCACCAGCACCGAAAGGAAGGCGACCTTCATCCAGTTGACCATCGGCCGCCGGCGCTTCCGGTTTTTTTCATATCGGGCCGCCTCGACGGCGGCCTGTTCAAGGGCGATGGACTCATCGTCGTAGAGGTTCCTTCTTTTCCGCTCGATGCCTCCGTTCCGGTCCGCGTCCTCCTCGGATTCGGCGGCTCCGTAGGTCTTCATCTCCTCCGGATCCTCCTCCGCGGTCTTCGCGGCCGTGGCGGATCCCGCGCCGCGGCTGGCGCCGCTCTTTCCGGGTTTCTCGCTGATGGGCGGCGCCGGGCGGCGAAGCGCGGCCTCCCGCGCCCGCTTTCCCTGGCGGATGGACTCGGCGCCCTCCGTCGGAATCAGGCTGTCCCCCCTCAGGATTTCTCCACATTCCGGGCAGACAATTTCCTCACCTTCCGCATAGTAACCGCATTTGGGACAAAGCATTCCCTCTTCTCAACTCCCCGGTCTTCATTTCCAAGACAAAGCCGTCTCAGTTTCCGTCCAGCTCCCGCAGGGCGTCATATTCCGGATCCTCGTCGAATTCCCGCTCCGGACAATCCCCGCCCAGAGCCTCGATGGCGTTCCGGATCTCGATGAAGGTCAGGTACCGAAGATCCCTTTCAGCCGCGGCCTCCTCCAGGAGCGGAAGCGCCATGGGATCCCCGATCCGCCCCAGATAGCCGGCCAGCAGCGCCCGCTTCTCCGGCTTTTCCCGGAAGAGCTTCATGGCCAGCCGGGTAATGCGCTCGTCCCCGGGGAAATGGCTCAGCACCTCCAGCAGGGCCTCCTGCCCCGCGCTGTTGGCGGCCTGGATGTTCTGCAGGATCGGCTGTACGACGCTTTTGCCCATCTCCGTCAGGCTCTCCAGCGCGTTGTCCTTCAGCTCGTCCTTCTCCCCCCGGGCCATCTGCCACTGGATATAGAGCATCCGGGGCAGCTCGCTCCCGAGATCCCGAAGCAGCCCCACGGCGGTCATCCGGGCCTCCTCCGGGCTTTCCTCGTCCTTCAGAAGCTCCAGCAGCCGCTTTTCGCAGGGCCGGCCGACATTGGTGATCTGCTCCAGCAGAAGCTCCGGCACCGGCGTCCCTTCCTCGCAGTAGGCGCGGAGCCAGTCCACCAGATCCTTCGGATCCTCAAACTGGGTAAAGTAGGCGCCGGGGGTGACCCCGTCGAGCCAGTCCGCCCGGGTGTTCAGGAAGGAGAGATACATCCGCGGCATATCCGCTTCCATGTCGTCGTAGTTCCGGTATTCGTCCCTGTGCTCCTTCAGCCACGCGGAGGTAAAATCCGCGAACTTCTCGTCAAAATTGATGATCGGCATCCGGTTCATTCCCGCTCCTCCTCCTTCCTCGCGCCCCGCGCCTTCGCCTGCGCCAGCATGGCCTTCAGCTCCGCCGTGGAGAAAAAGTGCCGCTGCAGGCAGAAATGGCAGGTCAGCTCGGCGCCCTGATCCTCGTCGATCAGGCTCTGAAGATCCTTTTCCCCCAGGGAGATCAGGGCCCGCTCCATCCGCTCCCGGGAGCAGGTGCACTGATACCGCAGCGGCGTCCGCCGGAGCACCTTCGGCGCAAGGCCCCGGAACCAGTCCTCCGTCAGGGTGTCCAGATCCGCGAAGGTCATCTCCCGGCTGATATCCGCGAACATCGGGCTGCGCAGCTCCAGCTGGTCGATCATTTCCTCCCCGCATCCCGGCAGCGGCTGAATCAGGAGCCCGCCCGCCTTGATGACCGCGTCCCCGCTGACCAGCACCCCCAGGGCCACGAGGCTGTTCTTCTGCTCGGACATGGTGAAATACTGGGCGAAGTCCATGGCGATCTCCCCGCTGACCAGGGCGCTCTGGCCGATGTACTGCTTTCCCCCACCCAGATCCCGGACGACGGTCAGCATGCCCTCATGGCCGACGGCGCCGCCCACGTCCAGCTTTCCGTCCTCCCGGAGGGGCAGCTCCGTCTTCGGGTTGTCGGCGCAGGCCCGGACCCGCCCGGGCTCCGAAACCGCCATCAGCGTCCCCATGGGACCGCCGCCCCGGATGCTGACGGTCACGGATTCCTCCTCGCCCTTGAGCATCATCCCCAGCATCAGCGTCCCGGTCATCAGCCGGCCCAGCGCCGCGGTGCAGACCGGCGTGCAGCCGTGAATGTCCGCGCAGGTCTGGACGACCTGTGTCGTTTCGCAAAGCATGACCCGGGCCTGTCCGTTCCCCAGGTCAATCTCCAGCATTTCGTCCCTGTTTTCCATCTTTTGCTCCATTCATTCTGACTGACTGTTCTCATTCATCCCCGGCCGCCGCGGGCCCGCCCTTCCCGGAAGCGACTCAGTCCTCGTCCCCCGGCCGGGTGGCCGCGATATGCCAGCGCTGATCCGTGTCCTTGGCCGCGTTCAGCGTCTGATCCCCATAGAGGCTGACAGCCCGGAAGCCCGCCTTCCAGAGGGCTTCCTTGATCGTCTGCTGGTCCCAGGCCCGCTGGGTCTGATGCTCCTCCATCCGGCGGTACCGCCCGTCCTCCTCCCGGAGAAAGAAGCACAGGTCGAGATCCACCGTCTGCCGGGAGGTGTGCCAGGTGTTTCCCCAGAGATAGGTGATATCCTCCCGGTCGTCGCACAGAAGCCCCGCGCAGAGGACGTCCCGCAGCTTATGGGGGGTGCTGACGTCAAAGATCAGCGCCCCGCCGGGCCGGATCGCCCGGTGGGCGGCCCGGAAAAAGCTGAGCAGATCCTCCTCCTTCAGCAGATAGTTGACCCCGTCGCAGGTCGCCAGCACCGCGTCCATCGGCCGATGGAGGTTCAGGGCCCGCATATCCTGCTGGACGAAGGGAATGATGATTCCCTGCTTCCGGCTCTTCTGGGCCGCCTGCCAGAGCATCTCCCGGCTCAGATCCGCCCCGGTCATCCGGTAGCCTCGCCGGTGGAGGGCCAGGGTCATGTTTCCCGTCCCGCAGGCGCATTCGCATATGCTGCCGGATTTAACGCCATAAACGGAAAGCAGGCGGGTATAATAATCCGCCCAGCTTTCATAATTGACATCGTTCATCAGCGCGTCATAAATTTCCGCGAAATCCTGATACATGGTTTATTCCGTCACCTTCTCCGCCGCCGCTGTTCCCTCCGGCTTTTCCCCGGACAGCTCTTTCCCGGTTTCCGCTTCCCCGTCGGCCTCGTCCCCGTCATCCCCGTCGTCCCCGTCGTCCTCGTCGGCATCCTTCAGCCCCTGGTTCACCTTCGCCCCCTCGATCCGGCTGTTGATAAACCGGTCAAAGACCGCGTTGGTATAGCTGGCCGTAATAAAGCGGCTCAGCCCGAAGCCGATCAGGATGTAGTAGGCCGCCAGGATCAGGCACCCGATCATGGGATCCAGGGCGAAAAACCAGACGGCGGCGAAGGTCAGCAGCGCCGGCACGCAGTGGAGCAGCCGGATCCCGATGCTCATGGGCAGCCGGGCAACCGCCAGCAGGAAGGCGTTCCGGAGGATGCCCCCCAGCTTCAGCTCATAGCTGACGTTCAGGGGATGCATATAGGTCACCGCCAGCGACCACAGGATTCCCACCAGCATCACCAGCACCTGGGGAACGATCATAATCAGCTGCTTCGCCGCCATGTCCCCGTAGAATTTCCACCCCACGTAGGCCGCCAGCGGCAGGACGGAGGTGATGGCGGAGATCACCAGCCCCTTGCGCCAGTTCTCCTTCACCGCGTCCTTAAAATCGCTCCAGATAAAGGCGTGCTCGTCCCGGGCCCAGTTCCGGGTCACGTAGCTGACCCCCGCCGTAAAGGGCCCGGTAATGGCGAGGCAGGGCATCAGCCAGAGCAGGGTTGAAAACAGCATGCTGTCCAGCAGGCCCCGTACGTCGGTGGCGGCGATGGCCTCCTGTTCCTCCTGGGAGATCACGACCTTCTGAACGTTCTCCGCGTTCTCGCCGGCCTGCTGGGCCTGCACGGCGTCGACGTATTCCTGCAGGGTTCCCTGCTGCGCGTTGAAGACGACGTTAACCCGATTCAGCAGGTTATAGACCCCCATGATCAGCACGATGATGGTAGGGAGGAACGCCACGGCGTACATCAGATTCAGCCGGCACAGCCCGCTCAGCCGGGTCCGCAGCGTATCCCAGAACAGCTGCATCCGGGTCTCGGGCATGTCCTCCTTCCGGAAATCGCCTTTTCCGCTCTTTCCGTAGTAGTAGTTGTTCATGAATCTGCCAAACATCGTGGGTTCCTCCTCCGGGAGCCTTCAGGTCACGTTCGCCGTGCCGTCCCGGCTCCGTCCATCTTGTTTGATTTTTCAGGCCATCAGCGCCTGGCTGGCCTTCGCCAGCTCCTCCGCGATCCGCGAAGCCGTCTCCCGGTCCTTCGCGTTGGCGTTGCAGTACAGCTTGATCTTCGGCTCGGTGCCGGAGGGCCGTATGCAGACCCAGCAGCCGTTCTCCAGCTCAAAGTACAGCACGTCAGAGGCCGGCAGGCCGGTGGGCTCCTCCTTCCCCGCCGCGCAGCGGGTTCCCTTCAGATAGTCCCGGACGGCGGTCACCTTCATGCCCGCCAGCTCCTTCGGGGGCTCGGCCCGCAGGCTCGCCATGATCTCCTTCATCTTCGTCAGGCCGTCCTTGCCCGGCAGGGTGGTGGAGGCCACCTTTTCGACATAGTATCCGTATTCCCGGAAGATTTCCTGAACCCGGTCGTAGAGGGTGATCCCCTCCGCCATGCAGGCGCAGGCGACCTCGCTGATCAGCAGGCTGGCGTTCACCCCGTCCTTGTCCCGGACGAAGGTGCTGCTCAGGAAGCCGTAGCTCTCCTCGAAGCCGAACAGGAAGGTATGATCTCCCCTGTCCATGAACTGCTGAATCTTCTCGCCGATAAACTTGAAGCCCGTCAGGGTCTCAAACATGGCGACGCCGTAGCGCTCGCAGATCCGGTTGGCCAGGCTGGTGCTGACGATGCTCTTGACCGCCGCCCCGTCCTTCGGCAGCGTCCCGGCCTTCTGCTTGCCGGAAAGGATATAATGCAGCATGACGCAGCCGATCTGGTTGCCGGTCAGAAGGTGCCATTCGCCCTTCCCGTCCTTGACGGCGACACCCAGCCGGTCGCAGTCCGGATCCGTGGCGAAGATTACGGTGGCCCCGACCTCCTCCGCCAGTTTGAAGGCCAGGGTATAGGCGCCGGGATCCTCCGGGTTCGGCACCTTGATGGTGCTGAAGTTCGGATCCGGCATCTCCTGTTCCTTGACGACGGAAACGTTGGTCAGCCCGATTTCCTTCAGCAGCCGGCGAACCGGTACGTTGCCGCTCCCGTGGAGGGGCGTATAGACGATCTTCAGCTTCGCGCCTTCCCGGGCCAGCAGCTCCGGATTGATGCTCAGGGTCTTGACCTGGGCGATATAGTCGTCGTCCACTTCCCTGTTGCCGATGATCTTCAGAAGGCCGCTCTTCAGCGCCTCCTGCTCGTCCATCAGCCGGCAGTCGGTATACTTCGTGGCCCGGATGACCTCGGTAATGCCCTCGGCGGCCTCCGGCCCGACCTGGGCCCCGTCCTCCCCGTAGACCTTGTATCCGTTGTACTGGGGCGGGTTATGGCTCGCGGTAATCACGACGCCGGCGATGGCCTTCAGATGGCGCACCGCGTAGCTCAGCACCGGCACGGGCCGCAGCGCGTCGAACAGATAGACCGGCACGCCCTCGGCGCACAGCACCAGCGCGGTATCCTTCGCGAACTCCGCGCTGAACCGACGGCTGTCATAGGCGATGACGACGCCTCGCCTGGCCTCCTCCGGGTTCCGCTTCAGATAGCCGGCCAGGCCCTTGGTGGCCCGGCGGACGTTGTACTTGTTCATCCGGTTCATCCCGGCGCCCAGCACGCCCCGCATGCCCGCCGTTCCGAAGCTCAGCTCCGTATAGAACCGGTCCTCCACCTCCCTGGCGTCGTCCCGGATGGATTCCAGCTCCCGAATCGTCTCCGGATCGTTCGCAAAATCCGTCATCCACTGGTTGAATCTTTCCTGAATGGTCATGCTCCGATACCGCCTTTCATGTCAGAGTTTCGTCGAAATCAGTTGATTTATTATAGGATTTTTCCATCGCTTTTTCAAGCCCGGAACGTGGGGACTGTCCCCGCGTTCCGGCCCCGCGTTCCGCCTTCGTCAATCAGCATCCGCTTCCCAGATGCAAACGGCCCCCGAAACCCCGGCGTCATGGCTGATGCTCAGGTGAAAGGTGCCCCGGGCCCGCTCCGGCAGCTTCCCGGAGAAGCGGTAAAAGGGCCTCCCCGCCTCGTCGTGGGCCACCTCCGCCTCCCGCAGGTCGAAGTCCAGTCCGCTGCCGAGGGCCTTGGCGAGGGCCTCCTTGGCGGCGAAAATCCCCGCCATGGTCTGGGCGGCGTTCCGGCCCTTGCTCCGGATATATTCCTGCTCCTCCCCGGTAAAATACCGTTCCATGAACCGGGTCATCATCCGGAGCTTCTCCATCCGCGCAATTTCGCATAAATCCAGCCCGACACCCCTGATCATTTCTCATCCGCTTCCCTTCGTTATCAGGCGTCCCCGCTCCGGCCGTCCGCCCGCTTTCCCGCGCCGGACCGTCCCGCCCGGGATTCCGTCCGCTCATTCTATCATAACTTGCTCTTTGGTTCAATTGACGCTATAATAAGAAGGTTGTTTGAAATGCTTCAGGAGGGCCTTGCCATGTTGAATCCGGGTCAGATGATTCTCTCTCTTCAGCAGTCCATCGGGCGCGCCGTCGTCGGGAAGGAAGAGGCGGTGGAATACGCCCTGATCGCCCTGCTCTGCCGGGGCCACGTGCTGATCGAGGATGTGCCCGGCGTCGGAAAAACCACCCTGGCCAGCGCCCTGGCCCGCTCCCTGGACTGCTCCTTCCGACGGATCCAGTTTACGCCGGACCTGATGCCTTCGGATGTGACGGGCTTTACCCTGGTGAACTTCAAAACCGGCGAAACGGAATTCCGGGAAGGCGCCGTCATGAGCCAGATCATTCTGGCGGACGAGATTAACCGGACCAGTCCGAAGACCCAGTCGGCGCTCCTGGAGGTGATGGAGGAGCACCAGGTCACGGTGGACGGGGTGACCCA
Organism: Clostridia bacterium; assembly: GCA_017433405.1. Taxonomy (GTDB): domain Bacteria; phylum Bacillota; class Clostridia; order Christensenellales; family Aristaeellaceae; genus Aristaeella. Next base: position 30,364 of record JAFRHH010000052.1, on the reverse strand, counting down.
TCCCCTGCCGAAGCCCTTCATCGTCCTGGCCACCCAGAACCCCGGGGAATTCGTCGGAACCTATCCCCTGCCGGAAGCCCAGGTGGACCGCTTCTTCCTGCGGATCTCCATCGGCTATCCCACCATTGAACAGGAAATGGACGTGCTGGAGCGCTACTCCGGCTCCGTCCATCCCATGACGACCATCGAGCCCGTCTGTACCGCCCAGGACGTGCTGAACATGCAGGAGCAGGTGACCCATATCTACTGTTCCCCGGAGGTGCGCTCCTATGTGGCGACCCTTGCCGCCGCGACCCGGACGGATCCTGCTTTCCAGCTGGGGGCCTCCACCCGGGCGGCCATTGCGCTGATCCGCGGCGCCCAGGCCTGCGCCCTGCTGGATAACCGGGATTTCGTGCTGCCGGAGGATGTCCAGCATATGTTCCTGCCCGTCCTGGCCCACCGGATGGTCATGTCGCCGGAGGCCCGGATGAAGAATATCCAGGCGGAGCAGATCCTGCTGACCATTCTGCAGAATACCGTCGTTCCCGTAAAGCTATGAAACTGCGTCTGAGTATTCCCCTGGCGCTGGAGGCGGCCTTTCTGGCCGTCGCCCTGGCCACCGGCGGCCCGCTGTTCTACCTGCTGGCGGCGCTGATCCTGGTGCTGGTGCTCTCGGAGCTGGCGGCCGTCCTCTGGGCCGCCGGAACCCTGCGGGTTTCCGCGGAGCTCTCCGACGGAACCCTCTGCCGCGGCCGGGAGGCCATGCTTCTCCTTCGGGTGCGCCATCAGGGGCTGATTCCCGTCGCCCCGGTCCGCCTGCTCTTGTCGGTTCCCGGCGAGGGAAAGCCTCGGGAAATCTGGCTTCGCAGCCAGCCGGGCCGTCAGCAGTCCCTGCGGATGCCGCTGACCGCCCGCCACGTGGGCGTCTTTTCCGCGGGAATTCGCTCCTTTACGGTGGAGGGGCTGCTGGGCCTCGCCGCCCGAACCCGGACCCCTTCCGATTCCCTTTTCGAAATGACGGTGCTCCCCCAGACCTTCGATACGGATCCCCTGACCCTGGCCCCCGGCGATCCCGGAAGCGAAATCATGGCCCGGGCCACGGAGGATCTGAACGCCCCCTCGGATGTCCGCGCCTATCAGCCGGGGGATCCGATGAAAAAAATTCACTGGAAGCTCTCTCTGCGCAAAAATGAACTGATGGTTCGAACCTTCGATGAGCCGGTTCTGCAGGATGTGCTGGTGCTGATGGACTGCTCCCGCCCCCCTTCCTGGGGTCATCCCCAGGCGGAGGCGGATCTTCGGGACGCCCTCCTGGAAACCGCCGCCTCGGTTCTCTCGGACCAGGGGAAGGCAGGGCATCATTACCGCCTGCCGCTGATGGGAAATCCCTCGCTGGATCTGGATCAGCATATGAGCCTGGCCATGACCCTGGATCATCTGGCCCGGGTGGATTTTTCCGCGGAGGACCGGTTCGAGCGGGTGCTGATCATGGAAAGCCGGCGCCTGCGGAAGGTGGGCTGCGTCGTCGTGATCGCCGCCCGCCTGAACTACGCCATGGTGGATATCATGACGCGCATTCACCGGATGGGACCGAACCTCCGGCTGTATCTGGTCACCTTCGTGCCGGATGATCAGAACGTGCTGCCGCTGATCAGCCGCCTGCGCCAGAGCGGAATCGAGGTTGCCTATGTGGCGCCGGAGGCGGACTGATCGGCAGGATTTACCAAAGGTTCCCGGATCAATGGAAAGGCGTGAACGGGTGTTCACGGCGGAAAACACGGAAAGGAGGGGAAAGACGGATGAAGCTGCTTCGCAGAAAGCTCGGCCATGCCCTTCCGTCCCTGCTGCTCTCCGCGGGCCTTCTGATGCCCGTGCTGGGGCTGCTGGATCCTTCCTTTGCCGATCCGGTCCACCTGCTCTCCGCCGCCCTGGTGGTCCTCGTTTTTGAGCTGGCCACCCTGAACCGGCGAATCGCGTTGATCTTCCTGGGCCTTGGCGCGGCCGCGGTGCTCTTCTGGCTCTTTGGCGCCGGCGGGCGGCTTCAGGCGCAGGATCTGATGATCGCCCTGTCCCTGCGCCTGTCCGGTCAGCAGGCCGCCCTTCCCCTGATCGCGGACACAGCCGTCCGGGTCATGGCGGTGCTGATCCCGCTGCTGGCCTGCCTGTCGATGGCGGAAAAGGCCACCTGGCTCCCCGCCCTGTGTCTGACGGTCATCGTCACCCTGCTGGCCTGGCTTTCGAATCGGATGGATCTTTTGCCCTGGCTGCTTCCCGCCTTCTCTGCGGTGCTGCTGCGGCTGATTCTGGACCGCTATGAGGGGCTGAATCCCCTCCGACTGCTCCCCTGGGTTCTCCTGCCGGTGGCCCTGGCCTGGCTGCTGGTGCCCCGAAACGCGGCGGATCTCGCGCCCCTTCGGGAAAAGGCGGATGATCTCCGCCAGGCCGTCATGGACCGGCTCTTCTTTACGGAAGCCCGGGATGTCTTCTCCCTCTCGGCCGAGGGCTATTATCCCCAGGGGCCGCATCAGCTCGGCGGGAAGCCGGAGCTTTCCGACCGGCCGGTGATGCAGGTCTCCGCCCCCCGCACGGTCTATCTCCGGGGCGTCATCTATAATGAATACAACGGCCGCGCCTGGGTCAATACCACCGGCGGCCGACGCTACCTCTGGCAGGCGCTCTCTCAGCGGGAGAACCGTGCCGCGATCTTTAACGAGGCCCTTCCCCCCGAAACAGCCCGGGGATCCGTCTGCGATCCGCTGACGGTCTCGGTCCGTATGCTCTCCGACAGCGCGTCGACCCTGTTCGTTCCCCAGCGGATCAGGCTTCTGGAGCCCGGCGGGGATCTGGTGCCGTATTTTTCGAACGCTTCCGAGGTGTTCGTAACCCGGAATCTGGAGGCGGGCGCCACCTGGAGCGTGGAGGCCCCCCTCTTCGTCGGCGGCGATCCCGGCCTCGCCCGGATCGTGGACGCCTCCGCGGCCTTCAACGACGTCGGCTACGAGCGGATCCTGAATACCTATACCCAGCTGCCCGCCCATCTGGAGCAGCCCGTCTATACCCTGGCCGCGGAGGCTTCCGCCGCCGGGCTGACCCCCTATGAAAAGGCCCTGGCGATTCAGAACTGGCTCGCCCGAAGCTTCCGCTATACCCTGGAGGTGGAGGATCAGCCGGAAAACCAGGATTTCGTCACCCGCTTCCTCCTGGAAACCAGGGAGGGCTACTGCACGTATTTTGCCTCCGCCATGACGGTGCTCTGCCGGATGGTTGGGCTGCCGGCCCGCTATGTGGAGGGCTATCTGGCGGAGCCGGACACAGATGGGCGGGCTCTGGTAACCGGCCGTTCCGGCCATGCCTGGACCGAAGTCTATTTCAGCGGTTTCGGATGGCTGACCTTTGACGCCACTCCCCACCACAGCGCTTCGGATTCCCGGACGCCGCCTCCCGCGTCGGCCCCGACGCCGACCCCGACCCCCGTGCCCTCCGAAAGCCCCTCCCCGGAGCCCTCGGAGGAACCCACGGAAAGCCCGTCGGAGGTCCCCTCCGAGGATCCCTTTGATAATCCGCCGCCGGAAGACACGCCGACCCCGGAGCCCCCGGAAGATCAGCCCCCGGCCTCTCCGACCCCGCCGCCGACGCCCGATACGCCGGACAGCCCCGCCGCCCCGGCGGAGCATCCGGGCCCTTCCCCGCTCTGGTGGATCCTGGGTCTCCTGGCGCTCCTGGTATCTGCCCTGGCGCTTCGGCTTCGCCTGACCGATCCAAAGGTTCGGGCCCGGAGAGCCGCTTCGGAATCCGTCCGCTTTGAAATCTGGGTGCAGGATCTGGCGGAATCCCTCCGGGCGGAGGGGCTGACCCGGGAAGCCGGGGAAACCCCCATGGCCTTTGCCCGCCGGGTGGACCGGACGCCCCGGTTCTCCGTCCCCCTGCTGCCCTGTGGGGAATGCCTGTCCCTGATCCGCTACGCCGCTGTCCTGCCCCTGGCCTCCGACACGGAGCTGATCCGGGCCGCCGCCACAGCCATCCGCCGGGAGCTCTCCGCTCCCGCCCGGGTCCGCTGCCTGCTCCGCCGGATCTTCCTGCCGAATTCCCGCCGCAGCCCCCTGCACTAAGGAAACACACGGGGGAGCACACGGGAACACACGGGGAACACACGGGGGAACACACGGGGACGGTCCTTTTGTGTTTTCCTAACCATTATCATGTCACAAGAAAAAACACACGGGAAAAACACACGGGGACGGTCCTTTTGTGTGAATCATAAGTAAGCGGTAGTTAAAATCATACCTGTTACGACCTTCAGCAGCATAAGATAATGTTTCCGTATTCAACGAAGTCTCAAGAACTTCCATAGAAATCTCAGGAATTCTGTAGAATCGGGGGACACATGAACGCCTGGAGCCCACGGGAACAGTCCGTGGTTGTCCAAAGTATTTATGTTTACATAGAGCTTTGCCTTCGGCAAATGCTAACGTGAACCAGTATAACGCGAACTGGTTTATGTCTGTTCAAACAGGTCCTTCCAAAGCGCCTGAACCGTCTTGTAATACCGGTCGCAGTGCTTCCTCATGTAGCTTTCAATCTTCTCAATATCGTTGGCCCATCCGGCCGCGGCAAAGGGAACGCCAGCCGCCCTGGCCATATCATAGCCCGGCTTCAGGTCGTCCACCACCAGCAGCTCCTCCGGCTCATAGCCGTATTGAGCCATGATCTTCTGAAGCGGCCAGGGGGAAGGCTTCCGCTGCTCCGGCGGATATTCCCAGCCGAAGACCATATCCGGCTCCGGCAGGCCGTTCTCCCGATAATCCCGCAAGATGTTTTCCGTAAAGCTGTGGCTGACGACGCAGAACCGCCCGCCCCGCCGCCGCTGCTCCTCGAGAATTTCCCGGATCCCCGGATAGGCCTTTGCGCTGTGAGTCCGGCAATAGGCGGCCCAGTAGTGCTCCTCGTCCATCATCTGTTCCTCGGTCATCCCGCAGATCTCGGTAAACAGCGCCACGACCCCCGGATCAAAATTGGCGTTGAAGTATTCCTCCAGAGTCAGATGGACCGACGGAAAGAACTTCTCCATGTATTCAACAAAGCAGGGGTAATGGATCGTGGCGGTAGAGTTCACCGTGGTATCGTCATGATCCAGCACCAGGCAGGGGAATTTCAGTCCGTTCCGTTTATCCGTCATCAGCTTGTCTCCTCCTCTGTGAACGGCAGTTCACGTCTGCCTTTCAGTCCGGATGACGATTTTGTAACCGCTTTGCTGACGCGTTCGCGGACAAAATCTGCAGACAGGGGCACGGTTCTCGCAGACTGGGGGACGGTTCTTCCTGTCCGCCAGGACAGAAGAACTGTCCCATCTGTCTGCGCTGTCCGTCAGGACAGAAGAACTGTCTCATCTGTCCCTGGCTCTCATCTCTGTCCCTGAACCCCTTCAGGGCGCCTTATTCGTCTCCTCCAGCAGGGCCATCGTCTCTCCGAAATAGGTTTCCACCTCCGCGTCCGACAGCTTCATGGCTGTCTTCAGCAGGGACGGGATCTTCTTTGGCCGGACCCGGGCATAATACTTGGTCGCCCCGATATTCTTCTTCCAGTTCGACATCTTCATATTCTTCCACCGCCTGATATGCCGGGGCAAAATCGGCTCCAGCTGCTCGATGACCCGGTCGAAGGCCGCCTCGACCCGGTCCCACCGGAAGACCGTGGCCAGCAGCTCGCTGACCCGGTTCAGGAACTTCGCCCTGTATTCCGGTACCGCCAGCAGCGCGTTGAGGGGCTCATGGCGAAAGCCCTGAATCTTTCCGCTGACGGGCTTGATATAGTATTCCAGCGGCGTCCTGTCCAGTCCCCGCCAGCAGGCCTCGACGTCGAAGAGCAGGTACCGCCATTTTCCTCCGGGCACCCGGTAAACCCGGACGTTGGTAAAGTCCACGTTACCCAGGATGATTTCAAAGGCCGCGTGGGTAAAAAGGCTGTCGATATCCAGCTGCCCCTCGACCCAGGCCAGGTTCTCCGGCTGGTTCAGATCGTTCTTTTTGCAGAAATCCGCCAGCGCCAGCCAGTCGCTGTTGTCCCCGTTCTGAAGAAACTCGTCCGTCCCCGTCCGGGCGAGGATGTCGATGGCGTCGATCTGATCCTCGTCGGTCACCCCCTCGTACTGGGCGATGAAATGCTTGTTGATCTTTTCCCGCAGGTTATAATGCCCCCAGTAGGCGCCGTTGATATAGACCTGAATCACCTCGTGATCCTGATACAGGATCCCCTGCCCTTCCGCCAGGCTGGATGCCACGATATCCCGCAGCCGGGTCGCGCTGTAATCGCTGTTGGCGGAGCGGAGCAAAAGGCTCTTATAGCTGTCATAATTGCGGGTCGGGAATGGGTTGAAGGCAAACCGTTCCTTTCCCCAGGATTTCCGGGCGTAGAGGGCGATGCTCTTCTGGGCGTTGATCCGGGCGCTGTGGCCCGAGGCGGTGAAGGTGCCCATCTGGTTGATCTCCCCCTGCCCCTGCCGGTTGAAGTATTCAATGTTGATCGGATATTCCCATCCCTTGCTGTAATTGGGAATGCTGCCGCTCCCCTTGACCAGGATCCCGGTCTTTTTGTTGAAAAGATATTTCTCGTCCGTAATCAGGCTGACGACGGAGGTTCCGGGATTGTCGTCGATAAAATAGGTGGCGCTCACGGTTTCGGAGGAAACCGCGTCCTCCCCGAAGGCACGGATCCGCAGGGCCGTGGTCTTCTTCAGCGTCAGCCCGCCGCCGGGAAAGGCCTTGCTCTTCTGGGTCGGGGTGCCTCCGTCGGTGGTATAGCGCAGCTCCGCCCCCTCCGCGCCCTGGGCCTCCACCGTCACACTGCCGGCATAGAAGCCGCCGGCGGTCAGAAGCGACGGCGCGGCCGTCCGCCGCGGATAGACCTTTTCCTCGTTTTTCTCCCCCCGGGTCGGGTTCTCAAAATAGCCGTAGTCCTCCCCGCCCTTCGGAATTCCCCAGCTGACGCAGCCGTACTGCTCCGGAATCTCCAGCCGCTGAACGACATTGCCCTGGGCGTCCGACAGGACGACCGTCTCCCCCTTGGAGGACAGGGCAAAATCCGTATAGAAGGTGTCCCCCTTCCCGGGGTCGCTTATTTCCTCTCCCGTACAGAAGACGGTCAGACAGGCGCCCTTCTTCAGCTTTGTTCCCTCCGGAAAGGCCCATTTCAGCGGATTCTTTTCGCTGTCGCTGAAGAACCAGCCGCTCAGGTTCACGGTTTTCTTCCCGTCGTTGCGCAGCTCCACCCAGTCCCAGGCGTGGCCGTTTTCGTACCATCCGTTGCTGGCCATGACCTCGCTGATCCGGATCTCCGCCGAGCCCGCCGCCCAAAGGCCGAGAACCAGCAACAGCGCCACAGTGAAAACCACAGGCTTTATTCTCATGCGATTTCTTTCCCTCCTCTGTGAACGGCATTTCACGTCCGCCGTTCTGTCCGGATGACGATTTAGCAGCCGCTTCGCTTGAGCGTTCGCGGACAAAAACTGTCTCCTCTGTGCTACTTTACATAATAATGCCGGGCGATCCACTTGCTCAGCCCGTCCAGCCCCGGATAGATCAGCCGCTCGCTCATGTTCAGCTGATCCAGCATGTCCCGAACCCGCCACCGCAGCTGCCGGTCGAGAATATATTTCACGGTATGCTCCGTGGTCTCGTCGAGAAACTTCTCGATATTGTCCATGCCCATGGGGATGATGGAAAAGAAGGAATACTGGGTCACGATCCGGTTGCTGGTGCTCGGCGGCTCGATTACCACCATGGCCTTCCCGTCCATGTCCCGGTCGTACTGCGCCAGGCTGTCGGTAATGCCCTGCAGCATCTCGACGCTGAAGAGGGTCGTCTGCTCCCGTTCCACCGCCCGTCGGTATTTTTCCGGAAGATGATCGATCAGCTCCTGCATATCGATCCGCCAGACCAGACAGTCATGGGCGTCCATCTCCGCCAGATTTTCCTCCGTCGTCGCAAAGTGCAGCGCCACCATGCTGGAATGGGTCCAGTCCAGCAGCCGGGTCGGCAGGCCGTTATGCTGGCCGGTAATCATCCGGTTCCAGACGGAATGGGTCACCGTTGGATCCTCCCGCACGGCGTACTTGGCAAAGCTGCTGAGGATCGCCGGCTCCAGGGAAGCCTGAAGATGCTTACAGCAGCGGCTCAGGCTGGTCACCATCCGGTAATCCGAATTCGGCATGCCCCGGTACAGATAGGTGGATCGGTTCCGCTTCAGATCCGGCCGGTATTCCTGCTCCGTCAGAAGCGGCAGAAGCCCCTCGAGATCGCGGATAACAACTTCCTGAATCATGCCTTTCTCCTCCGTGAACGTCTGTCCACGTCTGCTTTTCTGCCCGGAACACAGGGACTGTTCCCCCGGTTCAATCGTTGCACAGCCTGCAACAGCCTGAAGCAGCCTGAAATGATTGTATCATTTTGGACCCCGTCTGACAAACAAAAAGAAGCGCCCTCCGAAGAAGGCGCTCCCCGCGCAGACAGGGGGACGGTTCTTCCTGTCCGCCAGGACAGAAGAACTGTCCCCTCTGTCTGCATTTTCTTTTACTTGGTATACTTCGGCCGTTTGGTATAGGTCGTATGGAGCAGCTCGTGCGCCTTGTGGCTGTTGGGCTCGCCCAGATAGTCCTTATACAGGGCCATGATGGAGGGATTCTCGTGGCTCTTGCGCTGCGGCTTGTTCGCGTCCTCGCGGTACAGCGCCGCGGCCCGCAGGGCCTTGGGATCGCATTCCATCCGGGTCTGCGCGTCGACGATGGGCTGTCCGCCGCCGGTCACGCAGCCGCCGGGGCATCCCATGATCTCGATGAAGTGATAGGTCTTCTCGCCGCTGCGGATGCTGTCCAGCAGCTTCGCAGCGTTGGCGGTTCCGTGGGCCACGGCCACCTTCACGTCCAGATCGCCGACCTTGACGGTGGCTTCCTTGACGCCCTCGATGCCGCGGACGGCTTCGAAGTCAACGTTCTTCAGGGTCTCGCCGGTCACCTTTTCATACACGGTGCGCAGCGCGGCCTCCATGACGCCGCCGGTCGCGCCGAAGATGACGCCCGCGCCGGTGCTCTCGCCCAGCACGGGATCGAAGTCCTCGTCCGGCAGGTTGGCAAAATCAATGCCCGCCTGCTTGATCATATGGGCCAGCTCCCGGGTGGTGATGACGGCGTCCACGTCCTGCAGGCCGTTATGGCTCAGCTCGGGCCGCTTGGCCTCGAACTTCTTGGCGGTGCAGGGCATGACGGACACCACGCGGATATCCTTGGGATCGATGCCTTCCTTCTCCGCCCAGTAGGACTTGATCATGGCGCCTTCCATCTCGTGGGGAGACTTGCAGGAGCTCAGGTTGTCGATGAAGTCCGGATAGTAGGTTTCGCAGAACTTGATCCATCCGGGGGAGCAGCTGGTGATCATCGGCAGGGTTCCGCCGTTCTTCAGGCGGCCCAGCAGCTCGGTGCCCTCCTCCATGATCGTCAGGTCGGCGCCCCAGTCGGTGTCGAAGACCTTTTCAAAGCCCAGGCGGCGCAGGGCGGCGGCCAGCTTCCCGGTCACCAGGCTGCCGATGGGCATGCCGAATTCCTCGCCCAGGGCGGCGCGGACGGCGGGAGCGGGCTGCACCACGACGTGCTTGGTCGTGTCCGCCAGCAGATCCCAGACTTCCTTCGTGCTGTCCTTCTCGTACAGCGCGCCGGTGGGGCACGCCGCGATGCACTGGCCGCAGTTGATGCAGGCCACCTCGCTCAGGGACTGGCCCCAGGCGCTGCGGATCTGGGTCTTGAAGCCGCGGCCTACCGGCCCGATGACGCCGACGGCCTGGGTGTTGATACAGGCGGCGACGCAGCGGCGGCACAGGATGCACTTATTGTTGTTCCGGACGATGGAGGGGCTCAGATCGTCGATGTCATACTCGTTCATCTTGCCCGCGTAGGTGTCGGTATCCTCCACGCCCAGGTCGATACACATCTGCTGCAGCTCGCACTTCTGGTTCCGGGCGCAGCTCAGGCACTTCTTGTCGTGGTTGCTCAGCAGAAGCTCCAGGTTGGTCTTCCGGGCGGAGCGGAGCTTCGGGGTATTGGTCTTGACGTTCATGCCGTTGCTCACGGGCAGCACGCAGGCCGCGCCGAAGGCCCGGGCGCCGGTGTCCACGATGCACATCCGGCAGGCGCCGATCTGGTTGATATCCTTCAGATAGCACAGGGTCGGAATCTTGATGCCGGCCTTCCGCGCCGCTTCCAGAACCGTCGTGCCGGCCGGAACTTCAACGGGGATGCCGTCAATCGTCAGCTTAACGAGATTTTCCATTGTGTTGTTCCTCCTCGCACGATTACTTCTTGATGATGGCGCCGAACTTACAGGTCGCCATACAGTTGCCGCACTTGATGCACTTCTGGGTGTCGATCACGTGCTTCTGCTTCACGGTTCCGGAAATGGCGTTGACCGGGCACTTCCGCGCGCAGGCCGTGCAGCCGCGGCAGGCGTCGGTGATCTCGTAGTTCAGCAGGGCCTGGCAGTGATGTGCGGGGCACCGCTTCTCCTTAATGTGCGCCTCATACTCGTCCCGGAAGAACTTGATGGTGCTCAGAACCGGGTTCGGAGCGGTCTGGCCCAGGCCGCACAGGGCGCTGGACTTGATGTTCTCCGCCAGGGTTTCCAGCTTCTCGATGTCGCCTTCCTCGCCCTTGCCCTGGGTGATCCGCTCGAGGATTTCCAGCATCCGGCGCGTACCGATCCGGCAGGGGGTGCACTTGCCGCAGCTCTCGTCGACGGTGAAGTCCAGGAAGAAGCGGGCGATATCGACCATACAGTTGTCTTCGTCCATGACGATCATACCGCCGGAGCCCATCATGGCGCCGACCGAGGTCAGGGAATCATAGTCCACGGAGATGTCCAGCAGGCTGGCCGGGATGCATCCGCCGGAGGGACCGCCGGTCTGAACGGCCTTGAACTTCTTGCCGTTGGGGATGCCTCCGCCGATGTCCTCGATGATGGTCCGCAGCTTCACGCCCATGGGAACTTCGACCAGACCGGTGTTGTTGATCTTGCCGCCCAGGGCGAACACCTTGGTGCCCGTCGAGGTGGGAATGCCGATGGACTTGAACCAGTCGGCGCCCTTGAGGATGATCTGGGCGATGTTGCCCAGGGTTTCGACGTTGTTGATGTTGGTGGGGCTCTCGAACAGGCCCTTCACCGCCGGGAACGGGGGCTTCGGCCGGGGCTCGCCGCGCTTGCCCTCGATGGAGGCCATCAGCGCGGTTTCCTCGCCGCAGACGAAGGCGCCGGCGCCCAGGCGGATATGAATGTCGAAGCTGAAATCGGTCCCGAAGATGTTCTTGCCCAGCAGGCCGTATTCATGGGCCTGCTCGATGGCCTTCTCCAGGCGCTTGACGGCGATGGGATACTCGGCCCGGACATAGATCCAGCCCTCATCCGCGCCGATGGCATAGCCGCCGATGGCCATGGCTTCCAGGATCGCGTGGGGATCGCCCTCCAGCAGGGAGCGGTCCATGAACGCGCCGGGGTCGCCCTCGTCGGCGTTGCAGACGAAGTACTTATGCTCCGCCTTGCTCGCCCGGGCGAACTGCCATTTCTTTCCCGTGGGGAAACCGGCGCCGCCGCGGCCCCGCAGCCCGGAATCCAGCACCTCCTGGATCACCTGCTCGGGGGTCATCTCGGTCAGAGCCTTGGCCAGGGCGCGATAGCCGTCAAAGGCGATATACTCGTCGATGTTCTCGGGATCGATGACGCCGCAGTTCCGCAGCGCGACCCGCTCCTGCTGCTTGTAGAAGCCGATCTCGCTCAGGCTCTTCTGAACGCTGCTCTCGTGGGTCTTGTGATCCACGTAGACCAGGTGCTGCACCTTGCGGCCCTTGAGCAGATGCTCGCTGACGATTTCGTCCACGTCCTCCACCTTGACGCGGCTGTAGAAGGTTCCTTCGGGATAAACGATCACCACCGGGCCGGCCTCGCACAGACCGAAGCAACCCGTGCGGACGACCTTGACTTCCTTGTCAAGGCCCTTCTCCTTCAGCTGATCCTCGAAGCGTTCAATCAGCTTCGCAGATCCGGAAGAAGAGCAGCCGGTACCGCCGCAGACCAGCACATGAGAACGATAAAGCTCCATCTGGGTATTCCTCCTCTTTGTCGTCGATTAGTCCTTCGCGGCGCCGATGGTGTATTCCTCCACCGGATGACCGTTTACAATGTGCTCGGAGACGATCCGCGGCACCATTTCAGGCTTCACGTGAATATAGGTCACCTTTTCCTGGCCCGGCAGGATGACGTCCAGCATGGGCTCGTAGCGGCACATGCCGATACAGCCGGTCTGGCTCACGGTCACATGCTTCAGGTTGCGCTTGGCGATCTCTTCCATAAAGGCGAGCATCACGGGGCGGGCGCCGGCGGCGATGCCGCAGGTAGCCATGCCGATGACGACGCGGCAGGCGTCCTCATCCTTGCGCATGTTGATGTTTTCCAGCGTCCGCGCGCGGATCGCTTCCAGGTCAGCCAAAGACTTCATAACAATACACCTCCAAAGATTGGGTTCATTTCCTCTTCCAGCGCTTCCCGCAGCCATTCGGCCACGGCAGGCTCGTTAAACGGGATGTCGCTCCCCAGGGCCTTGCGTACCTCCCTGGTATCAAAGGAGCATGCTCCCTTCGGGGTCCTTCCCTCAAACAGGAAGTCCGGATGCAGCGGATTGGTCAGCATCAGGCTCAGCAGGGTTCCCTGCAGATCCCCCAAGGGAAGGCAGTCGATGTTCCGGGTATCCATGCTGGCGGTCAGCCGGGTGCCGCGCCCCTCCTCGCTTTCGAGGCGGAAGCTCCCCCCGGCCTTCTCCGCGTTTTCCTTCATCATCGGAATCCCGAGGCCCACCTTCCGGGTCGTCCGGGTGGTGGCGAAGGGGCTGGTCACCCGCTCCAGCAGCTCCGGGCTCATGCCCTTCCCGTCGTCCTCCAGCTCCATCGTCAGCATGCCGCCGTCCTCGAGCCGGATCCGGATCGTCACCAGCTTCGCCCCGGCGGTAATGCTGTTCTGGGCCAGATCCAGCAGATGAAGGCTCAGATCTCGCATGCCTCTTCCCTTTCCTCCGTGAACAGCAGTTCACGTCTGCCTTGCTGCGTCGGATGACGATTTTGTTGCCGCTCACGCGAACGCGATTCGCGAACAAAAACCGTCTCCTTCAAATGCTTACTGTGCGGTGCGATACTTGTCCAGGATGCCGGGCACCTGATCCGGCGTCAGCCGACCGTAGACCTCTTCCCCGATCATCATGACGGGCGCCAGGCCGCAGGCGCCGAGGCACCGGGTCGCGTTCAGGGAGAACAGACCGTCCGCCGTCGTCCGGCCGGGCTCGATCTTCAGCTCCTCGCTGAGCTTGTCGAGGATCTTCTGGCTGCCCTTAACGTAGCAGGCCGTTCCCAGGCAGACGCCGATGATGTGCTCGCCCTTGGGCTCGAGGGAAAACTGGGAATAGAAGGTGGAAACGCCGTACACCTCGGACAGGGTAACCCCCAGCCCGTCCGCGATCATCTCCTGAACGTCCTGCGGGACGTAGCCGAAGATCGTCATCGCTTCCTGAAGCACGGGCATGACAGCTCCCCGCTCCCCCTTGTGCTTTTCAATGGCCGCCTGAAGCTTCGCGTACTTTTCCTTGTTGTCAGGCATGGAATCAGTGACCTCCTTATCAATTGGATTCAAAAACCGAACTTTCAAGCGGGTTTCCCCGCTTGTCCACAGTTTATTATAATATCACACTTTGGAAAAGCTGAAAAGTCTTTTGTTTCTTTTTTGTTTTTCTTTTTCAGTCCTTCGTTCCGGGCTTTCGTTCCAGTCCTTCGCTCCATTCCTTCGCTCCGGGCTTTCGTTCCAGTCCTTCGCTCCGGGCTTTCAGACAGGGGGACGGTTCTTTCTGTCCGCCAGGACAGAAGAACTGTCCCCTCTGTCTGCGCTGTCCGCCAGGACAGAAGAACTCTGCCTTCGCTGCAGCTCTGTCCCCTCCGTCCCTTTTACCTTCCGCTTACATACTCAAACAGCCCGCCCAGAGAAAACCGCTCCGTCGGCACGTCGCTGACCGCCTCGAGAATATCCCCGAGATGATGGGCGTCCGAAGACCAGAGCCTGCGCTTTCCGGTGATCAGCTTTTCCATCACAGGCAGCTCCGGCCGCACCTCGACCACGGGGAACTCCGGCTCCTCCGGAAACAGCCCCAGGTTGACCAGCAGCCCGTGGCCCCGGTTGATATGCGCCGGCACCGCAGCGCCGCCGTGGCTCCGGATGATCTCCGTGCACTCCGCCAGATCCAGATCCGTCGCTCCGATCAGCAGCCGTTCCTCGACATCCACAATCTCGTCGTCGGTGTTCATAACATACTGGGTGCCGAAATAATCCGGCCGGTTCTTCATCTTCGGAAGATGCTCCGTAAAGATCTCCCCTACCGCCACCGCGGTTTCAACATCCCGGAAATACCCCAGCAGGTGAACCTCCTCCCGGGTGGTGATCTCCATTCCCGGCAGGAAGATCAGGCCGTAATAATCCGCGGCCTCCTTCATGTAGGGCAGATTCCTTCCGGTGTTGTGATCCGTCAGGGCGATGGCCTGCAGACCCTTGATATGGGCCATACCGGCGATATTGGCCGGCGTCATGTCCTCATCCGCGCAGGGGGACAGACAGGAATGCATGTGCAGATCGGCCCACATGCCTACGCGTCCCGCTCCTTTCCGGGCAGCCCCGCCGCCGCCAGCCGCGCGCAGATCTCGTAGGCGGTCAGCTTCGTTGAAAGCACGTTGATCTCCTCATCCCGCGCCTTCTGCAGACTGGGCTCCTCCATCTCGATTCCCTCCGGAATGATGACGGCCGCCATCTCCATCAGGCTCGCCACCGCGATGACGTTCATATGGGTCTGCACCGTGACCCAGGCCATGCCCGCCGCCCCGTGGGCCATGACCCAGCTTAAAAGGTCGCAGGTATAGCCGCAGGATACTTCCCGGTCCTTCGGCGCCTCCGGGGTCAGATTGGTTCCGTCGATCAGCTTTGCCATTTCCGCTACCGTCATTTTTCCTTCTCCTTCTCCTCCGTGAACGTCATTTCAAGTCTGTTGCTCTGTCTGAATAACGATTTTATATCCGTTTCGCTGACGCGTTCGCGGACAAAATCTGTCTTCTTATTCCCGGGTGGTCTGGGCCAGATTGACCATCTGCTGCGCCATGATCTTCAGCTGTTCCTTCATTTTATGGATGCAGTCCATCTGGGTGGCCGCCCCCTGCACGATATCCTCCGCGAAGGTCCGGCAGGTCGGACTGCCGCAGCTGCCGCAGTCGTACCCCGGCAGCTCCTTGTAGATCGCCTCGATCCGCTCCATCTTCCGCATCGCCTCGATCAGATCGTCGTCCAGCTTCATGGCGCTGTTGGGCAGAATGCGGCTCGAGTCATACAGCTCGTATTTGGTCATCATCCCGCTGTCCACGTTGAGCTCCGGGTTCGGCGTCCGGCTGCTCAGCCGGGTCACATTGGAGCGGGCCACATAGTTGTTTTCGAAATTCAGCGGACCGCCGACGCACCCGCCGGTGCAGGCGGCTCCCTCGAAGAATTCGAGATCCCGCAGCCGGTTATCCTCGATCTCCTCCAGCACCCGGATGCAGTTCTCGATCCCGTCCACTGCCATGGCGTTCTCCACGCTGACCGCCTTGCATTCCCCGCCGCTCCGGGCCCAGCCGACCCCGAGATCCGAGGCCGTCTCGATGGTGATATCCACCGGCGCGTTCCGGATCTGGCTGCTCAAAAGGCCGTAGATTTCCAGCACGGAGATGGCCCCGTCGACCGCGCTCTTCTCGTGCCCGATGGGATTCCGGACCGCCGTGACCTTCGCCGGGCAGGGGGTAATAAAGAAGCAGCCGATCTCCTTTTCGTCCACCCCGTGCTTCCGGGCGAACTCCCGCTTCGCGATCATGGCAGCCACTTCCATCGGCTGCCTCACGTCAACGATATGATCGATCAGATCCGGAAAGCGAACCTGAATCAGCCGGACGATGGCCGGGCAGGCGCTGGAAATTACAGGCCGCGGCAGGTCCGGATTCTTCAGCCGCTCCCGGATGGCCCGGCTGACCACGTCCGCCCCCCGGGCGACCTCAAAGGCCTCGTCGAACCCCATCTGCTTCAGGCCGTTGAGCACCTGGCTGATGCCCCGCAGCTCCTTGAACTGACCGTACAGGCTCGGGGCCGGCAGCGCGATCTTGTAGCGGAACCGGCTGATGGAGCTCAGGGGATCCGTGACCGCGACCTTGGCGTGGTATCCGCAGACCCGGATGCACTCGCCGCAGTCGATGCAGCGCTCATCGATGATGTGCGCCCGGCCGCCCCGGACCCGGATCGCCTCGGTCGGACAGCGCTTCAGGCAGTTGGTGCAGCCCCGGCACTTGTCCCCCTCCAGCCGGACCGAATGAAACCGTTTCGTGTCCATTTCCTCTTGTTTCCTCCTCTGCGACCGCGGAACGCCCCCACCTACTTCAACGCAAAGCTCATGGTAATGGTCGTCCCGACCCCAACCTCGCTCTGAATATCGAACTCAGTAGCGTTCCGCTTCATGTTCGGCAGGCCCATGCCGGCGCCAAAGCCCAGCGTCCGCGCCTCCTCGTTCGCCGTGGAGAAGCCCTCGGTCATCGCCTTGTCGATATCCGGAATGCCCGGCCCAATGTCCTTGGAGATCAAGGTCACCTTTTCCGGATCCACCAGCAGGGTCAGCGTCCCCCCAAGGCTGTGAATGACCAGATTCAGCTCCACCTCGTAGCAGGCGACGGACACGTGCCTAAGCACCTCCGCGCTGATGCCCAGCTGCTTGAGCGTCCGCTTGATCGTCGTCGAGGCTTCCCCCGCCGTGGTGTAGGCGCCGGCCTCTACCGGGAAGCTCTTTTCGAGCAGTACAGCCACGCCTTACACCTCCTTCGGCTTCTTCTTGGTTCCGGGAAGGCCGTGGATATACAGCTCCCCGCAGGCGGTATAGGTGGTCATCGGGCTGGCGATTACCGTAATCCCGATCTCGTCGGCCATCTCCAGCATCTCCTCGCTTGGCAGCTTTCCCCGGGAAAACACGATGCAGGTAATATCCAGCATCTCCGAGGTCCGGAGCACGTGGGGATTGATCAGCCCGGTAATCAGCACCGTCCGCTCCTTAACGAAGGCCAGCACGTCGCTCATCAGGTCGGACCCGCAGGCGGTGTCCACCGGATCGTCCAGCCGGTCCTCTCCCACCAGCACCTTTCCCTCCACGATTTCCATTACTTCCCGAATCGTCATCTTCTTTTCTCTCCTCTGTGAATGATCATTCGCGTCTGCCATTCCGTCTCCTTTATGATTCCTCCGGAACGGGCTCTTTCCCGACGCACCAGCCCCGGGTCTTGTTCACGGTCCGCTCCACCGCGTCCTTGCTGTTCGTCCAGGACTCCCCTTCCACCCGATAGTCAAACTTCTTGATGAACCAGGAGATGTCCTCCTGAATCCGATCCAGGTTCTCCGCCTCGACCCGGGTCACCGCGCGGATAAACTCTCCCAGCTCCCGGCCGCTGAACTCCTCCGCCGCCACCTCGATCAGCTGACCCAGATGCGGCAGGCAAAAGCCCTTTCCCTTCCCGATCCGCGTCCGGAACTCCGCGTCCTGCTTATACAGGTGAAAGAAGGTATGCAGATAGCGCAGCATGTTCTCCTGAATCGTATCGCACATGATGCAGCTCTCCGCCATCTCCGAAAGCGCCCTCGCCTGCTCCGTGACGGCGGAAGCCGCCGCCCGGGTCTTCCCGCTCAGCCGGTCCCCCAGTCCGGCGGCCGTCAGCTGATCCGCCGCCTGATTCATCTTTCCGAAGATCTTTTCGGTCTTTTCCCGGTTTTTCATCATATGGCTTTCCAGCATCAGGGCGTGGCCCAGCCGGTTGCTCATGGAAAAAAGCATCCCGTGATGCTTCCGGCAGAAGCCCCGGTCATTGACCTTAATCCGGATATCCGGCTCCATGACGGAAGCCCCGAGATACCGCTCCGCCTCCCCGAGCTCCGTCCGCCGCTCCAGGGCGCACAGGGGGCATTCGCCGTCCAGCTTTACCGCGTCCCAGATGGGAATCGTATCGATATGATACCGCATGCTGTCTCCTCTCAGTCAGGAACACGGGGACTGTCCCCTGTGCTACGCGAAGCGGAACATGGGGATTGTCCCCGCGTTCCGCCGATCAGACATCTTTCCTCCGGCCCCACGTTCCGCCTCAACCGGGAATCTCCTTTGTGTACCGCTCCAGCTGCACCCCGGCCTCCGCGAAAAGCTCAAGCGTGAAATCATCCGGATACCCTTCCCGGTAAACCACCCGGCGAATGCCGCTGTTGATGATCATCTTGCAGCACATGGAGCAGGGCTGGTGCGTGCAGTACAGGGTCGCCCCGTCGATGGAAACCCCCAGCTTGGCCGCCTGAACAATGGCGTTCTGCTCCGCGTGAACGGCATAGCAGGCCTCCATCCGGGTTCCGCTGGGAATCCCCAGCTGATCCCGCAGGCACTCTCCCTTCTCCCGGCAGGTCCGAATCCCGGCAGGCGCGCCGTTATAGCCCGTCGTCATGATCCGCTTGTCCTTGACGATCACGCATCCGATGCTTCGTCCCGCCCGGAAACAGCTGGACCATCCGGCAATCGTATAGGTCAGTTGCATAAAACGGTCATCCCATTTATCCATGGCTGCCACTCCTCGTCTTTATTTTTCAGAATAGCGGGCTGACTGATCGGTATTCAGCCCGGGAATTCAGGTCTATTGTTAAACTGACAGTATCCAAATAGGAATTATACCACGCTTTCCCCCTCCGGACAAGCCGCTTTTCACGCCCGAACACGGCTGTTCAGCCGCGGGGACTCATCATCCCTTCCGGATCAGGCATTCCTTATCCCGAAATGCGAAACCGTATTTCAGGATATGCTCCTCCGGAATTCCCCTGGCCACGAGATCAGCCTGATACTGTTTTTCTTCAATCTGCCGCAGCGCGTTCTGAACCGTGTCTTCCAGCGTCTTTTCTCCCCGTCTGGCATTGAACACCTTGAATTCCATGATGACAGCCGGCTTTCCCGCGTCCTTCGGCACCATAGCCACGTCGTACCGGCCATAGCCGCTTTCCCGATTCGATATTACCAGGTAGTCCCTTGTATTTTCGATCAGCATGCCCAGCACCAGGCCATGATAAAAATTCTCCGGCAGCTTGATGGACGGGTTCTTTCCGCCGTCAAAGGAGCTCATGGATGTCAGCATGATATCCTCCAGCCGCTCCTCCATGCTCTCCACATCCCCCCCCAGCATCGCCTGAACGAATCGGGACAGGCCGCCAGTCTGGGCAAACCAGGTCTGCACCATCTGCTCAAACATCAGCCGCACTTCAAGATTTGTCAGCTGCAGGGTATAAAGCGGCCTGGTGTTTGTTCTGACCGCTTCTATTTTGGAGACCACGTGAACGGGCTTCAGATAGCCCGTCGCCAGCAGCAGGCTCCATACCGCGTCCGGGTTGGTATCCAGCTGGTTGAAAACAATCTGCTCGTCCATCGGAACGACAACCGTTCCGCCCTTCATCAAAGCTTCAAACTGGCTTTTGATCTCCGGTCTTCCCGTCCGCAGCAGCATCCCGATCAGGCCGTTGCCGCTGGTATTTGCCCAGTAGGTATCATATTTCCCTTTATCCAGAAAGTTCGTCACGGACCAGGGGTTATAGATATCCGTTACGGAGCCAAAGGTAAACCCGTCGTACCAGTTCTTCACCTCGCGCTTTGCTTCCTCATCAAATCCCTGCTGCTCCAGGGCCGCGAACACCTCCTCCTCTGTGAACCCGAAGGCGGTCGCGTATTTATCTGATGTCGTCGTCACCACATCCAGATTGTTCAGATCGGAGAAGATGGATTCCTTGCTGACCCGGGTGATTCCCGTCATGATCCCCCGCTCCAGGGAAGGATTCGTTTTGAAGGCATTGTTGAACAGCGTCCGGATAAAGACAGTCAGCTCATTCCAGTATCCGTTGATATAGGCTTCCTGCAGGGGCGTATCGTATTCATCCAGAAAAATCAGCACTTTCTTCCCGTATGCTTTTTCCAGCAGCGAAGACAGGAGCCTGAGGGACATTTCCGCAGTATCATCAGACATGTCTCCGTCTATTTTGAGCAGCGCCTTCCTCTCGCTGGCCTCAAACTGTTCGCAGCGATACAGCTCCGGATAGCTTGCAAACAGGCCGGACAGCACTGCTTTGATTTGGGAGAGCGCGCTTTCGATGGTGCTTCCTTTGACCCCGGCAAAGGACAGAAAGATCACCGGCCATTTCCCCTGCTGCTCCCGCATTTCCGGATCGTCCCAGATCTTCAGTCCTTTGAAAAGCTCCGGACGGTTTGCAAATCTGTTCGAGAAGAAGCAGTTCAGGGTGGACATGTTCAGCGTCTTTCCAAAACGGCGCGGCCGGGTGATCAGGGTCACATCATCGTTTTTCTTCCACCATTCCCGGATAAACTCCGTTTTATCCACATAAAACGCATGGCTCATCCTCAGTTTTTCAAAATCCTGTACGCCTGTTCCAACCACCCGCTTCATTCGCGCCCCGCCCCTCCGTTCTCAGCGATCCATCTCCGAGTGTGTCTTTCTCTGCGTCTATTATACAGATTCCGCCGGCAAACTACAAGAACAGGAGAACATGCCGGCCCTTTATTCCCGACGCTAACACCTCTGTTCCGAAGCGCCTCCGAAGCGGATGGTTGCGTCCTGAAAAACCGCCCCGCTGGATTCTCTCCGGCGAGGCGGTTTCTATTCCATTTGCTGCTGTCTGCAGCTTCTCTTCGGTCTGCAGCTTCTCTTTAGTTTGTCGCTTCTCTTCAGCTTGTATACCTGTTTACACGATACCTTCTAGCCATTGGTGTACAGCTCAACCATACAGGTGAAAAATTTGCGGATGCAATGATTACGATTGTTTTAAAATTCTCTAAACCGGTCAAAACTTTTCATTTGTATTTCTGTCACATAATTTGAATAAAAGCGCAATAAATTTACATGCATATTCCCATGAGCGCGGACTTGATCTCACTCTTCCGTTCCATTTCCGCCACGGCGTCCTGTAAAAGCATAATCATCAACAACCCTGACCGCTTCCTCCCAGGTGGATACTCTTGTCATCCCGTTTTTCTCCGCATCGTAAAACCTGTTGTGCGGCGCGGTGAACAGGATCTTCTTGTATTTCCCGCCCTCCAGATTATGGATGCCGTCATCAATCAGGACGTCTCCCCGGATCAGCTGCTTCCTGCCCGTAATAATCACCTGATTCCAGCTGATGAAGGGGAAATACCGGAACAGAAGCCCCTTCATTTTCTGTTCCACATGCTCCGGCTCCGTAGCCGTCACGATATAGACTTCATGGCCCTCATCCATAAAGTGTTTCAGCGCCTCCGCCGCTCCGGGCATGGGCTCGACGCTTTCCCAGAAGCCTTTCTCATAGGTCACGCCGTAGACCTTCTCCCGCGTCAGGCCCGGGTAAGCCGTCGCAACATTCCAATCGGTGATATCCTCCAGCGTAACGCTCCGGCTGAACTTCTCGTTCGCCCTTTTGACCCACGCCTTCAGCAGCTGCTCAATCGTATCGTCCAAATCCACAAGGATGATCATGCCGCACCTCCCTTCCTCTATGATAGCATAAGCCTTGAAGCCGAATCAAATCCTGCGGTCGCAGCGCATCCGGTTTGTTTCAAGCACAAAGTCCAAAAGTGATTTCCCCAGTATTGCTCATTCTCTTCACTTTATGATAAACTAATAGTAGCGGAAAAGATGGCGAAGATCGAAAGGAGGGGCATCATGAGCGAGGTTAACCGGGAAAACAAGGATCGCCTGTTCAGGCTGATCTTTGGCCGTCCCGAAAACAGAAAATGGACGCTGAGCCTTTATAACGCGGTCAACCATACCTCCTACGATGACCCGGATGACATTCAGATCACCACCGTCGAGGACGCGCTGTACATGTCCATGAAAAATGATCTCTCCTTTCTGATCATGGATTCCATGAACTTCTATGAACAGCAGTCTTCCTACAATCCCAATATGCCCATGCGTATGCTGATCTATGCCGGAATGGTTTACAGCAAATATGTGGAGGCGTTTGAGAATAGAATCAATCTGTACAGCAGCGTTCAACAGCATTTCCCCGTTCCAAAGCTGATCTGCTTCTATAACGGACTTCGCGATGAACCCGATCGGCTTATCCTCTCGCTGGCCGACGCCTTTGCTCCCGGGACTGATCCGGACATCAGTGTTCGGGTTACCATGCTCAATATCAACTATGGAAAAAACAAAGCCCTTTTGAACGCCTGCCTTCCCCTGAAAGAATACTCCCTCTTTGTAGCGCAATGCAGAAAATACTATAAAGAAAGCAATGACATGGGGCAGTCTGTCAGCAAAGCGTTGGATGATCTTCCTCAGAATTCATCACTGAAACAGTTTTTGCTTGCCAATAAAGCGGAGGTGACAAGAATGTGTATTACTGAATATGATGAAAAAAGAACTATGGAAATGTTCCGCGAAGAAGGCCGCGTGGAAGGGCTTGAAGAAGGCCGCGTGGAAGGGCTTGAAGAAGGCCGCATAGAGGGCCGCGTGAAAGGGCGTGAAGAAGGCCGGAGTCAGGTCAGTATTCTGATGCAAAAGCTTATCGAGCTAAAACGGTATGACGATGCGTACAGGGCCGCGACCGATCCGGAATACCAAAAAGAGCTTTTGAAGGAGTTCGGAATTTCCTGAACCCCGCCGTATTCCCTTTTCAAAGCACTCCTGAGGGGGTGCTTTTCCATTTCACGACCTGTCGCCCAACCTGTCAGCACAATGATTCTTCTCGTTCAGCAGGAAATCCCGCACCGGAATGAGAATTATAATGGGAATATTTACCGCCTGCCGGCATGATGGGGGCATCAGGCCGGCAGGCGCGGCAATTGAGGGAAGCGTATGTTTCAGATCATCGCAAATCAGAATTCCGGATGCGGCGCGGGGACGAAGGCGCTGAGAGGCGCGGAGGAGGTGCTTCGCGGACGGGGGCTGGGGTTCCAGACAGCCGTCACGGAGAAGGCCGGCGACGCGACCCGGATCGCGGACAGGGCCGTTTCGGAAGGGATAAATCAGCTGATCTGCGTCGGCGGGGACGGAACGATTTTTGAAATCGTGAACGGTATCGCCGGCCGCTTCGCCTCCCTGTACTTTGTTCCCTGCGGGACGGGCAATGATTTCGTACGGATGCTTTCCCTTCCCGCCGATCCGGCGAAGGCCCTGGAAACCCAGTTGGATGGGAAGCCCCGGCGGATTGACGTCGGCCGGGTGAACGACCGATGGTTCATGAACATCGCCGGCAGCGGCTTTGACGTGGAAGTGCTGCTGCAGGCCTCCCGGTTCAAGCGCCTGGGCCAGGGTATTCTGCCCTATCTGATGGGAATTTTTACCGCTCTCCGGCGCTTTCGTCCCCTGACGGTGGAAATCACCCTGGACGGGCGGACCGAAACACGGGAGATCACCATCTTCTCCGTCGGAAACGGCAGCTATTTCGGCGGAGGAATGAAGGCGGTTCCACGGGCCCGGATCGACGACGGGCTGTTCGACGTTATCATCGCGGACGGGATGAGCCGCCTCTCCATTCTGAAGTTTCTCGGCAGGTTCATCTCCGGAAGGCATACGGAGCTGGCCGCCATCCGGGAATTCCGGTGCAGTGAGCTGACCGTCCGCTGCCCCGGCATGACGGTGGAGCTGGACGGAGAGCTGGTCCCCATGGATGAAGCTCATTTCCGGATTCTTCCCGGGGCGCTGGAAATCCATGCCTGAAGTCCCGGAGCTCTCTCCCGGCTTTTCGACGGAAAAGCAGGGGCAGAGGAGTCTTTCTACCCCCTGCCCCTGTTTTATCTTCATCGGATGGGTTCACTGGGCTTCATCAAAGCCCGAAAGCCGCCTGTTACTGGGCGACGTCGAAGTCCTGATGAATCCGGACGATCTCCAGGTTCTGGTTCAGCTCGATGGTCGTTGCATAGAAATCGAAGCCGATGCTGTCCTTTTCCTTCTGCTCCTTGATCTTCAGGATTTCCTCCAGGCCCTTGGTCACCACCGGCGCGTTCGCTTCCGGATCGGAGTTGTCCTCATAAATGATTCCCTCTGCCACCGGCAGGTTCAGCACCGCATAGGCGTGCATGCACTGTCTGTCGTCTTCGGCCAGCTTCAGATTCACGTCGTCCCCGCCGATCTGGAAGAAGATCAGTTCCAGGCCGTCCTCGGTAGTTACCAGGATATTGCCGTCCGCATCGTTCTTCTTTTCCTTTACCTTGCAGACCTGGTCGTTCGCCAGGAGCAGGTCCCCCGCCGCCAGCTTGTCGGCGTCCTCCAGATCGAAGTTATCGTTCTTGTACAGCGTCACGGTTAGGGTTTTCGTCGTCTCGTTGTAGGCGCCGACCGTCGCGTGAATCACGGCCCCTTCCAGATACTCAACCTCGGAATTGTCCGGAGCCAGGGACTTGGCAAATGCCAGGGAAACAGTGCAGAGCATAACCAGAACCAGCGCCAGAGAAATCAGTTTCTTCATTGTTTTCTTCCTCCATTTTTTGTTCTATGGATCATCACAGCCATCGCCGCGAGAATCACCGTTTGATACGCAGGGAATCCAGGGGGCGGCACCTCGCTGGAATTGTTTTTCGTTTTTCCTCCCCCGGACCTCCCATTACCGATTTCCCCCGAACCAGGCCTCCGCGTCCTGCCGGAACTGCTTCAGGGAAGGCTCATGCAGATAAAACATGTGGCCCGCCGGATAGTAGGTAAAGGACAGATTCTTCCGAATATCCTCGTTCAGGAACAGATGAGAATACGTCCACTCCGCGGCGAAGAAAGGCGTCGCCAGATCGTAGTAGCCGCAGACCACCCAGACCTTCATGAAGGTGTTCTTGGACATGCAGTCGTGAATCATGCTTTCCTGGCTGAGCATACTGTTGGTAAAATGAGACTGATCCCATTTCCCATTCACTTCGTTGCTCATCGCCTCATAGCGCAGATTCGTCTGATAATTCAGCTTTCGGGTCAGCACCTCATTGAACGCCCCGACGAAGGCCTCCGTCATTCCGGTCATGGATGGATCGGCATCCCCGTCTTCCAGGCTTCCGGAAACGACGGGGCCCGTATACCGGCTGTCGACCCGGCCGGCCATCAGTTTCCTGTCCTTCAGAAGATGGGAGCAAAAGAAATCGTTCGTCACGCGAAGGTTCTGCCCTTCGATGTCCTCCGGGCTCAGGCCGATATAGCCCGCCATCTTTTCCGCCAGGTCTCTCCTTTCCTCCACCGTCAGGCGGGATCCCCTGAACAGGGCCGGCTGATACGTTTCCTCCGCGAAGGTGCGGGCCTCCTTCATGAAGTCCTCCAGGGACATGGCAAGGAAATGTTCCGCGGCCTTTTTATGATACCAGGCGGTCGCCGCGTAGGTCGGGAAAAAGGTCACGAAGGGCAGCTCGTTGCCCGGGGTGAATTCCAGCGTCGCGAAATTATTGGCGGTCGAAATCATCATGATCCCGTTCAGATTCATGTGCGCCTCATCCTGCAGGTAGCGGGCCACCCCGGCGTTCCGGACGGTTCCGTAGGATTCCCCGGCGATATACTTGGGGGAGGCCCATCGCCCGTTCCGGTTGACATACACCCGGATGAACTCTCCGATGGACGTAAAGTCGTTGTCGTAGTGATAAAAGACCTTCGGATCCGTATTCCCCGCGGCGCGGGAAAAGCCGGTGCCGACCGGATCGACGAACACCAGATCCGTCAGATCCAGCAGGGAATAGTCGTTGGGGATCGTCCCGGAAGGAACCTGCTTCAGCATGCCGTTCCCGTCGAGATCCATACGTTCCGGCCCCATGAAGCCCAGATTGACAAACATGGAGGCAACCCCCGGGCCGCCGTTCCAGGCGAAGGTGATCGGGCGCTCCGCGGGATTCTCCAACCCATCCATCGTATAGGCGGTGAAGAAAAGATCATACTGCCCCAGCTCGTTGTCCATGGCCATCGTCCCGGCGGTCACCGTATAGGCGATCTCCTTCCCCTGGATCACGGCCGTATGATGAGTCACCACCAGATGATCCTCACGGGCTGCCTTCGCCTCCTCCGCGAAGACCAGGCTCATCATCCCCGCCAGCAGACACAGACTGAGCAGCAGTGTCATCATTCGTTTCATGGAATCACTTTCTCCCGGATTTCTCACCCGGTCATTATACCGAATCTCATGCTCATCTACAAGCGTCTATTTACAGTTTCTTCTCATCGCTTTAGTGAAGGCCATCAGCCGGAACGATAAGTAAAACAAAGCCACCACATAGTACAAATGCCCTGGGAAATGATTGCATCGCGCATGTGCATGAACACCGTGCCCGGTTGTCGGCGGCGTCCCCATGAAAAGGCTCTGGGGATTCGGTGACGCGGACACGACATATTTCAGGCTGGTTTCCTGATCGTCGGTGTATTTTCATACAGGGCGATTACCGAGGCACTCAAGGCAGAAGAATCAGATGGAACGGGTGCGGAGGATGAACAGCGTTCATAACCGAGTGGAAGAAATCGTCCTGACCGAGCTTGTTTAAAGATGAGCCATTTATTGACCGCAATCACCTGCCCCGGTATTTATGTCGGGGTATTTCTTTTTGGGGAACGGGTTTCATATTGACGAACGGTCGGTTAACCGATATAATAGTAGCGAGGAAAGAAGGGATGAACATGACGATACAATCCATGCTGCGAGAGAAGAACATGTCCATGTATCGTCTATCGCAAATCAGTGGTGTACCCAAGACAACCGTGATTGATATATGCTCCGGCAAAAGCGATATCGAAGGCTGCACTGCAAAAACAGTCATGCAGCTTTCCCGGGCGCTGGGCTGCACGATGGAAGAATTGATGCAGATCGACAATGCCCGTTATGATCGCTCAACCGGGCTGCCCAAGGATGAAAGCTATCTGGAGAAAGGTCTTCCAGCTTACCTTCAGAAATCTATCACGGCTATGCAGACGTCATGGGCGATTGTGGATCGCGGCGGAAAAGACTTGCATTGGGATATTTACTGGAACGAGTTGAATGCCGATATCAACAGTGCGGAAACGGAGCAGGAGATTTCCAGTGACCAGGCCTGGTATCTTCGCCGGAAATATCTGCGGATGGAGATGGATGATAACACATGATTGATTTTAGCTTATTGCCCCGGCGGAACAAGACCTATGCCGGCGCTAATGGCAGCAAGATCGCGGTGATGTATGAGGATGAGCTGTATATGCTCAAGTTCCCCGGCATCGCCAGGAAAAACAAGGATATGAGCTATGCTAATGGCTGTATCTGTGAGTACCTTGGCTGTCATGTCTTTGAGATTGCGGGCATTCCGGTACAGAAAACGCTGCTTGGCACATTTACCCGAAATGGCAAAGAAAAGATCGTTGTGGCCTGCAAGGATTTCACAACGCCCGATACCGTGATCCAGGACTTCGCTTCGCTGAAAAATACGATCATTGATTCCGAACATAATGGATATGGAACGGAATTATCGGATATTCTGATGGCGATGGATGAGCAGCAGGCGATTGATTCTGATGCTCTGAAGCAGCGGTTTTGGGATATGTTTATTGTGGACGCTTTGATCGGCAACTGGGATCGGCATAACGGGAACTGGGGATTTCTGTACAACAGCAGAACGGACGAAATGACGCTGGCCCCGGTCTTTGATTGCGGCAGCAGTCTTTTCCCTCAGGCTGATGATGACATCATGCAGGCTGTCCTGGATGATCCTGCTGAAAGGGATGTGCGTATTTTTAAGATTCCCCTTTCCGGCATCCGACAGGACGGGCAAAAGATCAATTATTATGATTTCATATATTCTGGGAAGAACCAGGATTGCAATGCGGCCCTGAAAAGAATCCTGCCCCGAATTGACATGAATAAAATCGACCTGCTGATTGATGAAACGCCGTTTATTTCCGATCTGCAAAAGCGATTCTATAAGACGATGCTTGCGGAGCGAAAGGAGAAGATTTTAGATCGGTCTTTGCAGAAAATCAGGAAAAAGGAAAGAAACCTTGCAAGATGATCGTAAGCGCTTACAGTATACACGCCGGAAGTCAGTAACCAGGGATATTCAGAATGAATTTACCTTTTCCTTTGCCCTGTACTTTTATAATAATCTCCCATTTTCCCAGTTCACGTAAAACCTGTCTTGCCTTCGTGGTTTGACATTTGAGAACAGTCATGACATCGTTCGCTGTTATTACTTGTGAAATGTCCACACTGGCAATAATTGTTCTTGCATCTTCAACATCTCTGAAAGAGATTTTACGAGCATCTGCCAACTGATTCACTTGCCCGGAATTCTTTGCGCAAGTGTAAGACCTTCTTCCTCCCAGCGATAAAAGTTCAGGGCATTTGCTTCGATGGCTGCCAGTCCGACATTTCCGTCCGGCAAGGAAAGGAAAATGCCTTCATACAGCCAGCGGGAGGGATCCCGATGCTTGCATTCAATTTCCCTGAAAAGTTTCCCGTCCTGATACCACTGCAGATACCTGTTTTCCGTACTATAGCCTTCCGGATCCCGGCCTGCCTTCGCTAACTTATTATGCTCATCCAGGAAAACGGGGGCTTCACGGATGTATCTGTCTGTCAGCGCATATTCGGAATATTGGAGGTCGACAATCATCTTCCATGCAGGTTCCTCGGTTGGCGTACCGGTTTCCTGCATTTCTTCAGGAACAGTGTCTCCTCCATACACACAAACACTGCATGGTGCATAAAGGCTTCCATAGGGCTGATCCGCCACTTCCTCTTTTGTCAGGTAGACGGGCAGGGGAAGATAGCGCGGATGAATGGACGGACAGTTCTGATCCAGGTGATAATACCTTCCGCCATCAGGATTGATCCAGTATACGGTTTCATCTTCCGCGCATGCAGCAATCGACAATAACAGGCTCAGCGCAATGAGCAGAAACAACTTGATTCTTGATAACCATCCGCTCAGCCAAACCCAGGCCAAAATCTCCGGATACCCGTTATAATCCACTCCGACGGCTACCTTCTGCAGATCTGCATAAGCCTGCCGGTTGCCTGCCTGCCAGAAGATTCTGCCCAAATCTCCGATGGCATCGACCACCCGTACCTTGACCTGCCCCGCAATCGGCCGGATGACGGCATCATTCACATACGCCGGACGGATCTCATGAATCAGTGGGTTTGGCAGGGTCAGGGGAATCAGCAGCCTCAGCGCAACCAGCAGCCAGCCGAAGCAGATGGAAGAATTGCCGATTTGCTTTCGGAAAAGCTTCCGCAATGGGATCATCACCAGAATTGCGATCGACGCCAGGATGTTTGCTTCGATCAGAAAGTTGTAAATCAATACTGAACGCATAGTCAATAA
This sequence comes from Clostridia bacterium, assembly GCA_017433405.1. Classification (GTDB taxonomy): domain Bacteria; phylum Bacillota; class Clostridia; order Christensenellales; family Aristaeellaceae; genus Aristaeella. The sequence goes on along the minus strand of JAFRHH010000052.1, from coordinate 952 downwards.
ACCTCCCATCTATACAGACGATTCAGGAGACTGTTTTTTCTGCGTGATTTCCTGCAGTTTTACCCAGTTTTACTTTTTCTTTCCATGCACTGCACGCAGGATATCCTGAAGATCTTCCGGAGAAAGGTCTCCGCTGTCCACCAGGTGGTTGACCAGGAGGGATGCCTTGCCCCTGAAGACATGACGGAGAAACTTATGAGTTTCTTCCGTCGAAGCTTCCTCCCTGGTAATCAGCGGAACATATTTCTTAGCCCTTCCGGAATCATCCATGCTGACGGCGCCTTTTTCCGTCATCCGCTTCAGCAGCGTGATCACCGTCTGGCGTGTCCAGCCGGTGGCGGGTTCCAGTGTCGCTGTGATCTCTCCCATGGTCTGGGGGGCATGATCCCATAAACACTCCATGATTTTCCATTCAGCTTCAGTAACCTGTACAGCCATCCATATCCCTCCAGCAAGAAAGTCGACACGCGTCTACATCGATAAGTATACGCATGTCGACTAAACATGTCAAGCGCAGATTTGTTTATGGGTTATTCCGACTGCTCAGCCCACTCCCAGGCTGGCATGTTCAACAATGATATCAAGAATCTTCTCTTCTCCGCTTTCGTGCTCAATCACTCTCTGAAACTGAACCCGATAGCCGTCTGAAAGGAACTCTGGGGCTGTAGTGAACATGATATCCCACATCAGCTGCGTCGATTTCGTTTCAATATCTTCTTCATCATCCAGTTTCTGGAAGAGATATGATGAGCTGAAGAAGCTGGTTCCCTGGAGTGATGAAGCCCGCGCATTTTGTGGCTCTGCACAGCAAACTGCTTTCATATGACAATTGGCTCAAACCAACGCTTGCATCTCCTGAACGATGCAAGCGTTTTATGATTCAAAAATGTTCCCCCGTGTCTGGCTAAAGCGCTTACTTTTTGACTATCGTTTTGGTGTCTTCACGCCTTTT
>JAFRHH010000051.1 GCA_017433405.1 Clostridia bacterium | reverse complement strand
TGCTTGCCTGCTGCAATATTATTGTAACAGCAATGTCCAATCTCGTCACTGTTTTTATTTGTTTATTTTTGATATTGTACGACTTACTTCCAGTCCATTTCATCTGTCTTCCACTCTGGAAGCAACCTTTTCACTTCAGCAGAAGAATTTTTGCCGAATTTTTGCCGTATTTTAGCGAAGGAAGTATTTCTTTGGCGATCTTTTCGGACGATCTTCCTGATAATCTTTCCAGAAAGGGAAAAAGAATTCAGGCTGAAGGTGTTGTGCTTCAGCCTGAATTCTTTCGGCGACCGATAGGATGGGCGTTTAGTCAATCGGCCCGCTGGGGGAGAGGAGGTTCTTGATTTCGAAGCCCTTGGCCAGGTTGCCGGTGATGCGCAGGCGGCCCTGCATGAACAGGCGGGGTGTGGTGGTTTCGCCGTGCATCATGCGCATGAAATGATAATAACTGCATTTGATGTGGGCGTCGGCGTCGTGATAGGACCAGGGCTCGACGACAAAGTCCTCGCTGCCGATATCGATATACAGCCAGCCGGCCCCCTCGCCGATCAGTTCGATCTCGATGACGCGGTTGAAGTTTTCGGGATACCATTCGGGGTGATTCCGGCGGTTGACCGCATCCACCCGGCCGTAGGTATCCCGGATGTTCTCAAAGGCTTCCTGGAAGGTCAGGTGGGCGAAGTGCTGCGTGACGTGAATTTCCTTATACATTCGCTGATACTGCTGGGCGCTGCGCTCCCAGGAGAAGTCCTTTTTCATGCAGCGGACGCGCAGTTCATGGAAGGTTTCGGGATCGGACAGATAGAGCTTGATCGCCTGGAGAACCGCCAGATACAGATCTTTGGAGGCATATTCCGAGAAGGAGAAGCCTTCCCCGATGCCGTCAAAGGTGGAGTAGGGACGGACGGAGTCCCGCAGGCCGCCGGTTTCGCGGACGATGGGAACCGTTCCGTAACGCATGGCCATCATCTGAGACAGGCCGCAGGGCTCGAAGCGGGAGGGCATGAGATAGAAATCCGCCCCGGCAAAGATCTGCCCGGCGACCTCCTCCGTATACCGGTCCGAGAAGCCCATCTGGCCTGGCCAGCGCCCGGCGGCCCAGCGGAAATAATCCGCGTACTGGGGATCCCCCTGGCCGAAGACGACCAGCTGTACACCCAGATTCATCAGCCCCGGCAGGGCGTCCCGGATCAGATCGAAGCCCTTCTGCTCCACAAGGCGGGCCACGACGGCGACCAGGGGCCACTCCGGCTCCAGCGTCAGCCCGAAGCGGCGCTGGATGGCCTCCTTGCAGACCGCCTTTCCTGTCAGATCCTCCGCGGAGAAGGGGGAGGGAAGATGGGGATCCTGCAGGGGGTCATACAGATTGGTATCGATGCCGTTCAGGATACCGAAGAGCTTTCCGTCCACATAATCGATGACGCCCTGCAGCCCTTCGCCGAACTGGGGATGATGGAGCTCCCGGGCATAGGTGGGGGATACCGTGCTGACTGCGTCCGCCATCATCATGGCGCCCTTCATCAGGTTGATATCCTCCCGGCCCTCGTAATGGAAGACCAGGGCCCGCTCGTACCAGGAATCGTCCAGGCCGAAGTCGGAATAGAGCTTTTCCCGGCCATACTGGCCCTGATAGGCGATGTTGTGAATTGTAAAGACGGAGCGGATGCCGCCCAGGGAAGGCTCAGCCTGCTGGCGGTCCTTCAGATAGAGAACGGCGGGGGCCGTTTCCCAGTCGTTGCAGTGCAGGATATCCGGAAGCGGGGAAAGAACCCCCATCAGGGTCACGACCGCCTTGCTGAAGAAGGCGAAGCGCCAGGCGTCGTCGTTATAGCCATAGAGGCGTGAACGCATAAAGAGCGGATCCTGGCCGATGAACCAGACGGGAACGCCGCCGCGGTCGCCCCGGTACACCCGGGCTTCCAGCGTCATGTCCCTCAGGAGAACGGGGTAACTGCCGACAAAGATCAGCTCGGAGCGGAAGCGATCCCAGACGCACTGATACAGCGGGGTGATGATCTCCACCTCATTCCCCACGGCCTGAAGCATGGGCGGAAGGGAATAGGCGACGTCCGCAAGCCCGCCGGACTTGCTGAAGGGGGCGCATTCACTGGTCGCAAAGAGAATTTTCACAGGGGATCGACTCCTTTCTTCAGCCTTCCGGCAGGGAGGACAGGCACCGCAGCGCCCGGTCCGGATAGTTGGTAATCACGATATCCGCGCCTTCCGTCAGAACGCGGCGGATGTCCTCCTCCGCGTTCACGGTCCAGGTATGCACCCGGACACCGGCGCGGTGGGCCAGGGGACAGGTTCCGCCCGGCACCAGCACTTCAGTATACATCGGATGGAGGGCGTCCATCCCCAGGGCGACGGCATAGGCCCAGGGGCGGACCAGGGTGGCGTCATAGAGCAGGCCGCAGGTCAGGGAGGAATCCAGCGCCTTGACCCGGAGCATGCTGTAATGATTAAAGGAGGAAAAAATCAGCCGGTCCAGGGGGAAACGGGCCGAGGCCAGCTCGATCACCCGCCGCTCCAGATCCGGATAATCAATCACGCTGTTCTTCAGCTCGATATTGATCCGGAGGGGCGTAGGGGCCAGCAGCTCAAAGACCTCCTCCAGGGTCGGAATCCGCGCGTCGGCAAACTCCGGATGGGTCCGGTTAAAGCGCAGGGCCTTCAGATCCCTGAGGGAAAGATCCTGAATCCGGCCGTGGCCGTCGGACACCCGATCCACCGTTTCGTCGTGGGCGACGACCAGTTCCCCGCTCCGGCAGAGATGCACGTCCAGCTCCACACCGTGAGCGCCCTGCTCCACGGCGAGGCGGAAGGCCTCAAGCGTATTTTCCGGGGCGTAACCGGAAGCTCCCCGGTGGGCAAAAATTTCCTGACCTGTCAAACCTGGAAGCACCTCTTTTTTCCTCCGGGAGAATGCCGGACACCGGCGCCTTTCGCGTCCCGGAAGCCTTTGTCTGATAGGAAAATCTTAACAGGTATGCAGGGAGAAGTCAAGGAAAAAGAAGGAAGGGGTGCGCTTTACAAGGCCGGGGGAAACCCGTATAATATACAAGTATTTTTATGCCCATTCGGGTATGGCGGCAAGGAGACGGATTTTGTCCGCGAACGCTCAGGCGAAGCGGTTACAAAATCGTCATCCGGACAGAATGGCAGACGTGAACTGCCGTTCACAGAGGAGTCAGTATGGCGAGGATCATTGCAATTGCGAATCAGAAGGGCGGGGTCGGAAAGACGACCACCGCCGTGAATCTGTCCGCCGCCCTGGCGGAGACGGGGAAGAAGGTTCTGATGGTGGATCTGGATCCCCAGGGAAACACGACCAGCGGGCTGGGCTGCGCCGTCGGGGAGCGTGATTCCATCTATGACGCGATGATGGGGCGGACGAGGCTCCGGGACTGCGTTCAGAAGACCGGCGTGAAGAAGCTGAAGCTGGTGGGGGCGGACATCCGCCTGGCCGGGGCTGAGGTGGAGCTGGTGGGCGTGGCGGAACGCGAATTCTACCTGAAAAAGGTGCTGGGGCCGGAGCGGGAGGAATACGACTTCATCTTTATCGACTGCCCGCCGAGCCTGAGCCTTCTGACGCTGAACGCCATGGCGGCGGCGGATTCCGTGCTGATTCCGATCCAGTGCGAGTATTACGCGCTGGAGGGGGTGACGAGCCTGATGAGCACCATCAGCCGGGTCCGGAAGACGATTCATCCCCATCTGGAGATCGAGGGAATCCTGCTGACGATGCTGGACGGGCGGACGAATCTGGGGCTGCAGGTGGTGGATCAGGTCAAGAAGCACTTCAAAAAGGAAGTGTTCGCGACGGTGATTCCCCGGAATGTACGGCTGGGGGAGGCGCCGAGCCACGGGGAGCCTATTACGGTATACGATCCGAAGAGTACCGGGGCGGCGGCCTATCAGGCGCTGGCGGCGGAGGTGCTCAAACGGAACCGGAAAAAATAAGCAAAATAAGCAGAGAAGCCGCGAAAAGGCAGGCGGCCTGGAAAGGGTAGACGCAAAAGCATGGCAAAGAAGACGCACGGACTGGGCAGGGGGCTGGATTCCCTGTTCCAGATGACGGAGGAGGACGAGACCCTGCTGGTCAGGGAAATCGATATCGGGGAGCTGGACCCCAATCCCGGGCAGCCCCGGAAGCAGTTTAACGAAACCGGCCTGGAAGAGCTGGCGGACAGCGTTCGGGAGCAGGGAATTCTCCAGCCGCTGCTGGTGGTGGCCACCGGGAATGGCCGGTACCGGATCGTCGCGGGAGAGCGCCGCTTCCGGGCGGCCCGGAAGGCGGGGCTGAGCACGGTGCCCTGCATCGTCCGGGATCTGGACGAGGCCCGGGAGATGGAGGTGGCCCTGATCGAGAACCTCCAGCGGGAGGATCTGAACCCGCTGGACGAGGCCCTGGGCATCAAGATGCTCATGGATCAGTACGGCTATACCCAGGAAAAGGCGGCCCAGCGGATCGGAAAGAACCGGTCCACCATCGCGAACTCCCAGCGGCTTCTGACCCTGCCGGAGGAAGTCATGAACATGCTTCGGGACGGGCGGCTGACGGCGGGCCATGCCCGGGCGGTTCTGAGCATCAGGGATCAGGGGGAAGAGGCCCAGATCGAGATGGCCCGGCGGATCAGCGAGGAAAAGATGAACGTCCGGAAGGCGGAGGATCTGACCTCCCGGAAAAAGGCGGGATCGAAGAAGCCCCGGAAGGAAGCGCCGCGGCTGCAGGCCGAGCTGGCGGACATTCGGGAGACGATCCGGCTGAAAACCGGGCTGCGCTGCGAGATGGCGGGCAGCGACGAAAAGGGCACGATCACGCTGAGCTACGGGACCAGGGGCGAGCTGGAGCTGCTCCTGGAGCGGCTGAACCAGATCAGCGAGTAACGGGGGAAGGAACATGAACAGGAACGAACTTCCCGAGCTGCCCTACTGGGACGGGCCGCTGAGCCATCCCTTCTACAGCAAGGTCGTCAAGCGGGCGCTGGATCTGCTTCTGGCGCTGATCCTGCTGATTCCCGGGCTGATCCTGATGATTCCCCTGGCGGTCTGGGTGAAGCTGGACTCCCCGGGGCCGGTGCTGTACAGGGCGGTCCGGGGCGGGTATCATAACCAGCCCTTCCGGATCTTTAAATTCCGGAGCATGGTGGTCGACGCGGACAAGACCGGCGGCTGCACGGCGAAGAACGACAGCCGGGTCACGGGGGCGGGGAAAATCATGCGGCGGCTGAAGCTGGACGAGCTGCCCCAGCTGTTCAACATCATCCGGGGCGAGATGAGCTTCGTCGGCCCCCGGCCGGAGCTGCTGCTCTATACGACACAATATACGAAGGAGCAGGAGTGCATCCTCTGGGTCCGGCCGGGCATTACCGACCGGAGCAGCATCGTCTATATCGCCCAGGACGAGATCGTCGGCGAGGAGGATCCGGTCGCGAATTTTGAGAAGCTGATCCTGCCGGAGAAGAACCGGCTGCGGGTGGAGTACGCCCGGAGCCAGAGCTTCGGGCTGGACGCGCGGCTTTTCTGGGAAACCATCCGGGGCGTATTCGGCAAGGCGGAAGATCTGGCCAGGGAGAAGAAGAGGACGTGAGCATGGAAAACTACGAGGCGCGGGTTCACAGGGCCTTCGGGGACGAAAAGCCGGACGTCGGGGATCCCCGGGTGCTGGCCTGGCTGATTCGCCGCAACGGCCTGGAGATGACCCATCTGAGCCGCGGAAGCCATATCGGGAGCGTCCTGAGCGTGGCGGAGATCATCGCGGTGCTGTATGCCCGGATCCTGCGGGTGGATCCGGCGAACCCCTCCTGGCCGGAGAGGGACCGGCTGATTCTCAGCAAGGGCCATGCCGGCAGCGCTGTTTACGCCGCCCTGGCGGAGCGGGGCTTCTTTCCGGTGGAGCAGCTGAAGACCCATTACGCCGACGGCTCCATTCTGAGCGGCCACGTCAGCCACAAGGGAGTGCCCGGAGTCGAGGTGTCCACCGGGAGCCTGGGGCACGGGCTGGGCATCGGGGTCGGCATGGCCCTGGGCGCCCGGATGGACGGCGCCCCCTGGCGGACCTATGTGGTTCTGGGGGATGGGGAATGCGACGAGGGCGCTGTCTGGGAGGCGGCGCTGCAGGCGGCCCAGTACGGGCTGGACCGGCTGACGGCGGTGGTGGATTACAACCATATGCAGAGCCTGACGACGGTGGAGAAGACCCTGCGGCTGGAGCCCTTCGCCCGGAAATGGGAGGACTTCGGATGGAACGTTCAGGAGACGGACGGCCACGATCCGGAGGCGCTGGAGAAGGCCTTTCTGGCCTGCCGGCAGGCGGAAGGGAGCGGAAAGCCCTGCGTTATCCTGGCGCATATCGTCAAGGGAAAGGGCGTTTCCTTCATGGAAAACAACATTCTGTGGCATTACCGGACTCCCCAGGGGGAGGAATATGAGGCGGCGCTGAAGGAACTGGAGGCACAACGGCCGTGAGAGACGCATTTGTGAAGGTGCTTCTTCAGGAAATGGAGCATAACCGCCGGCTGGTGCTGATTACCGGGGATCTGGGCTTCGGCGTGCTGCGGCCGGTCTGGGAGCGGTTTCCGGACCAGATCCTGAACGCGGGCATCGCCGAGCAGGGCATGGTCAGCATGGCGGCGGGGCTGGCGAAAACGGACCGGACGGTGGTGGTCTATTCCATCGGGAACTTTCCGAGCCTGCGCCCCCTCGAGCAGATCCGGAACGACTGCGCCTACCACGGGGCGAACGTGAAGATCGTCTGCGTCGGGGGCGGATTCGTCTATGGCAGCCTGGGCATGAGCCACCACGCGACCGAAGATCTGTCGATTCTCCGGGCGCTGCCCGGGGTGACCTGTCTGGCGCCGGGGGATCCGGTGGAGGCGGAGTGGACCACCCGGGAGGCCCTGCGGATGAAGGGAACCTGCTATCTCCGGCTGGGCCGGGGAAACGAGCCGAAGGTCCACGGGGAACCGATTCCGGGCTGGCGGATTCCCGAGGCGATCACCCTCCGGCGGGGGGAGGATATCGCGATCCTCAGCTGCGGAGGCATCCTGACCCAGGCTGCGGAGGCGGCGGAGCTGCTGGACCGCCGGGGGATCCGGGCGGAGGTCGTCAGCTTTCCCTGTCTCAAGCCCCTGGACTCAGGCCGGGTCCGGGAGCTGCTGGGGCGGTTCCGGCATATCCTGACGGTGGAGGAGAACAATATTCTCGGCGGCTTCGGCGGCGCGGTCTGCGAGATCGCGGCGGAGGAGGGAAGCGGATGCCGGATCACGCGGATCGGGCTGAAGGACACCTATTCGACGGTGGTCGGCAGCCAGGCATATCTGCGAAAAGTATACGGAATGGACGCGGAAGCGATCGCCGGAAAGGCGGAAGAACTGCTGAAATGAAAAAGGAACTGACCCTTAGGGAAATTCATGAGGAGCTGCTGGAGCAGCTTGCGGATATTACGGCGGTCTGCCGCCGGAATGGGATCGAGTACAACCTGATGTGCGGAACGCTGCTGGGCAGCGTGCGGCACCGGGGGTTCATCCCCTGGGACGACGATGTGGATCTGCTGATGACCCGGGAGGAATTCAACCGGTTCCGGAAGGTCTATCCCGCCGAGGGGGACCCGCGGTTTGAGCTGACCTATCTGGACACCTGGACCCCGCGGGTCATGAACCGGGATCCGGAGAAGGCGGCGGCCTTTACGGACCTGTTTATCCTCGATCCGCTGCCGCCGGAGGGATGGCGGCGGAAGCTGCACCTGCTGCATCTGCACCTTCTGCAGGGCATGATGAAAAAGAACGTTGACTACAGCCGCTTCGGGCTGAAAAACCGGATCCTGCTGCGGGCGACGCATCTTCTGGGCCTGCCCTTCAGCTACGCCTGGAAGGCCCGGCGGTACGAAAAGGTGTCCACCCGGGTCAAAACCGGAAACGATCTGCATATGTCCAACGGCGCCTTCGAGCTGATGACCCACGTCTGGCATCCGGAGCAGTTCCGGGAGAAGATCACCGGCCCCTTCGAGGGGCTGGAATGCCTGATTCCGAAGCGGTACGACGAGGTGCTGACGGTGCTGTTCGGGCCGGATTACATGACGCCGCCGCCGGAGAGCGAGCGGGTCGCCAAGCATCTTGATCTGTAAGGGGACGCCGAAGAGAATGGAGCTTTATTTTTGCCCGCTGTTTTCCGGCTCCAGCGGGAACGCGCTGTTTTTTCAATATGAAGGAACCCGGATTCTGATCGACGCGGGGAAGCCGGGGCGGGCGATCGAGGAGGCCCTGCGGGGGATCGGGGCGGCGCCGGAAACCCTCAGCGCCCTGCTGATTACCCATGAGCATTCCGATCATATCCTGGGCGCCGGTGTGCTGGCCCGGCGCTTTCATCTGCCGGTTTACGCGACGGCGGAAACCTGGAAGGCCATGGGGGAGAAAATCGGAAAGGTGCCGCCGGAGCTGCGGCACGAATTTTTTGCCGGTCAGGATTTTATGCTCGGGGACATGGGCGTCTCCCCCTTTTCGATTCCCCACGACGCGGCGGACCCGGTGGGCTACCGGGTCTGGGGGGGAGAAATCAGCGCCGCCGTGGCGACGGATCTGGGACATTTTTCCCGGGATGTTTACGAACGGATCCGGGGCAGCGATCTGGTGCTGCTGGAGAGCAATCACGACCCGGAGCTGCTTCGGGCCAATCCCCATTACAGCCCGGCGCTGAAAAGCCGGATTCTCGGGGAAAGGGGCCATCTGAGCAACGAGGCCTGCGGGAAGGCGCTGCTGAGCCTGATCGCCGGCGGCACGCGGCACGTGATTCTGGGGCATCTCAGCGGGGAGAACAACACCCCCGTCCTGGCCCGGCGGGTTTCCGGGGAGATGCTGGCGGCGGAGGGCATCCGGCCGGGGGCGGACGTGATGCTGGAGGTGGCGCTGCGGGACGAGACCGGGCCGGTCTATACGGTCCGGAAACCGTAAGGAGGGATTCATTCAAATGATCCTGCTTTCTGTCCAGGAGGTGAGGAAGAGCTTCGGCGCCCATGAGGTGCTGAAGAAGGTTTCCTTTACCCTGCAGAACGGGGAGCGCATGGGCCTGGTGGGGGTCAACGGCAGCGGGAAGAGCACGCTGATGAAGATCATCGCGGGGCAGGAGAGCGCCGACGGGGGCCAGGTCAGCCTGCAGAAGGGCCTGCGGCTGGGCTATCTGGCCCAGTCGGGGGATCTGTCCGGGGAGGAAACCGTCCAGGAGGCGCTGGAGGCCGTCTTTGAGCCGCTGCGGGCCATGGAGGCGGAGATGCGCGCCCTGGAGGAGGAGATGGCCCGGAGCGGAAACGATCCGGAGGCGCTGCGGCGGCTGGGAAGCCGGTACGACGCCCTGACCCGGGCCTACGAGCGGGAAAACGGCTACGGCTGGCGCAGCACTGTCGAGGGGGTGTTGGCGGGGTTGAATCTGCGGGACTTCCGGGACCGGCGGACGGGAACCCTCTCCGGCGGGGAACGAACCCGGCTGAGCCTGGGACGGCTGCTGCTGACGGGGCCGGACATCCTCCTGCTGGATGAGCCGACGAACCACCTGGATCTTCGGAGCACGGAATGGCTGGAGCGGTATCTGGCGGCCTACCGGGGCGCCGTGCTGGTGGTCAGCCATGACCGGTATTTCCTGGACCATGTCTGCGGCCGGATGGCGGAGCTGGTCGTGGGGACGCTGGAAACCTATACGGGGAACTATACCGAATATCTGGAAAAGCGCACGGCGGTCTGGGAAACCCGGATGAAGGCCTGGCAGAATCAGCAGAAGGAGATCGCCCGGGAGGAGGCAATTATCGCCACCTACCGGCGCTTTAACCGGGAAAAGAGCATCCGGGCGGCGGAGAGCCGGGAGAAGCGGCTGGAGAAGATGGAGCGGCTGGAGCGGCCCCAGGAGGAGGGAAGCGTCCGGTTCCGCTTCGAAACCCGGCGGCGGACGGGGGAGGATGTGCTGATCCTGGAGGAGCTGGGGAAGAGCTTCGGAGACCGGGAGCTCTTCAGCCATCTGCGGCTTCACGTCAAGGCCGGGGATCGGATCGCCCTGATCGGGGACAACGGCACCGGGAAATCAACCCTCCTGAAGTGCATCGTCGGGGAGGAAAAGCCGGACGCGGGCAGCATCCGCTGGGGAACCGGCGTGGATCTGGGCTACTACGACCAGCACCAGGCGGGGCTGGACGGGGACAAGACGGTGCTCCGGGAGGTCTGGGACCGCTTTCCCCGGCTTGAGCAGCACGAGGTCCGGGGCGCTCTGGGGCTGTTCCTCTTTACCGGGGACGAGGTGCTGGAGCCGGTTCACACCCTGAGCGGCGGCGAGAAGGGCCGGGTCTGCCTGACGGAGCTGATGCTCCGGAAGGACAACGTTCTCCTGCTGGACGAGCCCACCAACCACCTGGACATGGACAGCCGGGAGGTGCTGGAGGCGGCCCTGGCGGACTTTGAGGGCACCATCATCGCCGTCAGCCACGACCGGTATTTTATCAACCGGTTTGCCGAAAAGGTCTGCGTCCTCGAAGGAGGAAGGCTGAAGGAATACCTGGGGAACTACGACGCCTACGCCGAGAAGGTGAGCCGGGACCAGGCCCCCGACGGGGAGACCGCCGGCATGACCCGGACCGCCCTGGACAAGGAGCGGAAGCGGGACCGGGAGGAGAAGCAGCGCCGGAAGGCGGAGGCGGAAAAGCTGAAGCGGACGGAAAAGGAGATCGGGGAGGCGGAGGAGGCCCGGGCCGCCCTGGAGGAGCGGCTGGCGGATCCGGAAACCTACCGGAACCCCGGGAAGGCGGAGGAGCTGACCCGGCGGTATAACGCGCTGAAGGAAGAGATCGACCGGCTCTATGCCCGGTGGGAGGAGCTGGCGGAATAAGGATATGGACACGCCGAAAAGCGTGTCCATATTTCATTGCTTCAAACAATGAATTTTAAGGGGATTCCGGGAAGACGGGAGTCGGATGGGGGGAGGCGGACCGGAAAAACCGCCTCGGGAGGCGAAAAATGGATACACCCGGCGCAGTGTACATATTGACGGGGCCGGAAGGCCTGAAAAACCTCAAAAACCGGTTGGCCGGGAGGGCATTTTTTCTCAAAAAAATTTCAAAAAAGGGTGGAAAGCCTCTTGAAATGCCTTCCGGGTTCATGTATAATTCCACTGTTGTCTGTTTAGGGATGAAGCGGTAAGTTGCCGTCCGGCCAGACGGGTAATTATCGCGGACCAGCCCGCGAATCGGGCGACGGACTCGAAGGCGCCCGGAGGACCTGCACCTGCAGTGGGTCGCCGGAGGCGCACAAGAGAACGAAAATCAAGGAGGTTAACAGGAATGGCCAACCAGAAAATCCGTATCAAGCTGAAGAGCTATGAGCACAAGCTGATCGACCAGAGCGCGGAGCGGATCGTGGAAACCGCAAAGCGTACCGGCGCTCGTGTCTCCGGCCCGATCCCGCTCCCCACGGAAAGGGAGATCGTCACCATCCTTCGCGCTGTACACAAGTACAAGGACAGCCGCGAGCAGTTCGAGCGCCGCACCCATAAGCGGCTGATCGACATCCTGAACCCCAATCCCAAGACGGTGGACGCCATGATGAAGCTTGATCTTCCTGCTGGTGTCGAAATCGAAATGAAACTGTGAGGCAGGAGGAGCGATAAACATGAAGAAAGCGATCGTGGGCAAAAAGATCGGGATGACGCAGGTCTTCGCGGAAGACGGACGTCTCGTGCCGGTCACCGTGATTGAAGCGGGCCCCTGCACGGTGGTGCAGACCAAGACCAAGGAAAGCGACGGCTACGAAGCCGTTCAGGTCGGCTTCGGCGAGCTGACGGAGAACCGGGCCAAGAAGCTTCTGAACAAGCCGGAGCTCGGCCACTTTAAGAAGGCCGGCGTCGAAGCGAAGCGGACGCTGCGGGAATTCCGGTTTGACGACTGCGCCGGATACAAGGTCGGCGACGTGCTCAAGTGCGACCAGTTCGCCCAGGGCGACCGGATCGACATTACCGGAACCAGCAAGGGCCACGGATACACCGGCGCCATTCAGCGCTGGAACCAGCATACCGGCCCGATGGCGCACGGCTCCAAGTATCATCGGGGCGTCGGCTCCCTGAGCGCGAACTCCGACCCCAGCCGGGTGTTCAAGAACAAGCACATGGCGGGCCACTACGGCGTGGATCGCGTCACGGTGCAGAATCTGGAAGTTGTCCAGGTGGACGCGGAACGCAATCTGCTGCTCGTCAAGGGCGCGGTGCCCGGCCCCAATGAAGGCCTGCTGATCATCCGCGACACCTGCAAGGCCTGAGCAAGGAGGAAAGTGAAAGATGCCTAAGACTGCACTCTATAATATGGAAGGAAAGGCCATCGGCGAGGTGGAGCTGAGCGAGGAAATCTTCGCGGCGCCCATCAACGAAGCGGCGATGCACCTGATGGTCCGTTCCTATCTGGCGGCGCAGCGCCAGGGCACCCAGAGCGCCCTGACCCGCGGTGAGGTTCGCGGAGGCGGACGGAAGATCTATCGCCAGAAGGGCACCGGCAACGCCCGGCACCATGGCAACCGCGCTCCCCAGTTCAAGCACGGCGGCGTGGTCTTCGCCCCCAAGCCCCGGGATTACACCCTGAGCGTCAACAAGAAGGTCCGGCGCCTGGCATTCCGCAGCGCGATGACCTCCAAGCTCAACGCCGGCGAGATCATCGTGGTGGACGAGCTGAACCTGAAGGAAGCCAAGACGAAGCTGATGGCCCAGGCCCTGAAGAACCTGCAGGCGGACCGGAAGGCCCTGGTGGTTCTCCCCGAGCCGGACGAGACGGTCGCCCGGGCGACGGCGAACCTCGAAAACGCCAGGCTCAGCTATGTCAACACCCTGAACGTCTATGACATCCTCAACGCCGGCAAGCTGGTTCTGACCAAGGCGGCGAAGGAATCCGTCGAGGAGGTGTACGCATAATGAAGGATCCTCATGATATCATCAAGCGCCCCATCCTGACGGAAAAGGCGTACGAAGGCTTCGGCGAGAAGCGCTACGTGTTCGAAGTAGACATCAAGGCCAACAAGGCGGAGATCAAGAGCGCTGTGGAGTCGGTTTTCGCGGACGACGGTGTGAAGGTGGCCAAGGTGAACACCCTGCGGACCATCGGCAAGATGAAGCGGCAGGGACGGACCCAGGGCATGACCCCCGAAACCAAGAAAGCCTATGTGATCCTGAAGAAGGACTCCAAGCCGATCAAGTTCTTCGAAGGCATGGCTCAGTAACAGCAGGGAGGAGACGAAACAATGGCTATTCGTGTTTACAAGCCGACTTCGCCCGCCCGGCGGTTTATGTCGGTTCTGACCTATGAAGAGGTCACCAAGAAGGCCCCGGAGAAGAGCCTGACGGAGGTTCTCAAGAAGAATTCCGGCCGGAACAATCAGGGCAAGATCACCGTCCGTCATCAGGGCGGCGGCAATAAGGTTAAGTATCGTATCATCGACTTCAAGCGCGACAAGGTGGACATTCCCGCCAGAGTCAGCGCCATCGAGTATGACCCCAACCGCAGCGCCTTTATCGCCCTGCTGTTCTACGCCGACGGCGAGAAGCGCTACATCCTGGCGCCGCTGGGGCTGAAGGTCGGGGACACCGTGGTTTCCAGCGACTCCGCCGACATCAAGCCCGGCAACGCGCTGCCCATCAGCAACATCCCCGTCGGTACGCTGATCCACAACCTGGAGCTCAAGCCCGGCCGGGGCGGCCAGCTGGTTCGCAGCGCCGGCATGAGCGCCCAGCTGATGGCCAAGGAAAACGGCTTTGCCCAGGTGAGGCTGCCCAGCGGCGAGATGAGAAAGCTCCCGCTGAACGCCAAGGCCACCATCGGAACCGTGGGAAATACGGACCATGAGAACGTCCGGATCGGCAAGGCCGGCCGGGTTCGCCACATGGGCGTGAGACCGACGGTCCGCGGCGTTGTCATGAACCCCTGCGACCATCCGCACGGCGGCGGCGAGGGCAAGAGCCCCGTCGGTATGCCTGCTCCCGTGACTCCCTGGGGCAAGCCCGCGCTGGGCCTGAAGACCCGGAAGCACAAGAAGTACAGCAACAAGATGATCGTCAAGCGCGCCGGAAACAAGTAAGCGCTTTTGAAAAGAACCTGTAATAAGCAGGAAGGAGGCAGCGACAATACATGAGTCGTTCCATTAAGAAGGGCCCCTATGTGGAGGGCGCGCTGATGAAGCGCATTACAGAGATGAACGCTTCCGGCAAGAAGGCGGTCGTCAAGACCTGGAGCCGATCCAGCACCATCTTCCCGGAGTTCGTAGGACATACCGTCGCCGTCCATGACGGCCGGAAGCACGTTCCGGTCTACGTGACGGAGGATATGGTGGGACACAAGCTGGGCGAATTCGCCCCGACCCGTACCTTCCGCGGCCACGCGGGAGACAAGAACAGCAACCGCAAATAAGCGAGAGGAGTTGAGACAACCATGGCTACCCGTACCAAGGAAAAAGCGGCCGCCCGCAAGGCCAACGCCGACAAGCGGCCCCAGGCTCACGCCAAGTATGTCCGCATCTCTCCTCGCAAGGTCAAGATCGTGGTCGATCTGATCCGCGGAAAGAATGTGGACGAAGCGCTGGCGATTCTGCAGTATACCCCCAAGGCGGCCAGCCCGCTGGTGGCGAAGGTACTCAGCAGCGCCATCGCCAACGCGGTGAACAATCAGGAACTGAACCGTCAGAACCTCTACGTTGCCGAAGTCTACGCCAACCCCGGCCCCACCCTGAAGCGGTACGTGGCCCGCAGCCGCGGGAGCGCGTCCCCGATGCTTAAGCGCACCAGTCACATCAGCGTGGTGCTGGACCAGAAGTAAGGCGAAGGAGGAGAAGACATGGGTCAGAAAGTTCATCCGCACGGCGCACGCGTAGGCGTGATCTATGACTGGAGCACGCGCTGGTACGCCGGAAAAAAGGATTTTGCCAACAATCTGGTGGAAGACTACAAGCTTCGCAGGATGCTGAAGGAAAAGTACTATGCCACCGGAATCAGTCATATTGACATTGAGCGGACCGCTCAGACCATGACGGTGAACGTGTTTACCGCGAAGCCCGGTATGATCATCGGCCGCGGCGGCGCCGGCATCGAGGAGCTCAAGAAGAATATCACGGAGTTCCTGGGCCGTCCCTGCCATATCAATGTGATGGAAATCAAGCAGCCTGATGCCGACGCCCAGCTGGTGGCTGAAAACATCGCCCAGCAGCTGGAGAAGCGGATCAGCTTCCGCCGGGCCCTCAAGCAGGCCCAGCAGCGGAGCATGAAGATCCCCGGCGTCAAGGGAATCAAGACCGCCGTCAGCGGCCGTCTCGGCGGCGCGGATATCGCCCGGACCGAGCACTATCACGACGGCAGCATCCCGCTGCAGACCCTGCGCGCGAACATCGATTATGGCTTCGCCGAAGCGAAGACCACCTACGGCCGGCTGGGCGTCAAGGTCTGGATCTACAAGGGTCAGATCCTGCCCCGGGCCAAGAAGAACCCTGCCGGGAAGGAGGGGAAATAAACCATGTTGATGCCCAAGAGAGTCAAACACCGCAAGCAGTTCCGCGGCCGCATGAAGGGAAAAGCCCAGCGGGGCAACACCCTGGCCTACGGCGAGTTCGGGCTGCAGGCCATGGAACCCCACTGGGTGACCAGCCAGCAGATTGAGGCGGCCCGTATCGCGCTGACCCGCTACACCAAGCGCGGCGGCCAGGTATGGATCAAGATTTTCCCGGACAAGCCGGTAACGGCCAAGCCCGCTGAAACCCGAATGGGTTCCGGTAAGGGCGCGCCGGAGTACTGGGTAGCCGTGGTTAAGCCCGGACGGGTGCTGTTCGAAATCGCCGGCGTTTCCGAAGATATCGCCCGCGAAGCCCTCCGTCTGGCCAGCCACAAGCTCCCCCTGAAGACCAAGCTCATCAGGAAAGACGATGAGCCCAAGACAGAAGCGGGTGGTGAAGAAGCATGAAAGCGAACGAATTGACTGCCATGAGCAAGGAACAGCTGCAGGAGAAGGTCAAGGAACTGAAGGCCGAGCTGTTCGGACTTCGCTTCCAGCTTGCCACGGGCCAGCTGCAGAACACCATGCAGATCAGTGAACTGAAACGCGACATCGCACGGTGCAAGACCGTCCTTCGCCAGAAGGATGAGGCCTGAGAAAGGGAAAGGAGGCAGCTGGAAACATGGAAGAAAGAGGACTGCGTAAAACCCGGATCGGCGTTGTGGTCAGCGACAAGATGGACAAGACCTGTGTGATCCAGATCAAGACCCGCGTCCGGCATCCGCTGTACGGCAAAATTATGAACCAGACGAGCAAACTGAAGGTTCATGACGAAAAGAATGAATGCGGCATCGGAGACACCATCCGCGTGATGGAGACCCGGCCGCTGAGCAAGGATAAGCGCTGGCGTCTGGTGGAAATCATCGAGAAGGCCAAGTAATTAAAGGAGGAACCTGAATATGATTCAGCCGCAAACCCGGCTTAAGGTTGCCGACAACTCCGGCGCCAAGGAAATCATGTGCATCCGTGTTCTGGGCGGTTCTTTCCGGCGCGACGGCAGCATCGGTGATATCATCGTGGCCAGCGTCAAGTCCGCGACCCCCGGCGGCACGGTCAAGAAGGGCGAGGTCGTCAAGGCCGTCATCGTCCGGATGCGCAAGAACAAGCGCCGCCCCGACGGAAGCTACATCAAATTCGACGATAACGCTGCCGTCATCATCAATGATCAGAAAATGCCCCGCGGGACCCGTATCTTCGGGCCTGTGGCTCGCGAGCTGCGTGAGAAGGACTTCATGAAGATCGTCTCCCTGGCTCCCGAAGTACTGTAAGGAGGCGGAAGGGATATGCACGTAAAATCCAAGGATACCGTCATCGTGATCAGCGGGAAGGACAAGGGCAAGAAGGGAAAGATTTCCGCTGCCTTTCCGAAGCTCGGACGGGTTACCGTTGAAGGCGTGAACGTGGTCACCAAGCATCAGAAGGCCCGCAACGCCGCGCAGCCCGGTGGGATCATCCATAAGGAAATGCCCATCGACGCCAGCAACGTGATGCTGGTCTGCCCCAAGTGCGGCAAGGCAACCCGCGTAGCCCACAAGGTGCAGCAGGAAAAGAACGACCAGGGAAAGATGAAGCGCAAGATGATCCGCGTCTGCAAGAAGTGCGGCGCCGAAATTGATTAAAGGAGGAGAGCCAAATGGCAACCAGAATCAAGGAAAAATATCTGGCCGAGGCTGTTCCTGCTTTGAAACAGAAGTTCGGCTACAAGAATATCATGGAAGTTCCGAAGCTGGCGAAGATCGTCATCAACATGGGCCTGGGCGACTGCAAGGATAACGCCAAGGCGATGGAGATGGCCGTCAGCGAGCTGACCCAGATCGCCGGCCAGAAGCCGCTGGTGACCAAGGCCAAGAAGAGCATCGCGAACTTCAAGGTCCGGGAAGGTATGAATGTCGGCGCGAAGGTAACGCTTCGCGGCGAGCGTATGGAAGAGTTCATGGATAAGCTGGTCTCCGTGGCCCTGCCCCGGGTCCGCGACTTCCGCGGCGTCAGCACCAAGGCCTTCGACGGCCGCGGCAACTACGCGCTGGGCATCCGTGAACAGCTGCTGTTCCCCGAAATCGAATACGACAAGGTGGAAAAGATCCGCGGAATGGAAATCATTTTCGTGACCACCGCCAAGTCTGACGAGGAATGCAAGGAATTGCTGTCGCAGCTGGGTATGCCCTTTGCACAGGCGTAATTGAAGGAGGAAGAAAAAAGTGGCTAAGCTGAGCATGAAACTCAAGCAGCAGCGGGAACCCCGGTTCTCCACGCGCGGTTATACGCGCTGCCGTATCTGCGGCCGGCCTCACAGCGTCCTGCGCAAGTATGGCGTATGCCGCATCTGCTTCAGAGAGCTGGCCTATAAGGGCCAAATCCCCGGTGTCCGCAAGGCCAGCTGGTAAGCGGGGAAGAAACGGAAGGAGGTTTACAACATGGTAGTGAACGATCCCATCGCCGATATGCTCACCCGCATCCGCAATGGACAGGTAGCGCGGCACGACGCCGTAACCATGCCCGCCAGCAATACGAAGAAAGCCATCGCCAAAATCCTGCTGAACGAAGGATATGTGAAGGCGGTAGACTTCATTGATGACGGCCTGCAGGGCGAAATCAAGATTACCCTTAAGTACATGAACGGCAAACAGACCCCCGTGATCGCGGGTCTCAAGCGCATCTCCAAGCCCGGTCTCCGGGTTTATGCCCGCAGCGAGGAGCTGCCGAAGGTCCTCGGCGGCCTGGGCATCGCCATCATCAGCACCAGCAAGGGCCTGATGACGGATAAGGAAGCGCGGAAGAACGCGATCGGCGGCGAAGTGCTTGCCTATATCTGGTAACCGAAACGCTCGGAAGGAGGAATGAGAAAATGTCTCGAATCGGAAAACTCCCGATTACGGTCCCCGCGGGCGTGACGGTGACGGTGGACGCGGACAACGTGGTGACGGTAAAGGGCCCCAAGGGCACCCTCTGCCAGCAGGTCAATCCCGCGATCACCCTGAAGCAGGAGGGCAATATCCTGACCCTCCAGCGCCCCTCGGATTCCAAGCCCCACAAGGCGATGCACGGGCTGTACCGCAGCCTGGTGCACAACATGGTCGTCGGGGTTCATGACGGCTTCGCCAAGACGCTGGAGATGGTCGGCACCGGTTACCGGGCCAGCGCGGAAGGCAAAAAGCTGACGATCAACATCGGCTTCAGCCATCCCGTGATCCTCGAAGCGCCGGAAGGCATCACCTATGAAACGCCCAACCAGACCACGATCGTGGTCAAGGGCAGCAACAAACAGCAGGTCGGCAACCTTGCCGCGGACATTCGCGCCATTCGGCCGCCGGAACCCTATCTGGGCAAGGGCATCAAGTATCAGAATGAGCACATCCGCCGCAAGGAAGGCAAGACCGGTAAGTAAGAGAGGGAGTGACTGCAAATGTTCAAAAAACGTGACCGGAACGAAATTCGCGTGATTCGTCACGAGCGGGTACGTAAAAAGATCAGCGGCACTTCCGAGGCGCCGCGTCTGAGCGTATATCGCAGCAACAAGCACATCCAGGCGCAGATCATCGACGACACGAAGGGTGTGACGCTGGTCAGCGCCAGCACCATGGATCCCGCGCTGAAGGGCCAGCTGGAGGAAGTGGACAAGAAGGGCGCTGCCAAGCTGGTTGGCAAGCTCATCGCTGAGCGCGCTGTCCAGGCCGGCATCAAGACCGTCGTTTTCGACCGCGGAGGGTATATGTATACCGGCCGCGTGGCGAGCGTAGCTGACGGTGCCCGTGAAGCCGGACTTGAATTCTGATGAAGGAGGACAACGCAAATGCAACGCTTTGAACAGGTCAGCGAATTCAAAGAGCGCCTGGTTGCCGTGAACCGCGTATCCAAGACCGTCAAGGGCGGCCGGAACATGCGGTTCAGCGCGCTGGTTGTCGTCGGCGACGAGAACGGCCGCGTTGGCGCCGGCATGGGGAAGGCTGCCGAAATTCCGGAAGCGATCCGCAAGGCCAATGAAGACGCGAAAAAGCATCTGGTGAACGTACCCCTGAAGGGCACCACCATCCCCCATGAAATGACGGGGTATTATTCCACCGCCAAGTCCGTGCTGATTCCGGCTCCCGAAGGAACCGGCGTCATCGCCGGCGGCGCGGCCCGTGCCGTGCTGGAGCTGGCCGGTGTCCGG
Organism: Clostridia bacterium; assembly: GCA_017433405.1. GTDB lineage: Bacteria > Bacillota > Clostridia > Christensenellales > Aristaeellaceae > Aristaeella. Next base: position 23,882 of record JAFRHH010000051.1, on the reverse strand, counting down.
GACATCCGGACCAAGAGCTTCGGGACCAACAATCCCATCAACATGGTGAAGGCCACGCTGGAAGCCCTGAAGCAGGTGCGGAGCGCCGAGCAGGTCGCCGCGATGCGCGGCAAGACCGTCGAAGAAGTGCTGGGTTAAGGAGGAGAAGAGAGATGAAGCTGAAGATTACGCTGATTAAGTCTCCGATCGCCAGCCTGCCCAAGCATAAGGCCACCGTGGCGGCCCTGGGCCTGAGGAAGGTCGGACAGACCAAGATTCAGCCCGACAATCCCGCGATCCGCGGCCAGATCTTTGCCGTCAAGCACATGGTAAAGGTCGAGGAAGTTGACGAATAAAGGAGGAATACCCCATGAAACTGCATGAATTGCATCCCGCCGAAGGGTCCACCACCGCGCCGAAGCGGCTGGGCCGCGGAAGCGGTTCCGGTCTGGGCAAGACCTCCGGCAAGGGCCACAAGGGCGCCAAGGCCCGCAGCGGCGGCGGCAAGCGGCCCGGTTTCGAGGGCGGCCAGATGCCCCTGTACCGTCGTGTTCCGAAGCGCGGCTTCAACAACATTTTCGGTACGGAATACGCTGAAGTAAATGTGGAACGGCTGGATGTCTTTGAGGACGGCGCCACCGTAACGGTGGACATGCTGCTGGAAGAGGGCATTATCAGGAAGACGCTTGACGGCGTTAAGATTCTCGGCAACGGGGATCTGACCAAGAAGCTGACCGTGAAGGCCAATAAGTTTACAGCAGGCGCCAGGGAAAAGATTGAAAAAGCCGGCGGGAAGGCCGAGGTGATCTGAAATGTTTGAAAGCATCCGCAAGATGTGGAAAATCGCGGAGCTTCAGAAGAAGATCCTGTACACGTTCTTTATGCTGCTGATCTTCCGGCTGGTGGGCGTTATTCCGGCGCCCGGCGTCGACGTGGCGCGGGTCATGAGCGCCAACAACACCTCTACGCTGCCGCTGCTCGAGCTGGTCAACATGATGACCGGTAACGCCTTCAGCCAGATGACCATCATGGCGATGGGCATTACCCCCTACATCAACGCCAGCATCATTATGCAGCTGCTGACCATCGCCATCCCCGCCCTTGAACGCATGAGCAAGGAGGAGGAAGGCGGCCGGGAGAAGATCAACAAGATCACCCGGTACGTGACCGTCGGCCTCGCGGCGCTGCAGGCCATCGGACTGGTTCGGGGCCTGGGCTATATCAAGGCCGGATGGCTGAACTACGTGCTGGTCGGCGTCAGCATGGCGGGCGGTACCGCCCTGGCCATGTGGATCGGCGAGCGGATCACCGAGAAGGGCATCGGCAACGGCGTCAGCCTGCTGATCTTCGTCGGTATTATCTCCAACCTGTTTAACGGCATCGTCGCCGGCTTCAATACCGCGTCGACGACCGCGACGACGAGCGGCTGGGTCAACCTGCTGGTGATCATCGCCACCACGATTCTGATGACCATCGTGGTCACCTTCGTCGAGCTGGGCGAGCGGCGGATTCCCCTGCAGATCGCCAAGCAGGTGAAGGGCCGGCGGGTTTACGGCGGCCAGAGCACCCACATGAGCCTGAAAGTGGTTTCCGTCGGCGTGCTGCCCCTGATCTTCGCCTATTCCTTCCTGGCCTTCCCGGGAACGATCGCTCAGCTGATCGATCCCCAGATGAACGGCTGGTTCACCCGGTGGTGGATGCAGAACATGTATACCGGCAGCGTCTGGTACATGATTATCTCCGCCCTGCTGATCATCGCCTTCACCTTCTTCTACTCCAGCATCAGCTTCGATCCCAAACAGCAGGCTGAGCAGCTGCAGCAGCAGGGCGCGGTGATTCCCGGACAGCGCGGAAAGAATATCCGCCAGTATCTCCAGAACATCATGAACAGGCTGAACCTGTTCGCGGCGCTGTTCCTGGCGATCCTGGCCGCGGTTCCGACCCTGCTCCTCCGGCTGGCGGGCGTACAGGTACCCTTTGCCGCCAGCTCCATCCTGATCGCCGTCAGCGTTTCCCTTGAAACGATCCGGACGATCCAGGGCGAGATGAGCATCCGCGGTATTGAAATGAACATGGAAAACGTTGGTTTTATGTAAGGGTGAAAGGAGACCGCCATGAATATTATCTTTCTCGGACCTCCCGGCGCGGGAAAGGGAACGCAGGCGCAGCGGATCTGCTCCGCGCTGAGCATTCCTCAGATTTCCACCGGCGATATTCTTCGCCGGGCGATGAAGGAAGGGACGGAAACCGGCCTGAAGGCAAAGAAGTTTATCGACGCCGGCCAGCTGGTTCCCGATGAAGTCATTATCGACATCGTGAAGGAGCGCCTCGCCCAGGACGACTGCGGAAAGGGCTATATTCTGGACGGTTTTCCACGGACGGTCCCTCAGGCGGAAGCGCTGGACACCTTCGCGAAGATCGACTGCGTGATCGAGCTGTCGGTGGACGACCAGGTGCTGGTCAACCGCCTGAGCGGACGCCGGGTCTGCCTGAAGTGCGGCGCCACCTATCATGTCAGCATGCTGGGGGAGAAAACCACCTGCGACGTCTGCGGGGAGGAGCTGATCCAGCGGGAGGACGATAAGGCGGAGACGGTGCTGAACCGGCTGAAGGTCTACCATACCCAGACCGCGCCCCTGATCGGATATTACGAACGGAAGGGCCTTCTGCGGAAGGTCGACGGCGACCAGGAAGTGGATGCCATCTGCGGCGCGATCCTGAAAACCCTCGGAGTACGGGCATGATCAGTCTGAAAAGCGCTTCGCAGATCGCGAAGATGCGGGACGCGGGCAAGGTGCTGCGGGAGGTTGAGGACGAGGTCCGGCTGGCCATCAGGCCAGGGGTTACGACCGGGGAGCTGGATGTGCTGGCGGAGCGGCTGATCCGAAAGCATCAGGCGATTCCCTCTTCCCTTCATTACGAAGGCTATCCCTGCTCCATCTGCGCCAGCGTCAACGACGAGGTGGTTCACGGCATTCCCAGCGACGGGCGGGTGCTGCGGGAGGGGGACATCGTTTCCATCGACTGCACCCTGCTTCTGAACGGATGGCAGGCGGATTCCGCCTTCACCGTCGGCGTCGGGAAGATCAGCCCGGAGGCGCAGAAGCTGATCGATGTGACGGAGGAATGCTTCTGGAAGGGCGTCCGCCAGTGCGTCGTCGGCAACCGGCTCGGGGATGTGGGCCACGCCATTGAGGCGCATGCCGTCCAACATGGCTTTTCCGCCGTCCGGGAGTTTACCGGCCACGGCATCGGCCGGGAAATGCACGAGGACCCGGCGGTGAACAATTACGGGGAGCCCCACCGGGGGATCCGCCTTCGGGCGGGCATGACCCTGGCGGTGGAGCCCATGATCTGCCAGAAGGGCTGGCGGGTGACCATCGACGAGGATGGCTGGTGCGCGAGGACCGCGGATCATGGCCTGTGTTCCCACTACGAGCACACCATCGCCATCCGGGAGGACGGGTATCCGGAAATCCTGACGCTGCCCGGTTTCCGCTGGGAGGACATGGAATGAAGGAACCATTTTCCCTGAGCGCCGGCCGCGTGGTGGAAAGCCTTCAGGGCCGGGATCGCGGAACCTGCTATCTGGTTCTGGAGAATCGGGGGGACGGCTTCGTCCTGGTGGCTGACGGGCTGCACCGGAGGCTGGATCATCCGAAAAAGAAGAAGACGAAACATCTGCGTGCGAAACCGGTCCTGATGGATCTGGAAACCCTCCGGCCGGAGGGCGGAAGGCTGCAGGACAGCGATGTGCGGAAAGCGCTCGCCTCCGCCGGTTTCGAGGAGAAACGCTCGCTGTGCAAGGAGGGCTGATCTTTTGTCCAAGAGCGACGTGATCGAAATGGAAGGGAAAGTCGTTGAGGCTTTGCCCAACGCCATGTTTCAGGTGGAGCTGCAGAACGGCCACCAGATTCTGGCTCACATCTCCGGAAAGATGAGGATGAACTTCATCCGGATTTATCCCGGGGACAAGGTAACCATTGAACTATCGCCCTATGATCTGACCAGAGGCCGGATCACCTGGCGCAGCAAGAACTAATCTCGGGAAGGGAGGACACTGACCTATGAAAGTTCGTCCGTCTGTGAAGCCGATTTGCGAGAAATGCAAGATCATCAAGCGGAAGGGTCGCGTGATGGTCATCTGCGAAAATCCCAAGCATAAGCAGAAGCAAGGCTAAGACAAACCCGCGGAGCAATCCGCGGTTTTTTTGTTCCGGGGCTTGCCGGGGTTCCGGTTCACGGGTCCGCCCACCCGCGGCGAAAAACGGCCGGATAATCAGCCGTATTTTCCCACAGTTTGCCAAAAAAATCCGAATATGATATACTGAACAAAGTACCGGGACAGATTTTGTCCGCGAACGCATAAGCGAAGCGGCTGCAAAATCGTCATCTGGATCGAATGGCAGACGTGGACTATTGTTCATAGTGGAGAAGGGAGGGCGAAACCATGTACAGGCGTTATTCCCAGGGGGATAACAACCTTCTTCCGCGATCCCAGCGGACCATGAACCGGATCAAGAATATCCTGATCCTTCTTTTGATCGCGGCGGTGGCGGCGCTGGTCCTGATCGCGCTCCCGAGCCTGCGGAATCAGCAGGGGGAGCGGACGCTGTACCTGCAGCGGATGCAGTCGGAGTGCGACGAGGCCATCCGGCAGACGACGACCCTGAGCCGGAACGCCGGGGCGGATTCGGCGGCGATCCTCTCCCGGGTCCGCAGCTGCATCTACGCCATGCGGACGATCAACTCCCTGGCGGGGGCCGGCGGCGGCACGCTGATGGCGGACGATACGCTGCTGTCGCTGCAGAATACGGTGGATCGCTATCTGGCGTTTCTGACCACCGGGATGGATACCGGGGAATATCAGACGAATCTGCAAAACGGGCTGGCGGAGCTGCAGACCCTGGTCAACAGCCTGCAGTAGCGAAACCGGTCCAGAAGGGGGCGAAGCGTTCGCGGGGCGGGCGGTCGCCTTTTTTGATGCTGCAAAGGGGGAATGGGGATTGATCGACTGGGGAGAAAAGTTGGAGGAAAAAATCGCCATGCTGCCGGATTCCCCCGGCTGCTACCTGATGAAGGACCGGGAGGGAACCATTATCTATGTCGGAAAGGCGGTCAACCTCAAAAACCGGGTCCGGAGCTATTTTCGGGATACGGCCCATACGCCGAAGGTGGAGGCCATGATCTCCCATATCGACGATTTCGAGATCCTGCTGTGCGAAACAAACCTGGAGGCGCTGATCCTGGAATGCAATCTGATCAAGCGGCACCAGCCCTACTATAACATCCTGCTGAAGGACGACAAGCATTATCCCTATCTGAAGGTAAAAATGAAGGAGCCCTTTCCCCGGCTGGAGCTCTGCCGGCGGATGGAGAAGGACGGGGCGAAGTATTTCGGGCCATACATCGGGGCCAGCGCCGTGCGCCAGGTGATGGAGACGGTGCGGGGTGTGTTTCCCCTGCGAACCTGCCGCCAGAGCCTGCCGCTGAAGAACCCGAAGCGGCCCTGCGTCAACTATGATATCGGCCGGTGCCTGGCGCCCTGCGCCGGGAAATGCACCGAGGCGGCCTACCGGGAGATGATGCAGGGGGTCATCCATTTTCTCGAGGGGGATTACGCGGAGGTGATCCGCAGCCTGAAGGAGGAGATGAACGGGGCGGCCGCCGCCATGCGCTACGAGCGGGCGGCCCAGCTGCGGGACCGGATCCGGGACGTGGAGGGGCTGATGGAGCGCCAGATCGCCCTGCGGACCGACAACAGCGAGCAGGATCTGATCGCCGTCAGCACAGACGGCCTGGACGCGATGGTTCAGATCCTTTACGTCCGGGGCGGAAGGATGATCGGCGGGGACCATTTCGCCCTGCCCCGGGAGGGTGGGGAGGATCCGGGGGAGATCATCGCCGGCTTCATGACCCAGTACTATGAAAACGCGGCCCTGATTCCCCGGAACGTCCTGTGCCAGACCCTTCCCGAGGGAAGCGCGGAGGAGCTTGAGGCCTGGCTGCGGAACAGGAAGGGCTCCGCCGTTACGGTGGCCACCCCCCGCCGGGGAGAGAAGCACGAGCTGGTGCTGCTGGCCGTCAAGAACGCGAAGGACGCCCTGGACAAGCGCAACGCCCGCAGAACCATCCGGGAGGAGCGGACGGTCGGCGCGGCGGAGAACCTGGGGAAGATCCTGGGGATGGACCGGTATCCCCGCCGAATCGAGGGCTACGACATTTCCAACACCCAGGGAGAGCAGAGCGTGTCCTCCATGGTGGTCTTTATCGACGGCGAGCCGGCCAAGAAGGAATACCGCCATTTCCGGATCAAGACCGTCGAAGGCGCAAACGACTTCGCCTCTCATTACGAAACGCTCTACCGGCGGTACGCCCACGCGATCCGGGAAAGGGAGGAGGGGACGGAGAACGGCAGGTTTACCGAGCTGCCGGACCTGATCCTGATCGACGGCGGGCCCCAACAGCTGCGGTTCGCCCGCCAGGCGCTGCTGGACCTGGGGGTGACGCCGCCGACCATGTTCGGGCTGGCGGAAAAGCTGGAGGAGATCTGGCTGCCGGGGGCGGAGGAGCCCATCGTGCTGGATCATCATACGCCGGAGCTGCAGCTGGTTCAGCGGGTCCGGGATGAGGCCCACCGCTTCGGCATCATTCACCACCGGGTGCTGCGGGCCCGGGCATTTACCCATTCCCAGCTGGAGGAGATTCCCGGCATCGGGCCCAGGCGCCGGAAGGAGCTGCTGAAGGCCTTCGGCAGCCTGAAGGCGATCAGGGCCGCGGGAAAAGAGGAGCTGAAGCGGGTCCCGGGAATGACAGAGAAAGCGGCGGAGGCGGTTCTGGCCTGGAGCGCCGGGAAGCGGGAAGGGAAATAGCGGGAAAACAGCCTTGTCAGCCGGCGGGATCCGTGCCATAATACAAAAGCAGGCGACTGGCGGAAAGGAAGGACAGCGGGATGGCGGAAGCGCTTTGGGTGAAAACCATTCGGAATCACCGGACGGATCGGCAGGCGACGGTGCCCTGCCGGCGGGACGATCCCCATGAGGCCCTGCGCGAGGCCTGCCATGGGCTGGATCTGCCGGAGCCCCTCTGGCTGGAAAAGAACGAACGGGAATGGCAGGAGTTCGGGATGACCCGATTCCTGCCGGAGGCCTTCTTCGAGGCGGTTCCCTTCGAACGGCTGGAAATCGAATACATCGACCCGGACGCGCCGAAGAAAAAGAGCCGGGATCCGAGAAACGCGTTTTAAAAAAGGAGCGAGCCATGAACGAGCGGGTGAACCGGTGGCTGGACGACCATCGGGAAGAAATGACGGAGCTGTTGAAAAGCTGGGTGCGGATTCCCTCCCTCCGGAGCGATCCGGAGCCGGGGGCGCCCTTCGGACGGGAAAACCGGCGGATGCTGGACCGGGCGATAGCGGATCTTCGGGGAATGGGGTATCCGGTGCGGGATTTCGACGGCTATGCCTGCGACGCGGCCATGGGCCCGGAGGGGGAGCAGATCGCCGTGCTGGGCCATCTGGACGTGGTGCCGGCGGGGGACGGATGGGAGACGCCGCCTTTTGAGCCGGTTCTCCGGGGCAGCCGGCTGTACGGCCGGGGAACCAACGACGACAAGGGGCCCGTCGTGGCCGCGATCTTTGCAATGAACGCTATCCGCGAGGCGGGGATTCCCCTTCGGCGGGGGATCCGGCTGATCCTCGGCTGCGACGAGGAATCCGAATGGGAGGATATGGCATACTACATGGCCCATACGGACATGCCGGAGATGGGCTTCAGCCCCGACGCGGCCTTTCCCCTGATCAATACGGAAAAGGCCATGGTGGTGTTGGAGCTCCGGGGAAAGGCGGAGCCGGAGGGCCTGCGGGTGATCCGGATGAACGGGGGAACCCGGGTTAACGTGATTCCCGCGGAATGCCGGGCGGTTGTGGCCGGCGGGCCGGAGACGGCGGAAAAGGTCCGGCGCCTTTCGCGGGAGTGGCAGCTGCCCTACGAGGCCCGGGTCACGGAAGAGGGCGTCGAGATTACCGCCCGGGGAATCGGCGGCCACAGCGCCTATCCCGAGGGAAAGCGGAACGCGATCGGGATGATGCTGGTGATGTTCCGGGCCCTGGGGGCCACGGGGGGCCTTAAGCAGCTGGCGGAGGCCGTCGGGACGGAGAGCGACGGGGCCAGCCTGGGCTGCGCCTGCCGGGACGGGGTTTCCGGGCCGCTGACCTGCAACCTGGGGATCCTGCGACTGGAGGAGGACGGCTCCTGGTTCGCTACCCTGGACTTCCGCTGCCCGGTGACGGCGGATCTGAAGGCGATCCAGGCGGCTGCCCGGGCGCGGCTTTCCGGATGGGAGGCGGCGACGGCGGCGGAAAAGCCGGGCCACCACGTTCCGGCGGAGGGGGAGCTGGTTTCCGACCTGCTGGGGGCTTACCGGGAGGCGACCGGGCTGGCGGGCGAGCCCATGGCGACCGGCGGGGGAACCTACGCGAAGATCATGAAGCAGGGCGTTGCCTTTGGCGCCATGTTCCCGGACGAGGAGGAGCTGGCCCATCAGCCCAACGAGTTCCAGGATCTGGACCGGCTGATCCTGGCGGCGAAAATCTACGCCGAGGCGCTGATCCGGCTCTGCGGACAGGAGGACGGCGGACGTGAACTAACGTTCACAGAGGAGGAAAACAGATGATTACAGTCAGCAACGTATCCCTGACCTTCGGCGGACAGAAGCTCTTTTCCGGGGTGGATTTGAAATTTCTGCCGGGCAACTGTTACGGCATTATCGGCGCCAACGGCGCGGGAAAATCCACCTTTCTGAAGATCCTCAGCGGCGAGCTGGAGCCCACCACCGGCACGGTGACCATTCCGCCGAACGAGCGGATGAGCACCCTGAAGCAGGATCAGTTCATGTACGACGAATATCCCGTGATGGACACGGTCATCATGGGGAACCAGCGGCTTTATGATATCATGAAGGAGAAGGATGCGCTCTACGCCAAGCCGGACTTCAGCGAGGCCGACGGCGAGAAGGCCGCGGAGCTGGAGGGCGAGTTCGCGGAACTGGACGGGTGGAACGCGGAAAGCGACGCGGCGACGCTCCTGACGGGGCTGGGGATTCCCACCGAGGCGCATACCCAGCTGATGAAGGAGCTCCAGGCCGGGGACAAGTTCAAGGTCCTGCTGGCCCAGGCCCTTTTCGGGAACCCGGATATTCTGCTGCTGGACGAGCCGACCAACAACCTGGACAACCGGTCCGTGGACTGGCTGGAAAACTTCCTGATGGACTTCCCGGGAACCCTGATCGTGGTCAGCCATGACCGCTGGTTCCTGAACAATATCTGTACCCACATCGTGGATATCGACTACAACCAGGTGAAGATGTATGTCGGCAACTACGACTTCTGGTACGAGTCCAGCAAGATGATGCAGTCCCTGATGAACGACCAGAAGAAGCGGCGGGAGGACAAGATCCGGGAGCTGCAGGCCTTTATCCAGCGCTTCTCCAGCAACAAGAGCAAGGCGCGGCAGGCCACCAGCCGCCGGAAGCTGCTGGACCAGCTGAAGGTGGAGGAGATGCCGGCCTCCAGCCGGCGGTATCCCTGGGTCAACTTTACCCCGGACCGGGAGGCGGGGAAGGACATCCTGCAGGTGACGGATCTCAATTATACCCAGGACGGGGTCCGGCTGCTGAAGGACGTCAGCTTCCTGGTCACCAAGGGGCAGAAGATCGCCCTGGTCGGAAACGAGCAGGCTCAGACGGCGCTGTTCCGGATCCTGGCGGAGGAGATTCAGCCCGACAGCGGAACGGTGAAGTGGGGCGTGACCATTACGACCAACTATTTCCCCAAGGACAACAGCGCCTTCTTCGACGGCTGCAGTCTGAACATGATGCAGTGGTTCGCCCAGTATTCGCCGGAGCAGCTGGAAACCTATATGCGGGGCTTCCTGGGGCGGATGCTGTTCTCCGGTGACGACGTCTACAAGCCCGTCAGCGTCCTCTCCGGCGGCGAGAAGGTTCGCTGCATGCTGAGCCGGATGATGCTCTCCGGGGCGAATTTCCTCATGCTGGATCAGCCGACGAACCATCTGGATCTGGAATCCATCCAGGCGGTCAACAACGCCCTGATCAGCTTCCCCGGCAACGTGATCTTTACCAGCCAGGACCACCAGTTCATCTCCACCGTGGCGGACCGGATTATCGAGATTCACGATGACGGGACGATTACGGACTATCTGTGCAGCTATGAGGAATACCTGGAGAAGACCAGGGAAAAGTCCGCGCAGGGCAGGTAAGAAACCGCTGGCAGACCTCGCGATGACAAAGGGAAGGTCCGCGCGGGGCCGGGAAGCCCCCCCGCGGGGATAAAGGAAAGGTTTGCGCAGGGGCGGCAAGTGTGATATACTGAGCAAAACCACAATATATGAATCAGGAGGGAACACTCTATGAAGTTCGGGCATTTTGACGATAAAGCCCGGGAGTACGTCATCGAAACTCCCCGTACGCCTTATCCGTGGATCAACTATCTGGGTTGCGAAAAGTTCTTTGGAATCATCAGCAACACGGCCGGAGGCTACTGCTTCTATCGGGATGCCCGCCTGCGCCGCATCACCCGGTATCGCTACAACAACATGCCGGTGGACAACGGCGGCCGTTATTTTTACATCAATGACAACGGAACGGTCTGGAATCCTGGCTGGAAGCCCGTGAAGACGGAGCTGGACGGGTATTCCTGTCGCCACGGCATGGGCTATACCGTCATTACCGGCAAAAAGAACGGCCTGACGGCCTCCCAGCTGAGCTTCGTTCCCATGGGGTACGACGCGGAGGTGCATCAGATCACCCTGAAGAACGAAAGCGGAAAGGCCCGGGACGTGATCCTGACCAGCTTCGTCGAGTTCTGCCTCTGGAACGCCCAGGACGATATGCTGAACTTCCAACGGAACTTCTCCACCGGCGAGGTCGAGGTGGAGGACGGCGTAATCTACCATAAGACGGAGTACCGGGAGCGCCGGAATCATTACGCCTTCTACGCGGTGAACACGCCGGTGGACGGGTTCGATACCGATATGGAAACCTTCCTCGGCATGTATAACGGCTTCGAGAATCCCCAGGCGGTCATGAGCGGGAAGATGGGGAACTCCATCGCCTCCGGCTGGCAGCCCATGGCGGCGCATCAGATTAAGGTTCACCTGGAGGCGGGCGAGGAGAAGAAGTTCAATTTCGTCCTGGGCTATGTGGAGCTGCCCAACGGGGAAAAATGGGAAAAGCCCGGGGTTATTAACAAGAAGCCGGCAAAGGCGATGCTGGCGAAGCTGTCGACGGACGAGCAGATCGCCGAGGCCTTCGCCCTGCTGAAGGCGCACTGGGACCGGCTGCTCAGCGCCTATACCCTGACCTCCGGCGAGGAAAAGCTGAACCGGATGGTCAATATCTGGAACCCCTATCAGTGCATGGTCACCTTCAACATGAGCCGGAGCACCTCCATGTTCGAAAGTGGCATCGGCCGGGGCATGGGCTTCCGGGATTCCAGCCAGGACCTGCTGGGCTTCGTGCACCAGATTCCGGAGCGGGCCCGGGAGCGGATTCTGGATATCGCCGCGACCCAGTTCCGGGACGGGGGCTGCTATCATCAGTATCAGCCCCTGACCAAGAAGGGCAACAACGACATCGGCGGCGGCTTTAACGACGATCCCCTCTGGCTGATCGCCGGAACTGCGGCCTATATCAAGGAGACCGGGGATTTCGGCATCCTGGAGGCCGCGACGCCCTATGACTGCAATCCGGAGGACTGCGGGACGCTGCTGGAGCACCTGGAAGTCAGCTTCATGCACGTGGTCAACAACCGGGGGCCCCACGGCCTGCCGCTGATCGGCCGGGCGGACTGGAACGACTGCCTGAACCTGAACTGCTACAGCGATACGCCGGATGAAAGCTTCCAGACCTTCTCCAACCCCAACGCGCCGGACGACCGGGTGGCGGAAAGCGTCCTGATCGCCGGGATGTTCGTTTCCATCGGGCCGGAGCTGGTGGCCCTCGAGAGAAGGCTGGGCCGCTTCGAAAAGGCGGACGCCTATCAGAAGGAGATCGACGCCATGACCGCCGCCATCGAGAAGGACGGCTGGGACGGCGAATGGTTCATCCGCGCCTATGACGCGATGGGCCACAAGGTCGGCAGCCACGAGTGCGAGGACGGCAAGATCTTTATCGAATCCCAGGGCTACTGCGTCATGGCCGGCGTGGGCCTGGAGAACGGCATGGCGGAAAAGGCCCTCGAGAGCGTCCATCAGTATCTGGAAACCGAGCACGGCATCGTGCTGCTGCAGCCGGCCTATAAGGAGTATCACCTGGAGCTGGGCGAGGTCAGCAGCTATCCGGGCGGCTATAAGGAAAACGCCGGGATCTTCTGCCACAACAACCCCTGGATCATCGCGGCGGAAACCGTTCTGGGCCACGGCGACCGGGCCTTCGACCTTTACAGCCGGATCGCGCCGGCCTGGCGGGAGGAGATCTCCGACCTGCACAAGATGGAGCCCTATGTTTACAGCCAGATGATCGCCGGAAAGGACGCGAAGAACTTCGGCCAGGCGAAGAACAGCTGGCTGACGGGCACGGCGGCGTGGAACTTCTATGTCATCAGCAATTATATCCTGGGCATCAAGCCGGACTGGGACGGCCTGAAGATCGATCCCTGCATCCCCCATACCTGGGACGGCTACTGTGTGAGCCGCCGGTTCCGGGGCGCCATGTATGAAATCGAGATCAAAAATCCGAACCATGTCTGCCGGGGCGTCCGGAAGGTCGTGGCGGACGGGAAGGAAATCGAAGGAAACGTGATTCCGGCCTTTGGCGACGGGAAGACCCACAGGGTGGAGGTTATCCTCGGATAAAGGATTCCGGGGGATATTCCCCCTGACAGCTCAGGGCGTAGCGGACGGCGTCCATGGCGTCTGCGCCGTAGCCGTCGGCGCCGATCTGCCGGGCGTATTCGGGGGTCAGCACGGCGCCGCCCACCAGCACACGAACCCCCGGGGCCCGCTCGTGGATCAGCCGGATGGTCTCCTCCATGGCGGGGACGGTGGTGGTCATCAGGGCGCTGAGGCCGACCAGGGGCGCCTTTTCCCGGAGAACGGCTTCCAGCACCGTCTCCGCCGGCACGTCCCTGCCCAGGTCGACGACCTCGAAGCCGTAGTTTTCCAGCAGCAGCCGGACGATGTTCTTTCCGATATCGTGAACGTCGCCGTGGACCGTCGCCAGAACGATCTTTCCCCGGGGCCGGACGGAACCGGCCTTCCCGGAGGCGGCACGGATCACCTCGAAGGCGGCGGCGGCGGCTTCGGCGCTCATCAGCAGCTGGGGCAGGAAGAGGGTTTGCTTTTCAAAGGCCCGGCCGACCTCGTTCAGGGCGGGGATGATCTCCTCCTGAATGAGGGCCATGCCCTCCCGCTCCCGGAGCCCTTCCTGGGTCAGCTCGGCCGCCCGGCGGCGGAAGCCCTTGACGACCGCCCGGCTGAGGGTGGAAACGGCCTCCGGGGCCGCCGGGGAAGCGGCGGGGGCCGTGGAAGCGGCGGAGGCAGCACCGGCGGGCTTTTCCGCCGCCGCGCGGCGGATCCATTCGCCGCAGTTCGGATCCAGCCGGCGCAGGGCGTTGCAGGCCCGCCAGGTTTTCATCATCGCGTCGGAGAAGGGGTTCATGATGGCGGCGGAGAGCCCCCGCTCGATGGCGAGGGCGAAGAAGGCGGAATTGATGCCCTCCCGGTCCGGCAAGCCGAAGGAGACGTTGCTGACGCCGAGGCTCGTATGGCAGCCCAGCTCCGTCCTGATCCGCTCCAGGGATCGGAGGGTGACCTCCGCGGCCTCGGGAGCGGCGGAGATGGTCATGGTCAGGGTATCGAAAACCAGATCCTTTTCACCGAGACCGTAGCGCCGGGCTTCTTCGAGGATCCGCCGGGCGATGACCATCCGGCCCTCCACCGTGTCCGGGATGCCGCCCTCGTCCAGGGTCAGCGCCACGACGACGCCACCGTATTTTTTAACCAGCGGGAAGATGGCGTCCATGCTCTCCCGCTTGCCGTTCACGGAATTGATCAGGGCCTTTCCGTTATAGATCCGCAGGGCGGCCTCCATGGCTTCGGGGCTGGCGGTGTCGATCTGCAGCGGCAGCGCGGTTACCGCCTGCAGCTCCCCGATCAGCCCGGGAAGCACCGCGGCTTCGTCGAGGCCGGGCACGCCGACGTTGACGTCCAGCAGGTGAATGCCCTTCTCCTCCTGCATCGTGGCCTGCTCGAGAACGTAGCCCCAGTCCCCCTCCGTCAGCGCCTGGCGGAGGCGTTTTTTTCCGGTGGGGTTGATCCGCTCCCCGATCAGCAGCGGCACACCGCCGAAGGAGACGGCCTGGGAGCCGGAGGTGACGGTGGTTTCAGCGTGGACCGGAAGGGGGGCGGGGGTCATGGCGGCGAGGCGGCGGCTCAGGGCCCGGATATGCGCCGGCGTGGTTCCGCAGCAGCCGCCGAGCACCCGGACGCCCTCCGCGGCCAGACCGGCTTCCGTCTCCGCGAATTCCTCCGGGGTAATATCATAAACCGTGGCGCCGTTTTCCACCCGGGGCAGGCCGGCGTTGGCCTTCAGGAGCAGGGGCACGGAGGCGTGGCGCAGGTATTCCCGGACGACCGGAGCAAGCTCCGCCGGCCCGAAGGAGCAGTTCGCGCCGATGACGTCGGCGCCCATCCCCTCAAGGATCGCGGTCATGACCTCCGGGGAGGCCCCGGTCAGCAGATGACCGTTTTCCGAATAGGCGTTGGAAACGAAAACCGGCAGGCCGCAGCCTTCCCGGGCCCCCAGCAGGGCGGCCCGGGTCTCCTGGGAATCGTTCATGGTTTCGATCAGGATCAGATCCGCCCCGGCCGCCTGCCCGGTCCGGGCGAGAAAGGCATAGCAGCGGACCGCCTCCTCAAAATCCAGGTCTCCCAGGGGCCTGAGGAGCTTTCCGGAGGGCCCGACGTCGAGAGCGACCCAGGTCGGATGGGCGATGCCGTCCGCGGCCCGCTTCGCGAGGGACACGGCGGCGCGGATCAGCGCCCCGGCCTCTTCCTCCGAATAGTGGAAGAGATTGACCCCGAAGGTATTGGTCGCCACGATGTTGGACCCGGCTTCGTAATAGCCCCGGTGCAGGGCGACGACCTGCTCCGGCCGGGACAGGTTCCAGGTTTCCGGCCGCTCGCCGCTTTTCAGGCCAGCGGCCTGCAGGACGGTTCCGGTTCCTCCGTCGAGGATCAGGAAATGCTCTTTCAGGTAGTCGAGAACGTTCATGGGCGCCTCCTCTGCGAACGTCAGTTCACGTCTGCCATGCTGCGGCGGATGCCGATTTTGTAACCGCTTTCGCCTGAGCGCTCGCGGACAAAATCTGTCTCCCTGCTTACCGAAGGATTTCGGAAAGGTGGTTCAGAATGGCCGCGGCGACGTCCGGCCTGTTCATCGTATAGACGTGAACGTTCCGGACGCCGTTGGCGTACAGATCGATAATCTGATCCGCCGCGTACAGAATACCCGCCTGCTTCATGGCCTCGGGGCGGGAGCCGAAATGATCCACCAGGGAGCGGAAGCGGGTCGGCATGAAGCTGCCGCTCAGCTTCATGGCCCGTTCGACCTGAGAGGCGCTGGTGATGGGCATGATGCCCGGAATCACGGCCACCCGGATGCCCGCCTCCCGGATCCGGTACAGATAGCGGTAGAGCAGATTGTTGTCAAAGAACATCTGGGTCACCAGAAACTCGCAGCCGGCCTCCACCTTTTCCTTCAGATGGCGGATATCCGCCACGGAGTCGGGGCTTTCCGGGTGAATCTCCGGGTAGCAGGCGCCGCCGACGCAGAAATCCGCCCCGCTCTCCTTCAGCTCCCGGACCAGATCGACGGCGTAGCGGTAATCCAGCCGGCTCCGGTCCGCGCCCGCCAGCTCCGGCGTCAGATCCCCCCGGAGGGCCAGGACGTTTTCGATCCCGGCGTCCAGCATGGCCTGAATCTGCCGCCGGACGCTCTCCCGGTTCGAGGAAACGCAGCTCAGATGGGCCAGGGTCGGCACGTGATAGGCCTTCATCAGGTTTTCGGCGATTTTCAGCGTATAGGCGGAGGTGCCGCCCCCCGCGCCGTAGGTCACGGAGATATAGGAGGGCCGGAGGGCCGCGATTTCCTCCGTGGCCTTCTTGACGTCCTCATAGCTGGTGGATGTTTTGGGCGGAAAAACCTCGAAGCTCAGATGGAGCCGCCCGTCCTGAAAAAGATCCCGAAGCTTCATGAAATGATCACCTCTTTGGCCTTATTGTGCAACAGGAGCCGGGAGAAATCAAGGGTTTCCGGGATCCGAAAACCGCTTTTCCACGGTTTGTTCAATTCGGTTGAAAAAAATAATGAAAATAACAAAAAACAGGAAGGAAATCCGCTTTTGATGATCGAAATATAGTATCAGGAAAGCATAAGGAAGGACGTGGTGCCCATGGCACGCGGATCTTCACGGGGCCGTCGGGCCGGATGACCGGGTTCCGTGATTCTTCGGCACCCAAAATTTGGAAAGGAGCCAGAGGCATTTTATGAAACTCTTGATTACCGCGAGAAACATGTCGGTGACGCCGGCGATTACCAGGCGCATTGAAAAGAAAACGGAAACCATGGGGAAGTACCTGTATCCGGAAACGGAAATGCAGGTCAAGATGAGAAAGGAGAAGGACGACCGCCGGATCGTTGAGATTACGGTCCCGATGGGGAAAAACGTGATTCTCCGGAGCGAGAGCTCCGCGGACGATAACCTGTTCCTGGCGATCGACAAGGCGCTGGCCAAGATGGAGCGCCAGATCCGGAAGCACCGGACGAAGCTGGGCAAGAACCTGCGGGAGGAAGCCTTCGCGGAGGTTCCCGAATATATCGAGGAGGATCTGGAGGACGAGGAGGCCCGGAAGGTTGTCCGGCGGAAGACCTTCCCGGTGCGCCCCATGAGCGTGGAGGACGCGATTATCGAAATGGAGCTTCTGGGCCACAGCTTCTTCGTCTTTGTAAATATCGATACGGAGCGGACGAACGTTCTGTATCTGAGAAAGGACGGCAATCTGGGCCTGCTGGAGCCCGAAGCCTGATTCCGGCTGAACCCGGGTCGGAAACCGAAGGCGGGGCATGCGAAAGAGGACGCAGGCCGGCAGGACCGGGCGTCAGACGAGGCGCGCTTGAGCGTAAAGCGCATGGAAGCGGGAGGAACAGCCGATCGGGTGGACATACAGCCCGGGGCCGCGGACGCGGCCCCTTTTTTTGTGGGGGTCCTTGAAGAAAGACAGGGCTTCTGGTATAATGCGTCTGTTGCATTTTGGGAGGAGGGAAGGCCGTGCGCTGCAGCTGCAGGGAATGCGGAACCTATATGATCCAGGCGGAAAGCGAGCGCCTCGGGTGCGTCTGCCCGGAATGCGGGAACCGCTGCCGGGACTGCCTGGGGACCGATACGGTCGTTCCCAGGGATCAGCTGGCGAAGCTGGCGTCCGATCCCCGGTTTTCGCCGGAAAGCCTGGCTGAGACCTTTGAAAGCCCGGCGGACGGGTATGACGATGAGGAAGACGGAGGGTTTTGACCGATGAAATGGTTTCTGGATGTCCTGCGGGGAGCGGTAATCGGGCTGGCGAACGTGATCCCCGGCGTTTCCGGCGGAACCATGATGGTTTCCATGGGGATCTATGACAAGCTGATTTACTGCATTAATCACCTGTTTACGGAATTCAAAAAATGCATCAGCATCCTGCTGCCCTACCTGGTCGGCATGGCGGCGGCGATCCTGATCGGTTCCTTCGCCCTGAAGGCCGCCTTCGCGAATTATCCGCTGCCGACCAACACCCTGTTTATCGGGCTGATCCTGGGAAGCCTTCCCTTTATTCTCCGGGAGATGAAGGGGGAGCGGATCGGCTGGCAGGGGGCGGTGATCTTCGTGCTGCTGTTCGCCCTGGTGGTTGGGCTGAAGCTGATCGAGAAGGAAAACGTCGCGAAGCTGACCCTGAGCTTCGGCAGCGTCCTGCTGATGCTGGTGCTCGGCGCCGTCTGCTCCGCGGCGATGGTGATTCCCGGGGTCAGCGGGAGCATGATCCTCAAAACCCTGGGATATTATGAGCCCGTCGTGACGGAAGCGATTCCCGCGACGGTCAGGGGACTGACCGGCGGGGACTGGGCCGCGGTGGGCCAGAATCTCGGTATCCTGATTCCCTTCCTGATCGGGATCGTGGTCGGCATCTTCGGGATCGCGAAGCTGATTGAAATCCTGATGAAGAAGTGGAAGGGCTGGACCTACTGCGGCATTCTCGGTATGGTAGCCGCTTCCCCGGTGGTCATCCTGATGGAGCCCAAAATCTATGACGGCTTTAACGTCTGGATCGGCGTCGCCGCGGTCGTGACGCTGGCCCTCGGCATCCTGGTGGCCTCCCGGCTGGGCGGGGATCCGGAACCGGCTTCGAAGGCGTAAAAAGGAGCCTGATGGCAGATCTTTGAGACAATGCGATCAGCATGGGGCATCAGGGAGGAAACCGGCCGATGAAGAAGCTGATTTTGCTGGGGATGGCACTGATCCTTTGCCTGGCGGCGCCTGGGCTGAACGGGATCGCGGAGGGGACGGATCCGGTCATCGTTCGGGTCGGAAAAATGGAATACCCGCTGTCCCTGGCCCGCTATGCCTACCAGTCGAACCTGGATCTGCTGAGCTATCAGGGCTACAGCCCGACGGCGGAGGAGAAGCAGCAGCTGATTGACCAGGCGGTGGAACACCTGGTGGAGATCGGACTGATTGAAAACAGGCTGGAGGAGGCCGGACAGAATGTTCTGACGGAGGCGGAGGAGGCCCGGCTCCGCTCCTACGCCGGCAATGTATTCGAAAGCCTGTGGCAGAATTTTCAGGCCCGGGTGGAGCAGGAGGGCTACGAGGCCTCGGAGAAGGAGATTACTGAATGGCTGGCGGAGCAGGGCTATACGCTGGACCTCGTTTATCAGGAGGCGCTGATCTCCCTGCGCAGCGAGCGGATCCTGGCCCTGTACTGCGGGGATGTTGCCATTACGCCGGAGGAAACGGATGCCTGGTACCGGGAAACCTTCCTGACGCCGGACCGGGAGGCCTACGAAAAGGATATTCCCCGCTTTGAGCAGCAGATTCTTGAAACCGGGAACGAATCCTTCTATACGCCGGAGGGGTACCGGGTGATCCGCCAGATTCTGCTGCCCTATCCGCAGGAGATCATCGATCAGGTCAACGCCCTCCAGCCGGCGCTCGAAGAGAAGGCGGCCAGCCTGGAGGCCGCCTACAACGCGGTGGCGGAAGCGGGCATTGCCGGCGGCGATGTGGCCGCGGCGAGGGCGGCCTACGAAGCGGAATCGAAAGCTTACGGAGAGCTGCTGGATCGGGTGCTGGAGCTGGAAAACGGCGCGCTTCCGCTTCTGAAGGAAACCACGGACCGGATCGCGGAGCGGTACGCGGCGGGGGAACCCTTTGAGGATCTGATCGCGGAATACGGTCAGGAGGCCGGGGAGGAAGCCGGCCAGGAGCTGCTTTTCCACCCGGACAGCACCCGGTGGGCGGAGACCTTCCGCCAGCGGGTCGCGGCGCTGAAAAAGCCCGGGGAGCTGACCGAGCCTTTCGTGACGGAGCAGGGAATTCATATCGTGTGGTACGAGCGGGACTACCCGGGCGGGGAGCACCCGCTGACGGAGGAGGAGCGGAAGCTGCTGGAGGCCTCCGCGCTGCAGGCCAAACAGACGGAAAAGCTGCGGAAGCTCATGGCGGAATGGCGGCCGCGGTATGAGATCGAAACCCATCCGGAGCTGCTGAACCCCTGAGAGGAGCGGAGAACTGAAAGACAGACGTGAACTGACGTTCACAGAGGGAGAAGAGATGAAGATGAAAAATCGGCTCGTATGCTGGCTGGTTCTGCTGACAGTGGCGCTGTGGACCCTTGGCTCCGCGGGCGCGGAGGGGATCATCCGGATCAACGGTGAGCTGGCGCCGAAAACCCGGGAAGAGGCGCTGCGGATGGTTCAGGAGGCAGCGGAGGCCTATTTCTCGGATCCGGAGCTGGAGGCGGAGCTTCGCGGCGAAATCACCGAGGAGACCGTGCGCCATCCGAGCTTTCCGGAGCAGCAGATCTGCCTGCTGACGCTGACCCACGACGGCCATACCATGCGCGGCCTGATCGAGGTCCGGGGGGAACCGGACGCAGACGGCCGCTATCCGCTGTATCTGGCGCTGCACGGAGGCGGCGAGGATGAACCCGAAGGCAATGACGGTGAATGGTACGCGATGTACAATTATTACCGGGAGAACGTGCAGAACGGGATCTACATCGCGATTCGGGGCATTTCGAACACCTGGGATCTGCATTTTCAGCCGGAGTCCTATCCCCTGTACGACCGGCTGATCCAGTCGATGATCTATCTGTATCACGCGGATCCGAACCGGGTCTATCTGATGGGCTTCTCTGCCGGGGGCGACGGCGTGTATCAGATTACGCCCCGAATGGCGGACCGGTTCGCGGCGGCCAATATGTCCTCCGGCCATCCGAACGGGGTTCAGCTGATCAATCTGATGAACGTCGGCTTCAGCATTCAGGTCGGAATTCGGGATTATTATACCGAGGAGGCCATGCGCTGCGTCCGGGCGGCGGAGTTTGACCAGACGCTGGCGGACCTTCACGGCCTGTATGATTACGGCTATGAGCATCAGGTGCTGGTGCACGTGCCGGACGCCCATAACTACGACGATTATACCGATGCCAGCCAGCTGACGGGGGAATATGAATATGCCCAGGAGCAGGTGATGCATGAGGTCCTGGCCAACCCGACCGCCTACGCGGATCCCGCCATCACGGGGGATATGCTGAACCGCTTTGTCCAGGCCTTTAAGGAGAGTACCGGCTCGGACAGCGTCATGGAGATGTCCTATTATACCGCGGGGTTCAATGAAAAGCTCGATGAGGCCTGCTGGGAGGTCGTTCGGGATTTCGGCCTGGAAACCAAAAAGGTCAACACCAGCGCGGTCTGGTATGTCAATCAGTTTACCCGGAATCCGGTTCCGGCGTACCTGAACTGGGATCTGAGCACCCGGGCGCCCTCCCGGAAGATCACAAGCTTCTACTGGCTGAAGGCGGATCCTTCCGTGAACCAAGGCCTGATTTTCGCGATGCAGGAGGAAGACAACGGCCTGGTGGTGGATCCCCGCGACGTAAACGGCGATTTCTCGATCCTGGTGAATCCCGCGATGCTGGACGTTTCCCAGCCCATCCGGATTTCGACCGGGGCGGGCACCTTCGAGGTCATGGTGAATCCCTCCGAGGAAACCCTGCGGGAATCGATCCGGGAAACGGGTGATCCCAACCTGGCCTGGGTCGCGGAAATATCCTATGAGCGCCTGATCAGCGGGGGCTACGGACAGGGCGGCGCTCAGCCCGGCGCGGAAGGCGAATCCGCCCCGCAGCCGGAGGACGGCGATGACGACGCCGCCGGTCCGGAGCAGCAGAACCCGGAAGAGCCGACGGATGAAATCGGAGACGGCTGAGAGGATCTGAGGGGAACTTCCCAAATCAACATGAGCATTTTCAGCGCCTGAATTCGCTGGCGGGAGCGGATTCGGGCGCTGTCAGATCAGGAAGGGGATGAAGCGATATGAAGGTAGGCATACTGATCGCCGTAGAGCAGGAACTGAAGGCATTCCTTTCCCAGGGAAGCGAAATCACGGAGGAGGAGGTCAGCTGCCGCAGGGTGTATCATACCGTGCTTGGCGGCCATGAACTCTTTGCCCTGTGCTCCGGCTACGGCGAGATCGACGCGGCTGCGGGAACACAGCTGCTGATTACCCGGTACGGCTGCGAGACGGTGCTGAACTTCGGCGTCGCCGGAGCCCTGACCCGGGATCTTCAGGTGGAGGATCTTTTTCTTGTCCGGAAGGTCTGCCATTATGACTTTGACATCTCTCCCATTGATCCGGTGGAGAAGCATCAGTACGTGGATTTGCCGGATCGGTTTATACCGGTGGATGAGCGCCTGCTGACCCTGGCGAAGGAGGTTCTTCCGGAATTCCGGGAGATCGCCGTCGCAAGCGGAGACCGCTTTGTCGAGGAGCCGGAGGACAAGCGGAGGCTGGCGGCCCTGGGCTGCGGAATCTGCGACATGGAGATCGCCGCGATCGCGCGGACCTGCTTTCTGAACGGCGTACCCTGCCTGTCGGTCAAATGCATCAGCGATACCTTCGACGGAACAGGCGCGGACTATGCCGCCAACGTGGAAAAGGGCGCAAGAAAGGCCTTTGCCGCCCTGCGGAAGATCCTGGAGCAGATGAAGCCGCTCCGGTGACGCGCCCGAAGGTGCCCGGAACAACCGGACGGCGGGGAGCGGAAGACCGACCGGCGCCAGGGGACAGATCGCGAAGAGCTGAAGAACAGATCAGGAAGATCGGCGGGGAAGGAAAACCGCGGGGGTTGAAGAAGAGCGGATGAAGATTCAGATCAAAACGGTGGAAACAGGCGGGTTTTCTATGGAGTACGCCTGCTTTGGATCAGGCGGCGATACGCTTGTGATGCTCCCGGGCCTCAGCCTCCAGAGCGTCCTTCGGTCTGCCGCCGCCGTTGCAGGCAGCTATCATTTGCTGACCCGGGATTTTACGGTTTATCTCTTCGACCGCAGGAAGGAGATTCCTCCGGTTTATCCCGTCCACGGGATCGCGGAGGATACCTGCGTGGCCCTGAAGGCCCTGGGAATGGAGAAGGTATGCCTGTTCGGTGCATCCCTGGGAGGCATGATGGCCATGGATCTGGCGATCAATCATCCGGAGATGGTTCGAAGGCTGGCTGTCGCTTCCGCCCCGGCCCAGGTTTCCCGGGAGCGGTTTCAGCGAATCGCTCGCTGGATTGAGCTGGCGGAGGGAAAAAAGACGGAGGAGCTCTATCTGGATTTTGGCCGGGCGCTGTATCCGGCGGCGGTGTTTAACACAATCAGGGAAGCTATGGCCGAACTGGCGAAAACCGTGACGGAGGAGGAACTGAAGCATTTTGTGATCCAGGCGAGGGGGATAAAGAACTTCGATATCCGGAAAGACCTGGAGAAGATAAAATGTCCTTTCCTCGTGATCGGATCGAAGGACGACCAGGTGCTCGGCGGCGAGGCCGGATCCCAGATCGCCTCCTGCCTGGCCGGAAGGCCGGATTTTGAAATCCATCTGTACAGCGAATACGGGCACGCCTGCTACGATACGGCGCCGGATTTTAAGCAGCGCCTGCTGCGGTTTATGACCGGAAAGCCGTAAGCGCTTTTAAAAAAAAGGCCCCAAAGGGGAAAAAAAATTAGAAATTGGTGATTGACAAACGGAAACTTTTCGTTTATACTGACAAAGTCGCCTGCGGGATTGACCGCGGGAAGGTTGCACCGGGGTGTAGCGCAGTTTGGTAGCGCACGTGCTTTGGGAGCATGGGGCCGGGGGTTCGAATCCCTTCACCCCGACTTCTTATCACTCCGGCATTCGTGGCCCCGTGGTCAAGAGGCCTAAGACATCGCCCTTTCACGGCGGTAACTCGGGTTCGAATCCCGACGGGGTCACTCTCTCCTTTCCGATTCATGGGCCTTTAGCTCAGTTGGTCAGAGCGGCCGGCTCATAACCGGTTGGTCCGGGGTTCAAGTCCCTGAAGGCCCACAGCCTTTTGGCCCGGTAGCTCAGTTGGTTAGAGCGCCAGCCTGTCACGCTGGAGGTCGAGGGTTCGAGCCCCTTCCGGGTCGCCACTTTTCACCAGGCGAACTGCCGGCTGTGTCACGAAGAGCTTATGCTGGTGTAGCTCAATTGGCAGAGCAGCTGATTTGTAATCAGCAGGTTGCGGGTTCGAGTCCCATCACCAGCTCCACCCTTTGGGTCAAGAGGGAAGTTCATATGG
>JAFRHH010000050.1 GCA_017433405.1 Clostridia bacterium | reverse complement strand
CGCCCTCCAGGAGGAGCTGACGGCGGCCCGGGCGGAGACGGAGAAGCGGGCGGAGGAAACCCTTCGGCTGACGCTGGCGGTCAATGATCTCCGGCATGAGCTGGAGACCATGGAAAGGGATCGCGCCCGCTATGAGCAGGAATGCCTGCGGATGAAAAACGACCAGGAGCGCCGCCGGAGGAGCCTTCAGGAGCTGGAGGATGCGGAAGCGGAGGATCTGACCCGGGAGGGAGCCCTGAAGGGAAAGCTGGAGGCCGTCCGGGAGGAGCAGAAGGCGCGGGAAGAAGCCGCCGGGCAGCTTGAAAAGGAGCGAACAGGCAGGCAGCAGGCCCTCTCTGAGCTCCTGCGGGAAATCGAGGAGCTTCATCAGACCGCTGGCCGGGACGGGGACCGGATGCACCGCCTGGAGCTGAACCGGTCCCGGACGGAGGGGGATCTGAAGGCGCTGCGGGAAAAGATCTGGAACACCTACGAGCTGACCTACGCCGGCGCGGAGGAGTTCCGCCGAAAGGAACCCTTCAACACGACGGAAGCGGATCGGGAAGCCGCCCGGCTGAGCGCGGAGATCCGGGCGCTGGGCCCGGTCAATGTCCATGCCGTGGAGGAATACTCCGAAACCAAGGCCAGATATGACGAGTATCAGGCTCAGCGCGGCGACATGGAAAAGGCGGAAAAGGATCTGAAGGAGCTGATTGAGGAGCTGCTGGAGCAGATGAAGGAAACCTTCGTCCGCCAGTTCAATCTGCTGCAGGGGTATTTTTCCGAAACCTTCGTTCGTCTTTTCGGCGGAGGGCACGCGGAGCTGATTCTCGCGGATCCGTCGGATCCGCTGAACTGCGCCATCGAGATTAACGCCCAGCCCCCCGGAAAGAAGCTTCAGCTCTTGAGCCTGCTGTCCGGCGGAGAGCGGACGCTGACGGCCATCGCGATCCTCTTCGCGACCCTGAAGCTGAAGCCGTCCCCCTTCTGTATTCTCGACGAGATCGAGGCGGCGCTGGATGACGCGAATATCGGCTATTTCGCCGATTATCTCCAGGAGTATTCCAAATCCACCCAGTTTGTGGTGGTCACCCATCGGAAGGGGACTATGGAGCGGGCGAACGCCCTTTACGGGGTGGCGATGGAGGAACAGGGAGTCAGCAAGATGGTGTCCGTCTCCCTGAAGGATTATCAGGAATAAAGAGGAGGAGCGGGAAGATGGCCGGAAGGGGACGCGGATGGCTGCTGGCGCTGCTTCTTCTGCTGCTTTGCGGAGCGGCGGCAGCGGAGGGGATTCCCGGGATCGGGGCACTGCCGGAGATAACGATCCTCCGGGACGGGGAGAAAGTGCCGGCGGGCAGAGCGATCCCGCTGACGACGGGGGCGCTGATGACCACCGGCGCGCTGGAGCTCCGGAAAGGGGATACCCTGCTGGTTTCGGACGGGGACCGCTCCTGGGTGCCGGAGGGGATGCTGAAGGATGCCGACGGCCTGGTGACGGTGTTCTGGTTCCGGGAGGATTCGGATCCGCCGCTGCCGGATTCCTGGCGGCTGCTTCCCTTCCGGGGCGCGGCGGAGACGGCGAAATGCTTTGCGCTCTCGGAGGATGAATCCGGCAATCCGGCTCGCGTCCGGATTCTGTCCGCCGCGGCGGCGCCCTGGATGGAAAATGACGCCATGCTGCTCCGCCTGTCGGAGGAGGTGCGCCTCGGCGCGCCGGTCCTGACGGAGGACGGGGCGGTGATCGGTATGATCGCCGGCCGGTACGCGGAAGGACCCTGCCGGTACCGGATGCTGACGCTGGACGGCCTGACCCGCGTGATTGAAAGGATGACCGCCGGGGTGGACGGGATGCCGGATCCGGCGCCTCCGGAGGGTCTTCGGATCACCGGGGAGAAGAACCGCTATACCTTTGACTGGACGGAGGTCAGGCTGCCGAAAAAGGAGGGCGCGTCGCCCTACCTGGTGATCTCGGATCTGGAGAACAGCTATGTAACCTATTTTCCCGCGGACCGGGAGGCGACCCAAGCCACGCTGCTGCTGACGCCGGGCCGAACCTATGTGGCGGGAATCCTGCTTTCGGAAGAGGCGCCGGCGGAGCTGCCGGA
This sequence comes from Clostridia bacterium, assembly GCA_017433405.1. Taxonomy (GTDB): domain Bacteria; phylum Bacillota; class Clostridia; order Christensenellales; family Aristaeellaceae; genus Aristaeella. The sequence goes on along the minus strand of JAFRHH010000050.1, from coordinate 26,337 downwards.
GCAGTACGCCGTCGTGGCGGTTCCCGAGGCTGAGCGGGTGCGGACCAACGGCTTCCGATCCCTTCGCTTCGCGCTGACGGAAGATCCGGAGAAGGCCGCGGCTGAAAGCCGGGAACCGGCAAGCCTGACGCGGGTGACGGAGGCTCAGCTGCGGTCCGGAGAGGCCTTCCTCTATTCGGTAAGCAGCTACGCGGTGACGGAGCGCTCGGAGGAAAGCCTGCTGATGACCCTGACGGCGCCGGACGGGAATAATTATCGAACCGCCTCGGGATGGATCTATGATCCGGAGCTGCAAACCCGGGACGCCTGGTGGGTTTCGCTGGCGGAAAGCGGGCTGCTGGATCTCCTGAACGCGGACGGCTACCCGAAGGGAATGTACCGGATGGATCTTTATATTGACGGATCCCTGGCGGATTCCTGCGAGTTTGAGGTGTACTGAATCATCATCCATCAGGGATTGAAAGAGGAGTGAAGAGCAGATGCCTAATTTTACACTGACGGACGCGGTTTTTCAGCAGGCGGCGGAAAGGTATCCGACGCCGTTCCATCTCTACGATGAAAAGGGCATCCGGGAAAGAGCCAGGCGGCTGAACCGGGCCTTTGCCTGGTGCGCGGATTTCCGGGAATATTTCGCGGTCAAGGCGCTTCCGAACCCGTCCATCCTGCGAATCCTGAAGGAGGAGAACTGCGGCCTGGACTGCTCGTCGGCGACGGAGCTGACGCTGGCGGCGGCCTGCGGCTTTTCGGGGGATCGGGTCATCCTCTCCGCCAACGCGATGCCGCCGGAGGAATTCCGGCAGGCGAGAGCGCTGGGCGCCTTCATCAATCTGGATGATTATTCGGATATTGAAACCCTGCGGACCCACGGAGGCATTCCGGCCTGCGTCTGCCTGCGCTATAATCCAGGCGGGGAATTCTTGATCGGCAATGCGATCATGGGAAACCCGGGGGAGGCGAAATACGGCTTTACGCTTCCCCAGCTCAGGGAGGGGCTGGATCGGCTGAAAGCGCTGGGCGCCGAATCCTTCGGGCTGCATGCCTTCCTCTCCTCCAATACCCGGGACGATTCCTATTTTCCGGCGCTGGCTGAGCTGCTGCTGGAGCTCGGGAAGAAGCTGGAGGCGGAAAAGGGACTTCGCTTCGCCTTTGTGGATCTGAGCGGCGGGGTTGGCATTCCCTATCGGCCGGAGGAGAAGGAGACGAATATTGAGGCGGTGGGAGAAGGGGTCCGGCGCGCCTATGAAAAAATCTGTCCCGGGGGCGGCGTCGCCGTCAAGACGGAGCTGGGGCGATGGATGACGGGGCCCTGCGGCTGGCTGGTGACCCACGCGGTGCACGAAAAGAAAATCTACCGGGACTATATCGGGGTGGACGCCTGCGCCGTCAACCTGATGAGACCGGCCATGTACGGGGCCTATCATCATATTTCGGTCTGCGGAAAGCGGGACTGGCCGGAGGATCACCTCTATGACGTGACGGGCAGTCTGTGTGAAAACAACGATAAGTTCGCGATCAACCGGAACCTGCCGGAAATCGTCCCGGGGGACCTGCTGGTGATTCATGATACGGGCGCTCACGGGTCTGCCATGGGATACAACTATAACGGCCGCCTTCGGTCGGCGGAAATCCTGTATACCACAGGTGGGGATTATCGGATGATCCGGCGGGCGGAAAGGCCCGAGGACTATTTCGCGACCCTGGATATCGATCCGGCGGCGGGAGCGCTGGGACTTTAATGTTACAAAATGATGGCAAATATGACAAAATTGTTGACGAATCCTGAGTAATCCTCTATAATAACCACATCTTGTGGATTGATGAAGCAGAAAGGTCGATGGATGGGGGTGCGGCTGTGAAGAAAGGATTCATCAGGAGATGCTGGAGCCTGGCGGCCGCTCTCTGCCTGCTTCAGCTGGGCGGCGCCGGGGCGGAAACCGGCGTGGTTCACGATGAGGACGGCGGCGTCTGGGATTATGATATGGGGATCTATACGGACGCCGAAGGAAATCAGTACGAGATTACGGATGACAGCGGCGCTCCCGTTTCCTCCTCTTCCTCCGAGGCGGGAACGCGGCAGAACGCGGACGGAAGCATTACCATCATTACGGGGGAACAGGACAGCGTGGTCCAGAACGCCGACGGGTCGATTACGGTGGATTCCGAAACGATTCAGGTGCTCCCCAAGGAGGAGGAAAGCAAGCCGCTGACCTATGAGGAATGGCAGGCCCGGATCGATGCCATCGCGGATAAAAACGGCCGGGTGACGGAAACCTTCTACCGGAAATCCCAAAACGAAATGATCCCGGTGACGGTGATTTATGTCGGCCTGGCCCGGTCCATGGTTCATCTGAACGGGGCGGAGCAGCTGGTGGATACCTGCGACCTGATTTGGAGCACGGAGGCCCCGGAGGACAAGGTGCTGGCGGTGATTAACGCCCCCAAGAACGGCCAGGCCAAAATGCGCGCCAAAACGAGCACCAAGGCGATGGTGCTCGATACCTGCCGGACGAATCGGGTGGTTCGGGTGCTGAAGGTGGGAAAGAGCTGGGCCTTTGTGGATCATAACGGCATTCGCGGTTATATCCAGACCGCCTCGCTGACCTTCTTTGCCAACGAGCGGACAGCTTATGAAACGGGATATATCAGCGTAAAGGGAAAGACCCCGAAGGGGGAAACGGTCTTCATCCGCTCGGCGCCGAAGAACGGGTCCCGCCATCTGGAGGAGTATCCGGTCAAGACCCCGGTGACGATTTTTTCCGCCGAGGGGGACTGGCTCGAGATCGACGTGGAGGGCTGGCACTGCTATATCCTGGCCAAATACGTCAGCCTGAACGGGGATCCGGTTTCCCAGCCGGACTCCGACGAGGATCTGGATCATTAACCCTCAGGGAAGGTTTTCAAAGAAATCGTTCTTTTCGATATCCTCGCCTACCAGGCTCCGGTACAGTCCGAAGAGGCTGCAGTCGCCGGCGCCGAAATCCTCCACCCGGTAGCGGGTATGCTGCTGGGAAACATGGCAGCGGAAGGCCTCTTCGGCGATTTCGAAGGAGGTTCGTCCGCCGAAGGCCTCCAGGGGCTGCCGCCAGTCCATGTCCACGACGTTTTCGGCGTACAGATGCAGGTAGCATTTCGGAACATCCCAGACCCCGTATGTTTTGGCGGTCTCGGGATATTTTTTTTCGTTGGCCGCCAGCGCCAGGCAGTGGGTGACCGCGTCGGCGCAGACGCGATGCCCGCCATGGCCGTATTCGCCGTTCAGGTCGTGGGTCAGGAGCACCTCCGGCTGAAAGCGGCGGATCCATCCGGTGATCAGCGCGTAAACCCGGTTTTTGCTCCAGTGGGTATATTGTTTCTTCAGGGTTCCGGAGAAACTGTCCGGGAATCTGCCCCAGACGGGATAGCACCGGACCCCGCAGGTCCACAGGCAGTCCAGAAGCTCCAGCCGGCGGTAGGGCATGGTCGGCACCATCATGCAGACCTGGCAGACCTTTCCCCGCTGGCCGGCATAGGTGGGAAGCGTCCCGCCGAACCAGAGAATCTCGTCGTCGGGATGGGCGGCGATCAGCATCAGATCCGCCTTCTCGGCGGGCGGGCTCCACCGCTGAACCTCCGGGGCGGTTTCCCCTGCCCCGTAAATCCGAAGCTCCGCAAGCGTAAACTTCCGGGAGGCTCCCGGCCCCTGGGCGATCCGGAAACGGGTGGTTCCCTCCGGCAGGGGAAGGTATTCCGATAAATAAAGCCCATCGGTGTGCATCCATTCCGTCCATTTTCCGGATTCATTCGGAATCTGCAGGCTCCAGGCGTGAGGATGATCATGCCACTGCACCCAGACGCCGGAACAGCTTTCCGCCTGCGGAGCGGTGACATCGATCCAGGCCTTGCTTCCCCCGGAGGAGGTCCAGAAGGATTTGTAATTCCGGTCGGTGCATTTGGGAAAGCTCCTGCTGCCGGACCCGGGCTTCAGCGTGCAGCGGGCGGTTACATCGGCGGCCGTTTCCGCCATCGCCGGAAAAGCGAAACAAAGCACCAGGAAACAGAGCGTCACCGATCTGAAGAAAGAGGGGAAAAAACGGAAACCGCGAACCTTTTGCATGAAAAACCTCCCTGTCAGAATCTTCCTCATCTTACCAGTGCGCGCCGTGCCCGTCAAGGAGGGCGGTTTGCGTTTTCTCCTTTTTTTATGGTATACTCTCATCTCTGCCGGAGGACAGGGGGGCGGTTCTTCCTGTCCGCCAGGACAGAAGAACTGTCCCCCTGTCCTCTGCACCAACGATTGTATGCGGAACACGATGAAAGGAAAAAGGAATGTCATTTGATCACCTGAACTTATTGCCCATTCTGCTGAAAAACATCCGCGGCGCCGGATATCAAACCCCGACACCGATCCAGGAGGCGACGATTCCCCTGGTGCTTGCGGGAAAGGATGTCCTGGGCTGCGCCCAGACGGGCACCGGTAAGACGGCCTCCTTTGCGCTGCCGATTCTCCAGCGCCTGACGGAAGTCCCTTCTTCCCGCCGGGACGCCCGGGTCATCCGGTCGCTGATCCTGTCGCCGACCCGGGAGCTGGCCCTGCAGACCTGGGAGAATTTCCAGATCTACGGAAAAGGCCTTCCGCTGCAGAGCTGCGTGATTTTCGGCGGCGTCGGCCAGGGCGCGCAGGTGGAAGCGCTCCACAGGGGAGCGGATATCGTGATCGCCTGTCCCGGGAGGCTGCTGGACCTGATGGCCCAGGGCTTTGTCCGGCTGGACTGGGTGGAAATCTTCGTGCTGGATGAAGCGGACCGGATGCTGGATATGGGCTTTATCCACGACGTGCGCCGGGTGGTCCGGGCCCTGCCGGAAAAGCGCCAGACCCTGCTGTTCTCGGCTACCATGCCGCCGGAGGTGGAAAAGCTGGCGCTGGATCTGCTGACGGAGCCGGAGGATGTCAAGGTGGATCCTGTGACCTCGACGGTGGACGCGATTGACCAGTGCCTTTATTATGTCGATAAGGGGAATAAGAAGCATCTGCTGGCCCATCTGCTCCGTAGCGAGGATCTGGAAAACGCACTGGTTTTTGCGAGAACCCGCCATGGGGTGGATCGGATCGTGCGGGATCTGAAGCGCGCCGGCATCTACGCGGAGGGAATTCACGGGGATAAGAGCCAGAATGCCAGACAGAACGCGCTGAAACGCTTTAAGACCGGGGAATGCAGGGTGCTGGTGGCGACGGATATCGCGGCCCGGGGAATCGATGTGGCCGGCCTCAGCCATGTGATTAACTATGATCAGCCGATGGAGCCGGAGGCCTATATTCACCGGATCGGAAGAACCGGGCGGGCCGGCCGGACGGGGAAGGCCATCTCCTTCTGCTGCATTGACGAGGTCAAACAGCTGAATCAGGTGGAAAAGCTGATCGGCAAAAGGCTTCGGGAGGAAAAGAGCGACTGGCCGATGGAGATTACGACCCCCAGTGAGCCCAGGCCCCGTCCCCCCCGCCCGGCGCGGGTGAGCCCTTCCGGAGAGGCGGTCGCGCTGCGAAAAAGGAGCGCCGGTCCAGGAACCGCCGGAACCGGAAGGCCGGTTCAGCGGGTTCGGCGCGGCTCCGCCGGGAACGGCCGCGGGCGCTGACGGACCGCGCCGGCTTCTTGTCAGCCCGGCGGAAAAAGAGTATAATAAAAAACACTGCTGAATTCCAAAGAGGGGAGGCGGAGCTGTGAGCAGGGAGCGAATGCTGGTGACCGGCGGTCAGGCGCTGGAAGGCCGGGTACAGGTCAGCGGCGGAAAGAATACCGCGGTGGCGGTGATTCCGGCGACTTTGCTGTGCGATGAGCCCTGCACGATTGAGAATCTCCCCGATATTGAGGATGTTCACGCCCTGGCCGATATTCTGCGGGAGCTGGGCGCGAAGGTGGATTATGAGCCCGGAAAGATGATGCGGGTGGATCCGAGGCCGGCGGAGGGGACGTCTGTTTCCTACCATAACGCCCAGCGGCTGCGGGCCAGCTATTATCTGCTGGGGGCGCTGCTGGGGCGGTGCGGAAAGGCGAAGGTGCCGACGCCCGGAGGCTGCGAAATCGGATCCCGGCCCGTGGATCAGCACCTGAAGGGGTTTCAGGCGCTCGGCGCCGAGGCGGAGGAGCGGGGAGGCATCCTGACGGCCGAGGGCGATAACCTGGTCGGCGGGGATGTTTTCTTCGATATGGTGACCGTCGGAGCGACGGTGAACGTCATGCTGGCTGCGGCCCGGGCGAAAGGGCAGACGATGATTTACAACGCCGCCAAGGAGCCCCACATCGTGGATCTGGCCAACTTCCTGAACAGCATGGGGGCGCGGATCAAGGGCGCCGGTACGGATGTAATCCGGATCCGGGGCGTCCAGACGCTGCACGGGAGCACTTATGCGGTCATTCCGGATCAGATTGAAACCGGGACGCTGATGATCGCCGCGGCGGCGACGGGCGGAGATGTGATTATTAACGGATGCATTCCGACCCATATGGACGCCCTGAGCGCCAAGCTGCTGGAAATGGGCGTCAAGGTCACGGATTATGACGATGCCATTCGGGTTCACGTGGTGGGACCGCGCCGCTCCATCAACGTGAAGACCCAGGTCTATCCGGGCTTCCCGACGGATCTTCAGCAGCCCATGAGCGCGCTTCTGACGACGGCAAAGGGGACCAGCATCGTCACGGAAACGATTTTTGAGCAGCGCTTCCGCCATCTGGACGAGATCCGCCGGATGGGGGCCCACGTTCGGGTGGTGGACCGGACGGCGATTATCGAGGGCGTGCCGGAGCTCTATGGCGCGCCGATGACGGCCTCCGATCTGCGGGCCGGCGCCGCGCTGATTATTGCGAGCCTGATGGCCCGGGGCGTTTCGGAAATTTATGAGCCCGGCTATATCGACCGGGGATACGAACACATTGAGGATAAGCTTCGCTCTTTGGGCGCGGTGATCAGCCGGGAAACTGTCGTGTAACCGGTGAGGTAAGATTCATGATCAATCCCTTTGAGGTGCTGGGGCTGAAGGCCTGGGCGGACGCGGATGAGGTTCGGGCGGCCTACCGTTCCCTGGTGAAGGCCTGCCATCCGGACATGATTCAGGATCCCGCCCGGAAGGAAGAGGCTCAGCAGCGAATGGTTCAGATCAATCTGGCCTATGAGGAAGCCCTCCGGCTGGCCTCGCCGAGGCCCCATGCCGCCCTTGCGCAGGATATTTCCGAGGAGGAAGCCGTCCTGCTGGCGGAAAAAATGCTGGCCCGGGGAAATCCGGAGAGCGCCCTGCGCCATCTGCTGCGGACGGAGCATCGGGACGGCCGGTGGTATTATATTCAGGGAAAGATTCTGATGGCGATGGATCAGTTCGACAGCGCCCATCAGTCCTACCGGGAAGCGGTCCGGCGGGATCCGGAGAACAATCAGTACAGAACCGGCGCGCTGGACGCCGCGGTGGCCCTGCGCGAGAGCGGAACCCTGGGAGGAAGGCTGAAAAGGGCGCTGCGGAGCCTGTCAAGGAAATAAGTCAGGGGGGGCTGTGATGACTCACAGCCCCCCTGCTGAACGCCGTCTTACCACTTCAGATCGCGGCCAAAGCGCTTCTTATATTCTTCCCTGGTGATGATCTGCGTGCTGGTGTTGAAGGCCTTGGCGGCCTCGATCGCCTTTTCCCTGCTCGGGGAGGGAGCGATCACATCTCCGTTCTGCTTAATGATCCAGAACTTGTTCGCGGCTTTGTCGTCAACGATCAGTCCGCCCGCGACGTTCTCCAGCTCCTCGGTGTTCAGTACTTTCATCTCTTCCATGGTTATATCCTCCTTTTCATTCGTGGACTTCCTATCGTCAGGCGGAGAGAAACCCGATGTTTCTTTCCGCCAGTTGATACGTGATTTCCCCGTGGGTGGCAGTAAAACAGGAAAAGTTTTCGGGCTTTTTCGCCTCCGGATGATTCTGCCTTTGGGATGTTTCGCCCCGGGGAGGCGGAACCCCGTCAGGAGAGCTTTCCGCGGATTTTCATCAGCAGACTGACGCGGCATTTCTCCGGCCCGAGCCGGTTCAGGATGGCGCTCCAGACCTCGCTGTCGGGAACGTTGGCCTGCCCGTCCGGCAGCAGAAAGGCCCGGACGGGGCTGGCATAGAGATAGATGCAGCCCGGCATCCGGAAGGCCTGGCTGGCGTCCGTCCAGGAAACCGTCACCGCTTCCTCCTTCAGATGGCTGACCACGGAGAAATCCCGGGAGCGCAGGGTGACGGTATAAACCTTTTTTCCTTTTCCGAGCTTCAGCCGCTCCGCCTGCACGTTGACCTGGCTCAGGAACATCCCGATATAGACGATCGGAAGCCCGAGGCCGACGGCCAGCAGGACGGCCGCGATCATGCCGGACTGCGGCAGTCGGGAGAAAAGCGCGACGAAGGCAAAAGCGCAGAGGATCAGGGCAAAAACCGCCGGCCTGACCCATCGCTTTCTCAGCCGGAGCATATCAAATCTTGCGAACCGGCGAAAGGTTTTTTCATCCAGTTGAACGGGAATCACGATATCCTGCTTCGCGGCCATACCTTCAGCTCCCTTTTTTTACCTATAGAGAATAACAAAAAATTTCCCTGATTTCAATTCCATTATGGACAATTTCGGAAAGATATGTTAGACTTCATTCATACAAATTATTGCGGTCCAACCGCAAAAAACAGGAGGAACACGTCATATGAAGAAGCTCATTGGTTTGTTTCTGGCCCTGATCATGCTCGTCAGCTGCACCGCTGCGCTGGCGGATGATCCGATTACCCTGACCTATGCTGAGGTGAACCCGATCGAGGGAACCATCGTCGGCGAACTGGCGACCGCGTTCAAGACCAAGGTGGAAGAGCTCTCCGGCGGCTCCGTGCTGATTGACATTCAGGCGAGCGGCGTGCTGGGCTCCGAGGATCAGATTCTGGACAACCTGCTGGGTGGCGGAACCGTGACGGACATCAGCCGGATCTCCGCTTTCGCGCTGAGCCAGTATGGCTGCACCAAGGCGACCCTGCTGTCCCTGCCCTATGTGTTCGAAAACCGTAATCATTTCTGGAATTTCGCCAACAGCGATCTGGCCAAGGAATTCCTGAACGAGCCCCAGACCATCGGCCTGCCGCTGCGGGGCCTGTGCTACGGCGAGGAAGGCTTCCGTCACTTCTTCTTCAAGAACGAAGTCGTGGATATCAACTCCCTGAAGGGCCTGAAGATCCGCGTTTCCTCCGACCCGGTCATGACCGGTCTGGTTTCCGGCCTGGGCGCCTCCGCGACCACCGTTCCCTTCACCGAGCTGTACAGCGCGCTGCAGACCGGCGTGGTTGACGCTGCCGAGCAGCCCACCGCGAACTACAAGTCCAACGCCTTCCAGGAAGTGGCTCCCTACTTCATGATGGATGGTCATACCCTGGGCGCCGTTCAGCTGATCATCACCGATACCGCCTGGAACAAGCTGTCCGCGGAACAGCAGGCGTGGGTGCAGGAAGCGGCGACCTATGCTTCCCAGAAGTGCCGCGAAGTCAGCGAAGCCAAGGAGAATGAGACCCTGGAAGCGCTGAAGGCGGAAGGCTGCCACATCATCGAAGTGCCGGACAAGACCCCGTGGATCGAGGCCGTGAAGGATGTTGTAACCGCCAATATCAACGGCGAAGACGCTGCCTATGAAGCGATCCTGGCGATGAAGTAAGGTTTATCCTGCAAGTCTAAAAGCTTTGGGGATGTGGGTTTGTCCCACATCCCCTATTTTGAATGAAAGGAGTGCCTTCCTTGTCGGATGTAAAGATTCCGGCGTTTTTTACGACGCTGGAAAAGATCAAACCTCTGTACGACTGGACCTATAAGGTTCTGATGTTCGTCTGCAAGATCCTGCTGATCGGGGATATTCTGATTACCTGCTGGTCCGTGGCCGGCCGGTATATTCCCTTCATCACGGATCCCCACTGGAGCGAGGAAATCGTTCTGACCCTGATGGTGTACATGACGGTGCTGTCGGCCAGCCTGGCGATTCGGCGCGGCGCGCATATCCGCATGACCGCCTTTGACCGCTATCTTCCCCCGAAGGTCGTGAAGGTGCTGGATCTGGTGGCGGATCTGGCGGTCATGCTGCTGGGCGTTTACCTGGTGATTTACGGGATTCGCTTCTGCAACTCTCCGCTGAGCCTGCGGGGGAAATATGCCTCCCTCCCCGGCATGAGCAAGGTCTGGCAGTATCTGCCGGTTCCCGTGGCCGGGGTAAGCATGATCATTTTTGAACTGGAACAGGTGTTCCAGCATCTGGAAGCCTTCTGGCGTCCGGATCAACCCGGGAAGGAGGCGGCAAAAGTCTGATGGATGCTGAAACCTTATCAACCGTCATTTTGCTCGGCAGCTTTCTGGTCATGATTCTGCTGCGGTTCCCGATTGCCTACGCGGTCGGCCTTTCAACGATCTTCTGTATGATGTCCATGAATCAGCCGCTCCAGACGATCTCCCAGCAGATGGTCAAGGGCGTCTGGTCCTTCTCCCTGATGGCGGTTCCCTTCTTCATAACGATGGGCGTGCTGATGGGAACCGGAGGCATCTCGGATAAGCTGATCGCCCTGGCGAACTCCCTGGTGGGATGGATGCGCGGCGGTCTGGCGATGGTCAACATTGTCGCCTCCTATTTCTTCGGCGGCATTTCCGGCTCCGCCTCCGCGGATACGGCCTCCCTGGGCTCCATCCTGATCCCCATGATGGTGGATCAGGGATACGACGCGGACTTTTCGACGGCGGTCACCATCACCTCCTCCTGCGAAGGTCTGCTGGTTCCTCCGAGCCATAACATGGTGATCTATGCCACTACGGCCGGCGGCATTTCGGTCGGCGCGCTGTTCATGGCGGGCTACCTGCCCGGCGCGCTGCTGGCGATCGCCCTGATGGTGGGCTCCTATATTATCTCCGTGAAGCGGAATTACCCCAAGGGCGATAAATTCTCCCTGATGAACTTCGTCAAGCAGCTGGGAAAGTCGATCTGGGCCCTGCTGGCGGTGCTGATCGTGGTGTTCGGCGTCGTCGGCGGTGTGTTTACGGCGACGGAATCCGCGGCCATCGCGGTCATCTATTCCCTGCTCGTCTCCGTGTTCATTTATAAGGGCCTGAACTGGAAGGGCGTGTGGAAGAGCCTGGAGAGCTGCGTGGAAACGCTGTCTATCGTGCTGATCCTGATCGCCTTCTCCGCGGCCTTCGGAAACTGCCTGACCCTGCTTCATGTGCCGGCGAAGGCCGCTGAGATGATCACATCCGTGACCTCCAATCCGATCATCATTGCGCTGCTTTTGAACCTGATTCTTCTGGTGCTGGGCATGATTATGGATATGGCCCCGATCATCCTGATCGCGACGCCGATCCTGCTGCCGGTGGCGGTTTCCATCGGAATCAACCCGATTCAGTTCGGTATCATGGTGGTGCTGAACTGCGGTATCGGCCTGCTGACCCCGCCTGTCGGCGCGGTGCTGTTTATCGGTTCGGCTGTGGCCAAGCGTCCGATGGAAAAGGTGGTCAAGGCGACCATGCCCTTCTATCTCTGCATGCTGGTCGCGCTGCTGCTGATTACCTTTATTCCGCAGATCAGCCTCTGGCTGCCGCAGCTGGCCGGCTATGGCATCTAAGGAATTCAGAACTGCCCATTCGTGATCCGGAGCTTATTCCGGATCACTTTTTTCGTACCCCGGAATCATGCGCTTTCCGAAGCCGATGACCTCGTGCAGGTGCACAGGACCGCGGATGCCTTTTAATTCAACGAACTGATCGCCGCCTTCGCGGATATGAACATTCCCTCCGGCTTCCTGAAGCACGTCCGGGGTGATCAGAATCTGCCCCCCGGCGGCAACGGATTCAATCCGGGAAGTCAGGTTGACGTTTCGACCGATCATGTCGTACTTGGTTCGCGTGGTGGAGCCGATGTTCCCCAGGATTGCGTCCCCCGTGTGGATCCCGATCCCCATGCTGATATCCGGAAAGTGCTGCGGCCGGTTCCATTCGTTGACGGCGACCATTCGCCGCTGCATGGAAACCGCGCAGGCTACCGCGTTCAGCGAGGCGGACTCGATGGGCCGGGGCGCCCCGAAGACGACGACGATGGCGTCGCCGACGAAGTCCAGGATATTGCCCTGCCAGGCGTTGATCAGCTCGATCATCTCTTCCAGATAGTGATTCAGCATCCGGATAAAACCGTCGGAGGGCATTTCCTCGGAAAGCGCGGTGGAATTCCGGATATCGCTGAAGAGCATGGTAACCCGCTGCCGGGTGCCTCCGATGACCAGGTGGTTTTCCTGTTTCTGCATGGCTTCGAGCACTTCGTCGGTCAGATAGGGACCGAAGATGCTGCGGATTGAGCGGCGGCTTTCCACAATCCGGGTCTTCAGTGCTTTATTTTCATTTTTCAGCGTTTCGTTTTCCTGAATCAGCGCCTGAATTTCCTGTGGGTTCACGGGTATGATCCCCCCGGTCTGGTTTTTCTGTCAGAAGATATTATGCCATAATCGGAAACGCTTTTCAACAGAAGGACGGTGGAACGAATTGACAAAAAAGGCGCCACGTGAAATAATGAACGTAATCAGCTTAGCAAAAAGAGGAGGATTCTGTTTTGGGCAAGAGCAGGGGAAAACGCTTCTCCCGGACGGAATGGTCCTGGATTCTTTACGACTGGGCGAATTCGGTTTACGCGACCAATATTATGGCGGCCATTTTTCCGATTCTGTATTCGCAGGTGGCCGGGAGCGGTTCCCTGGGGGATCATCTGTACGGGTACGCGGTCTCCCTGGCCAATCTGCTGGTAGCGGCGCTGTCGCCTTATCTGGGAGCCATTGCCGATTTCCGGGGGATGAAGAAAAAGCTCTGGATGGGCTTTATGCTGGCGGGCGTCATCTTCACCGCGATGATGGGCCTGGTGGGAAGCTGGCAGATGATGCTGCTGGGCTTTGTGATCAGCCGGATCGGCTTCAGCGGCAGCTGCATGTTCTATGACAGCTTCCTGACGGATGTGACGACGCCCGACCGGATGGACAAGGTCAGCACCTGGGGCTTCGCCATGGGCTATATCGGCGGCTCGACGATCCCCTTTATCATTTCCATTGGCATTATGCTCCTGATGAAAATGAGCGAACTGAGCATGCGGATCGCGGTTTTGATCGTGCCGGTCTGGTGGCTGGTTTTCTCGATTCCGTTTATCCGGAATGTCCGCCAGGTTTCCTATGTGGATGTTCCGCCGGCGGAGCTGGGGAAGGCCGCCTGGAAAAATACGGTGAAGACCTTCCGCAGCATTCTGAAAAACCGGGCGATCCTCTTCTTCCTGCTGGCTTATTTCTTCTATATCGACGGGGTGGATACAATTATTTCCATGGCGACGAAATACGGCAATACCCTCGGCCTGGGCCAGATCGGGATGATCCTGGCGCTGCTGGTGACCCAGATCGTCGCGGTTCCCTGCAGTATTTTCTTCGGGAAAAAGGCGGAAAGCGTCGGCGCGCTGAAGCTGATTACCTTCTCGGTGATGCTCTACGCGTTCATTACGGTGATCGGCTTTGCCATGGGCTATCTGGTGGATTTCCACGGGACGCTGGGAATGACGCTTGAAAAGGCGGTCGGCATCAGCCAGGTGCTGTTCTGGATCCTGGCGACCCTGGTGGGTACGGTGCAGGGCGGCATCCAGGCGCTGAGCCGTTCCTATTTCGGGAAGCTGATTCCGCCGGAGCGCAGTGGCGAGTACTACGGGTTTATGGATATCTTCGGGAAGTTCGCCTGCGTGATCGGGCCCGCCCTGTACGAGCTGTTCTACGGGATCACCGGGAAGGCCTGTTTTGGGATTCTGAGCCTGATCCTGCTGTTTGTCGCCGGCCTTCTTTTCCTGACGATCGGGAAAAAGCATTTCCTGAAGGCCGAGCATTCGTAAATGGCCGCTCCTGATCCGCTCCGGCGGAAAGGCCGCGGAATGGCGGACGTAAACTGACGTTCACAGAGGGGACAGATAAAGAAGGAGGAAAACCAGTGAAACTGACGAATGAGGGACTCAAAAACCGGGAAGCCTGGGAGGAGGCGGGTGTCGCCCTGCCGCTTTATGACCGGGAGCAAATGATCCGCGAAACGAAGGCGGAACCGATCTGGGTTCACTTCGGGGCGGGAAATATCTTCCGTGGGTTTATCGCGGGACTGCAGAACCGGCTGCTGAATCAGGGACTGGCCAAGCGGGGAATTTTCGCGGCGGAAACCTTCGATTTTGAGATTATCGACAAAATCTATAAGCCATACGACTCCCTGACCCTGATGGTTTCCCTGAAGCCGGACGGAACGACGGACCGCGAGGTGATCGCTTCCCTGGCGGACGGGCTGAAGGCGTCCCCCGACTTTTCGGAGGACTGGAATCAGCTGCTCGGCGTTTTCGAGGCGCCCTCTCTGCAGATGGTTTCCTTTACCATTACGGAGAAGGGGTACGCGCTGCGGGATCTCCGCGGAGAGCTGTTCCCGGTGGTTCAAAAGGACATGAAAGAGGGGCCTGACCACGCCAGGCATGCGATGAGCGTAGTTGCCGCGCTGATGCTGCACCGCTTCAGGGCAGGGAAAAAGCCGGTGGCCCTGGTGAGCATGGACAACTGCAGCCATAACGGCGAAAAGCTTCGCGGGGCAGTGCTGGAGATCGCTGAGACCTGGGAGAAGGCGGGGCTGGCGGATACCGGGTTCCTGGCCTGGATTTCGGATGAAAAGCAGGTGTCCTTCCCCTGGTCGATGATTGACAAGATTACGCCCCGACCGGCGGAGGTCATTACCCGGGCCCTGACGGAGGACGGTATTGAGGATATGGCGCCGGTGCAGACGGAAAAGCATACGTATATCGCGCCCTTTGTAAACGCGGAGGTTCCCCAGTACCTGGTGATCGAGGACCGCTTTCCCAATGGCCGCCCGGCCCTGGATCAGGCGGGCGTTTATCTGACGGATCGGGAGACGGTGAACAAGACCGAGCGCATGAAGGTGACGACCTGCCTGAATCCGCTGCATACAGCGCTGGCGGTTTGCGGCTGCCTGCTGGGGGATACGCTGATCGCGGATGAAATGAAGGATCCGGATCTGAAGGCGCTGGTGGAGCGGATCGGATACCGTGAAGGGCTTCCTGTAGTGACGGATCCCGGAATCCTCAGCCCGGAAGCCTTCCTGCGGGAGGTGCTGGAGGCCCGGCTTCCGAATGTCTTTATGCCGGATACGCCTCAGCGGATCGCCTGCGATACGAGCCAGAAGGTGCCGATCCGGTTTGGAGAGACGATTAAGAGCCGCCTCGCGGATGGGACGGTCGACGAGCTGGAGGGAATTCCGCTGGCCATCGCGGCCTGGCTCCGATATCTTTTAGCGGTGGACGACGAAGGAAAGCCCATGGAGGTCTCTCCCGATCCGATGAAGGAGGAGCTGCAGAAAGCCCTCAGCGCGGTGCGCTTTGGCGATCCGGAAAGCGCGGAAGGCGTGCTGGAGCCGATCCTTTCCAATCCTGTGATCTTTGCCGTCGATCTGACAAAGACGCCTCTGGCGAAAAAGATTCAGGCGGCGTTCCGGGAAATGCTGACTGTCGGCGGCGTCAGAAAAACGCTGAAAAGGATGGCGCGGGCATGAAACTGTGGGGAGGAAGATTCGGAAAGGCCACGGAAGGCCTGGTGGACGATTTCCATTCCAGCATCTCTTTTGACAGCCGGCTGTTTGAGCAGGATATTACAGGCTCGATCGCTCACGCGACCATGCTGGGAGAACAGGGGATCATCCCCGCGGAGGACGCGGAGAAGATCGTTGCCGGCCTCCGGGAGATCCTGGAGGACGCGCGGGCGGGAAAGATTCAGTGGATGGTGGATGCCGAAGACATCCATATGAACGTGGAAACGCTGCTGACGCAGCGGATCGGGGAAGCGGGGAAGCGCCTGCATACCGGCCGAAGCCGGAATGACCAGGTAGCGCTGGATACCCGGATGTACGCCAGGCAGGCCTGCGGGGAAACGGAGGAGCTGCTGACGGCGCTGGTGGACGCACTTTTGAACATCGCGCAGGATCACCTGCATACGATCATGCCCGGTTATACCCATCTGCAGAAGGCGCAGCCGATTACCCTGGCCCATCATCTGCTGGCGTACGTTCAGATGTTCCTGAGGGACCGGGAGCGATTCCGCGGGGCGTATCGGGCCGCGGACGTGATGGTGCTGGGCTCTGGCGCCCTGGCCGGAACCACCTATCCGCTGAACCGGGAGCGGGTCGCGGAGCTGCTGGGTTTCAGCGCGATTTCGGAGAACAGCCTGGACGGCGTCTCGGACCGGGATTTTATCCTG
Source organism: Clostridia bacterium (assembly GCA_017433405.1). GTDB lineage: Bacteria > Bacillota > Clostridia > Christensenellales > Aristaeellaceae > Aristaeella. The sequence goes on along the minus strand of JAFRHH010000050.1, from coordinate 10,038 downwards.
GATTACCTCTCCGCCGCGTCGATCTGTATGATGCATCTGAGCCGGTTCTGCGAGGAGCTGATCCTGTGGAATACCAATGAGTTCCGCTTCGTGGAGATGGACGACGGGTTCGCGACGGGTTCCAGTATCATGCCGCAGAAGAAAAATCCGGACGTGGCGGAGCTGATCCGGGGGAAAACCGGAAGGGTGTACGGCGATCTGATGGGCCTGCTGACGGTGATGAAAGGGCTTCCGCTGGCTTATAACAAGGACATGCAGGAAGACAAGGAAGCCTTCTTTGACGCGCGGGATACACTGGTCAAGGGGCTGACCGTCTTTACGGCGATGCTGAAAACCGTGACCTTCCGGAAGGACGTCATGGAAAAGGGCGCGTCCGGAGGTTTTACCAACGCGACGGACTGCGCGGATTATCTGGTCGGGAAGGGCGTGGCTTTCCGGGATGCCCATCGGGTGGTCGGCGAACTGGTGGCCTTTTGCCTGAATGAAAACAAAAGTCTTCTGGATCTGACGCTGGAGGAGCTGAAGCGCTTCCATCCGGCCTTTGAGCAGGATGTGTTCGGGGATCTGAGCATGATCTCCTGTGTGGAAAGAAGAAAAATCCCCGGAGCGCCGGCGCCGGAGATGGTTCAGAAGGCCATCGATTCCGCGAGGGCGAAGCTCCGGGAATGAGCAGCTGAATTCTTTGCGCGGCACAGGCGGCGGGATGTCCCGGGCCTCCGGCGGGCAGCCTGGAACGAGGGGCAAATACAGCAGGGCAGCGGTGATTGTGATGTCCAGAATTGAAACGAAATGCGTCCAGGCGGGATATACCCCTGGAAACGGGGAACCGAGACAGATTCCGATTATCCAGTCGACTACCTTTAAATACGACACCAGCGAGGATATGGGAAAGCTGTTCGACCTGGAAGCGGAGGGCTATTTCTATTCCCGGCTGCAGAATCCGACCTGTGATACCGTGGCGGCGCGGATCTGCGCGCTGGAGGGAGGAAGCGCGGCCATGCTGACCGGCTCCGGTCAGGCGGCGAATTTCTTTGCGGTCTTCAACATCGCCGGGGCGGGGGACCATATCGTCGCCAGCTCCGCGATATACGGGGGAACCTATAACCTGTTTTCGGTCACGATGAAGAAAATGGGGATCGATGTTACTTTCGTTTCTCCGGACTGCACGGAGCAGGAGCTGGACGGAGCGTTCCGTCCTGAGACGAAGGCCCTCTTCGGAGAGACGATCGCGAACCCGGCGCTGACGGTCCTGGATATCGAAATGTTTGCCCGGGCAGCCCATCGCCACGGCGTTCCGCTGATTGTGGACAATACGTTTGCCACGCCAGTGAACTGCAGGCCCATAGAATGGGGCGCGGATATTGTCACGCATTCCACCACGAAGTACATGGACGGACACGGATCCGCCGTGGGCGGCTGCATTGTGGACAGCGGGCGCTTTGACTGGACGAAGGAGCCGGGGAAATATCCGGGGCTGACGGAACCGGACGAAAGCTATCACGGCATTGTGTATACCGAAAAATTCGGCCTTGAAAAAGCGTATATCGTTAAGGCGACCAGCCAGCTGATGCGGGACCTGGGATCGGTGCAGAGCCCTCAGAGCGCCTTCCTCCTGGGCCTTGGCCTGGAGAGCCTGCATGTCAGAATGCAGCGCCACTGCGAAAATGCCCAGGCGATCGCAGAATTCCTGGCCTCGCATCCGAGGGTGGCCTGGGTCAATTACAGCGGACTTCCCGGGAACCGGTATTATGAGCGGGCGCAGAAATACCTTCCGAATGGTTCCTGCGGCGTGGTTTCCTTTGGAATCCGGGGAGGCAGGAAGGCGGCGGAGGCCTTCATGAAGGCCCTGCGGGTTGCTGCCATCGAAACCCATGTGGCGGACGCGAGAACCTGCTGCCTGCATCCGGCCAGCGCGACCCACCGCCAGATGAACGATGAGGAGCTTCGGGCCGCCGGCGTGTCCCCGGAGCTGGTTCGTCTGAGCGTCGGCCTGGAAAACAGGGATGATCTGATCGAGGATCTTGCCCAGGCGCTGGGGTCCATTCAGGAAAATTAAAAAAATGCTGGACAAAACCCGCCGATAATGATACAATATACGGCGCTGGTTGTGCCGATGTGGCTCAGTTGGTAGAGCAGCCGATTCGTAATCAGCAGGTCAGGGGTTCGAGTCCCCTCATCGGCTCCAGCTTCGAGGTGTAGCGCAGTTTGGTAGCGCGTTTGGTTCGGGACCAAAAGGCCGCGGGTTCGAATCCCGCCACTTCGACACAGAAATCCGAAGTGCCCTTTACGGGTGCTTCGGATTTCTGCTATCCGGAATGATGGGGATTTGAAGCCGTGGACTTGGAAAGGCCGTGGGGAAAGGATTCGATGACCGCCAGTGGCGGAAATTTCATCGAATCCTTTCTCAACCGATAGGAAGCGAGCTCCACAGTGTGGAGTCGCGACCATATCGGTTGCGGCCCGAAGGGGAATCCCGCCTCCTCTGTATGGGAACTGTTTCCCAAATCATAGATTTGGATAGTTCCTCAACTTCGACTCCCCGGGACATTGTAAATCAATGCTCCCGGGGTTTTGCTTTTCCTGCGGTTTTTCCGCTTATTTCCGCTTTGCAACCTGAGCGGTTGCAGCGGGGCGGCAAGGCACGTTTTTCCGCTCTGAAAAATCTCCTTCCGCATTTTTCCGTAAATTTCCGCTTTTTTCCGCTTTCAAAATGTCCAGTTTAGTTTGCTAAAGCAAAAATGAGGACCATAGTCCCCGTTCAACCACGATTTTTTCTGCAAGGGAGACATAAGTCCCCGTTGTAGATCACAAACGCCCGTTGGTGGCGAAAACACAGCATCAAGCCCGGCCTCCATTTTCGGAAGCCGGGCTTATTTCATTTTTGGCCTTTTTTACTTCGCTTCGAACCCCTTGGCGGCCAGCGCTTCGATAATAGCCTTACTCTCTGGGCCGGTAAGTGTGCCGTCCTTAGAAACCTCGTATTCGCCAATCTGATACGCCTGTGAAGGCATTCCTAGATATCGGGGATCAACCCTCATGATTGTGCTCATAGCAGCCACCAGCGTTTTCCGATCTGCGCCTGTCACTCCGTACTGCAGCTCCATGGTCGGCCTCTGCTCCTGCTTGGCTGCTCTGTGCTGCCTTTCCCGGGTTGCCGGCCAGATCTCCGGCAGGATTCCTTCGTTGAACCAGATTTTGAAGGTGATGGCTCCGCCGTCCTCCGGTACGCAGAACTGGAACCCGCAGTATTCCAGGTGCTTAATCTCCTCCGGAATCTCAATGTTCTTGTAGCGCTTGACCTCGTGATCGTTAACCATGAAGCAAACCGGTACCGCGTCCCTCAATTTCGCTGTCAGCTTTCCGCATTCCATCGTGATGTCCTCCTCGTCTCGGCTTGTTGACAGCTTACGGAGACACGGGTGAAAAGCAAGCTCTGACGGAAAAGAAAATTTTCGGCTGGGCAATGCGATCCAAAACACAAAGAAGAATTCAGCCAACAAGCTGTGCTGGCCGGTAGGTGTATTGGTTTACAACTTCCTGTGGCACGGATGCCAAGGAGATGTCATGCTCACGCGCATATTTTATGATTGCGGGGATATCCACACCGATATCACTGCTCTCGTAAACATTGTGTGTGCTGACATAGTTATCAATAGCGGAATCATCATATTTCTTCTTCTGTTCCATAGTACTCATATGTATATTCCTCCCTGATTTTATCCATAGCTTTCGTGTCTATAACAATTCGATAAGGGTGATGAGGAATGCCATAGGGAAAAAACTCTGCACCATAGTTCTGGATATAATGCGCCATGATCTCCTGATCCACCGCTTCCCCGTATACAAGTCCTCCATAACCGAGCTTTGCAGACCGATTTCCAGCAATAGCAAACAGATGTCCGCCAACGCCGGAATAGAGTTTCTTGCCATGCTTATAGATGTTATTCTGTGGGGCGGCAACAGCCCAAAGGATGTGAACCGCTTTGCTCTGAACAACTTCCTCCAGCGCGATCAGGCCTTGGATATCCACGCTTCCTTTCAGAACGAGAGCGTAGATTTCAACATTTGGTTCGAATTTGCTCCAGTTCACATACCAGCCGGTCCTCTTGTTGTATTTTGACAAAAAGCTTTTTCTTCGAAGTCGGATGACTTCTGTTTCAACAATTTCCCCGGTAACGGTATTCTTCAGGCAGGGTGTATACTCATCAATGGTAAGTGTAATCACAGACTTCATCTCCTTCCCTGCAGGGATGTTCTCCAATTACGCAAACATCACCACCGTCATAGTCTTTAGCATCCAGATAGATGGCTCCATCCAGCCAGGCGGTCATCGTCTGTTCACATGCTTGTTCTTCCGACTCGGCTTCGATCTCAACAGTCTGACGCAAATATTCGGTTACAACGACCTGGTATCTCTTCATGGGTATTATATCACACCCCCAATCGTTAGTCAGCAGAAAACATCATGCTTCAGCGCTGAAGAACTTGATTGATGATCCCGTCAACGTCAGCTACATTGTACGAAACCGCGTTGTGCCAGATTCCATATTCACCGAGAAAATTGACCGCTTCGACCCATTCCGACAGTGCTTTTCTCTTTGCAATATCGCGGCGAGTTTCTTGTCCTTTGGTTTCCAGAATCAGCATGGTGCCATTATCCAGCTTAACCAGGAAGTCGGGACGATAATTCCGATAGACCCCCTCGTAGATATAACCGACTTCAAAGTTCAGGTGATCATTTTTTGCCCAGGCCAGTACATGAGGATTGTTTTCAAGGACATATGCCTCTGTGGATTCCCACGCGCTGTCAAACACGCAATGACTGATCTGGCTATGCTTTGTGATGCAGCAGGGTTTGCTGGTGAACCATGTTACCATATCTGCGGTGGAAAAAACCTTCTTGGACGTGTCCAGAATTGGAACAAGGCTCTCAGTCTGCTCCAATCGGATATAGTCCCACAGATGCTGAACAATTCGGTTCATGTTCATCATCATGATAATTCTGCGCCGGAGTGGATCAAAGTTAAAAAGTGGCGGGTTGATCTGGATGGCACCGCAGTCAAGATACTCCTCCACCCAGCGAATCACTTGACCCAGAAGGGCATACTTTGTCCCCTGCAGCTGCCAGGCGCATTTATCCTTCATCTGTTCATAGACCTGCCCGGCAACTTCAAAGATGATTCTTTGCATGCGCAATTCAGCGTCCAGCTTTTCCAGATCGATCTTTGTGCATTTTTCCAGATCGGTTTTACCTTCAATAATTGGCGCAAGGTCAGCACGCAGCCGGGTTTCAGAAGCTTCAATATCAAGATTCGGTATGCGCGCGATGTCTACATTGAGTTTCTGCTTGTATTCCCGGTCGATACGCACAACGTTAGGCCAGCTGATCTGATATTCCGCTCTCTCCGGCAATGCTTCAACCTGAGTCTTTGGGGTAACAACCGGAGCATCACCAGACTCGTCAGATTCATGCGGCAGGAAAGTAAAGGGAATTCCGAAAATGTTCACGTATTCCGGAGTGAACATGTCGCTTCCCTCTACCATATCATAAGAGGTGCGGCGGAGGCCACGACCAACAACCTGTTCGCAAAGAAGCTGGCTTGAAAAAGCACGAAGGCCCAGAATGTGAGTTACGGTTTTAGCATCCCAACCCTCTGTCAGCATGCCAACGGAGATAACGTTACGAATCTGTTCACCGCGTTTCCCACGCTGGCCTACAGTGTCAACAACATCCCGAAGGATGGCAGCAGCGTCCTTCTTGCTGACTTTGGCTTCCCCTTCTTCGTTTCCTTCGTCAGAGGAAGAGGATACCTCTCCGGCAGCGTCCAGCACCTTGGAATCAATGTGAATGGTGTATTCAGGAACACACAGCTCCGGTATCTGGATACGAGCGTGATCAAAAGCGTATTTGATTCTGGCTGCGGTCTCCGTTCGGTTTGCAACGGTGATCATTACGGGTGGGATGATTGAACCGGCTTCTTTCCAGGAATTATATAGAGCCTGCCAGTCCTTCCCAAGCAGATAATATGCCTGCATGATCAGATCCGGCAACGGTTCTTCTGGGTCGGCCCTTCGATTGATATCATCTTTCACCGTATCATCGGCATAGATGTGGTAAAGCTTTGAACGGAAGGAAGAAGTATCAGGAACAGCGTCATCCCGAACAACAACGCGGGGAGTTTTGACCAGTCCTGATTCAATGCCGTCATTCAGGCCAAAGTCACTGACAATCCACCCAAAAAGAGCTTCTTCGTCATTGCGTCTTCCCGAAGGTGCGAAAGGTGTGGCGGAGAAATCATAACAGGTTAGAATATTCCGTGCTCTATTAATGCGATCCAGGCCGCTGATCCAGATGGTTGCCTGCTCTTCTTGCTCTTTTTCTTCCTTCGACTGTTTGGCCTTGTACTCAGGATTTTTACGCCAGGCATGATGTGCCTCGTCATTGATGACCAAAATATTGGAAGTGGTGGCCATTTCACCAAGCACTTCACGTGTATACGCCTCGTCACTTTTTGCTCCGCGCTTATCCACACTTTTCCTTTTGGCGATTGCTTCTTCGGTTTCCCATGCAAGCGCTTGCCAGTTGACGATCATAACCTTTCCCTGATGCATCTTATCCATCAGGCTTGGAGGCACGACATTGAACATCGTATAGTAGTTTTCGTTTCCTCCGGTCTGCAATACCTGCAGCCGATTCCGGACGGTAAGCCCGGGAGCGACAATGAAAACATTTTTTGAGTAGCGCTTGTCCTGAGGATATGCGACCTTATTACAGACGGACCAGGCAATCAGCATAGCCATCACAATAGTTTTGCCTCCGCCTGTGCAAAGCTTTGTACAGATTCGCCTGAACGCGCCACCATCAGAAGGAATATTGATTCCCACTTTGTCGCTGGCTGGCGCTTCCGCTAACCAGATTAGGGTTTCAATCGCGTCAAGCTGGCAGAAGAAGAAGGGATATTGACGAACATTCTGATCATTCCAGTGTTCGAAAAGCTTCCGTGTGATTCCTGTAGTTCCGGGATAACCCGCTTGTCTCCATGCTTTCACACGGGGACGAATCTTGTTCACAAGCGGAAGCTCAACAAATTCACCAATATCGTTGTATTGGTTGGACCCTTGACCGGCAATAAAGTAACCTGCGGGACGGCGGCCAGGCTCCCGGACAAATGTCTGGCCGTTCAGATCATATTTCCAGTGATGCGTTGGTTCTCTGTATGCTGAATTGATGATCAGCTGGTCGATTCCACTCATGCGTCATCACCAACCCTTATCACTTTCAGACTTTCGATTCCACGGTCATCTATGATTTTCACTGCAATTCGAGAATTGGCCTTAGCGCGGAACCACAGGGATTCACACCCAGCATACTGAGCAATCTTGTCCTGATCGATTTCTGCCCGGAGTGTTTTTGCCAGCTTGTTCCAACCATCCTTTGAACCGCTCATGGGGAAGAAAACCTGATTCGGGACGATACACATTCCGTCATAATCGGTGTCCAGCATCCACATGGCGATACGATTTGTCGAGCCGGATTCTACCTGCCCCTTCTTGACATCATAATAGTCGAAGCCCTTCACGATGATCTTACACAGTTCCTTGCTACGCTTGTCCCGCACCAGCTCCACATCTGGCTGGCCAATCAGCCAGAAGGATTGATCAGAAGAACGTTTCTTTTTCAGGTCCTCCGTCATGAGGTCTGTGTTCATTTGAACCTTGAGGATATCAACACCGGGATAAATAAACTCATCAATGTCCTTGGAAGCCTCCGGATCAAATTGGAAGGCAGCAAATACGACCAGCTTTGGTGCGGGACGCAGTCGTTCAACTTCGTCCATGGCCATAGCAACCATCCGCGAATCGAGAGGCTTTGTCACCCCTGCAAAACATACAACGGCACGCCGGGGAATCTCTTCTTTTGTTTCAGCCTCAGCCTGTAGGTACTGTGTGCCGGTCAGCGGTTCCACACGGCTAAACATAAGACGAGCACCGCCGCGTCCCATGATCCCTGTGGCAAGAAGCTGATCACGCCAGTCGCTCTGCTTGGCGGAAGCGTCTTCCGGCATATCAGCAAGCTCGTCCAGCGGTTTCACAACTGGTGCAGGAAGAGCTTCAACGGTAAAAGGCCCTGTGATGCGTACTTTGGTTTTATCAATTTCTGGCTGATCATACATCGTCTCAAAAGGCATTGGCTCATTATTGACAATTGACTTCAGAGAAATGTGAGGAACTTTTTTATAAACAAAACCGCTGCCAACGCCCTGCTCTTCGTGCGCAAGCTTATAGTAATCAAATGTGGCGGTCATTAATCTTTGCTTTGCCAAAGTAATTGCAACTCTTGATGTATCACATGTTATCCATCTACGGCCCCACTGTTCAGCAACATATGCGGTTGTGCCGCTTCCGCATGTTATATCAAGAACCAAATCACCTGGATCAGTGACCATTAGCATACACCGCTGTATAGCCTTCGTCGAAGTTTGCACAACATAAATTTTGTCGTGTGCACCTATCATATCATCCCACATGTTTGTAATTTTCTTATAAGGAAAATCGTCGTAAAACAAACGATATGACAAGGAATTTCCTTCGACTTGGAGACGATTTAGGCCTGCAAGAACATCCAGTTTTTCTTTAGAGCAAACCCATGCTCCGCGACTTGGCGGAGGATAGTCTTTTCCTTCGAAATGATAATTAAATACACCACTTTGACTGAAAGATGGAGCAATTAAGGAAAACAAACGAAAATATTTCGAGCCTATTGGATGTAAAGGGCTTTTGAACTCTTGAGGGGCGATTTTTTTCCATGTATTATCCGGAAAGAGGACATAAGGACCGTGGGACATTATTTGCGCAACATCATTTTCTGTGTAAAGATGGTGGAACTTCAGCTGAGGTTTATTTTTTGCATAGAAAATAATATGGTCATGCATTGTTTCAAGAAAAGAAGCTCCAAGGGGAAGGCTCTTCTTTCTGAAAACAATATCTGCAACAAAATTGTCCGGCCCAAATATTTCATCAAGCAAGCACGTAACAGTATGCGCATTTTCAGAGTTTATTTGCAGGAAGACGCAGCCACTATCAGCTAACAGTTCTCTTGCAAGAAGGAGACGGTTTCGTAAATACGTTAGATAAGAATGAATGCCAAGCTCCCAAGTATCACGGAAGGCCTTTATCATTTCCGGTTCTTGGCTCAAATCTTCATCCTTCTGTTTAACATCACGTTTATCAACGAAGGGTTGGAAATTTGAACCATATTTTATTCCGTATGGCGGATCAATGTACACCATCTGAACCTGGCCTGCCATGCCTTCCTTTTGCAAAAGGGAGTTCATGACAACCAAACTGTCACCAGCAATCATACGGTTAGTCCAGTCTACACCATGCTGATAAAACTGTATAGCTGCCTGGCGGCGGCGCATGCGGTCCAGCGGATCGTCAAACATGGACATCTGAACTTGTCCTGTGAACGCTTCGTCATTTTCTCCGATGGCCTGCACAGCACTCAGTATGCTGTGTGGCTTTATGGACTCATGAATATGAATGGAGGACGTTGGTACCTCAAATGACATGCCTTCTGTCTTCCCGGTCCATTCCAGGGTGGGATCAAGATGAGGGTCAAATTGATATTTTGTCGCGGCTTCAGCAAGTTTATCATGTTGAGCCATTCCGACAGGAGGATTGTTGGTCCGTTTTTTGTCATCATGGGTGTATTCCTCGATGTCTCGGAGTTTGGAGACATCTACGTTACTGGCAGATTTTGATTGCCTTGGCATCTTTTCTCCTCCTTCGTGTTCGGAATCATTTCCTCATAATAGGCTTACACATGCAGCACTGTTTTCATCATGCTCTCATATTCTTCTCGGACGCACTCCGGGGACTGGATAATCATCTCACCTGTCCAGCGACGTAGTATCATGACCGCCGGGGACGTTTTCCCGACGAATTAAAATCCGAATAAGCAAACGATGAAGAAGACGGCGTGCCGCGAGAAGCGACACGGTTTTTTCTTTCCAGCCCCGTACTATTTTCTCAGAT
>JAFRHH010000049.1 GCA_017433405.1 Clostridia bacterium | reverse complement strand
GGCCACTACTGGATGGACGGGGAATTCGTTCAGTACGCGGATCCGGCTTACGTGGGCTATTTTACGATGAAGACGGAGGAGGAGGTCTGCGCGAAGCTGCGGCGCCTTCTCATGGACGGGGTCGAAAAGCGGCTGGACGCGGACGCGCCCCTGGGCTTCCTGCTCTCCGGCGGCCTGGATTCCTCCCTGGTCTGCGCCATCGCCCAGCGGATGCTGGATCACCCGATCCGCACCTTCGCCATCGGCATGGATGTGGATGCCATCGATCTCAGGTACGCCCGGATGGTCGCCGATTACATCGGCAGCGAGCATACGGAGGTCATCATTTCCGAAAAGGATGTGCTGGAGGCCCTGCCCACGGTGGTGGCGCTGCTGGGCACCTGGGATATCACCACCGTCCGCGCCTCCATCGGCATGTATCTGGTCTGCAAGTGGATCCATGAGCACACGGATATCCGGGTGCTTCTGACCGGGGAGATCTCCGACGAGCTCTTCGGATATAAATACACGGACTTCGCCCCCTCCGCCGCCGCCTTCCAGGAGGAGGCGGAGAAGCGGATCCGGGAGCTGCATGTCTATGACGTGCTCCGGGCGGACCGGTGCATTTCCGTCAACTCCCTTGAGGCCCGGGTACCCTTCGGCGATCTGAAGTTCGTCCGCTATGCCATGAGCATCGATCCCGAGCTGAAGATGAACCGGCACAACATGGGCAAATATCTGCTCCGGAAGGCCTTCGCGGAGGATCATATCCTGCCGGATCAGATCCTCTGGCGCCAGAAGGCGGCCTTCTCCGACGCCGTGGGCCACAGCATGGTCGACGATCTGAAAGCTTACGCGGAGCGCGTCTATACCGACGCGGAATTCCGGGAAAAGGCCGCGGGGTATGATTACTGTCCTCCCTTTACGAAGGAGAGCCTCCTCTATCGGGAGCTGTTCGAAGCGTCCTATCCCGGCCAGGCCCGCCTGATCCCCGGATACTGGATGCCGAACCGCGACTGGCCCGGCTGCGACGTGGATGATCCCTCCGCAAGGGTGCTTTCCAATTATGGCGCCAGCGGGGAATGAGGCCGCCGCCAGGCATCGAAGCGGACCGCCCCCGGGCTGATCGTTCGTACGTTTTCTGTTTTTCGGCCGGGCCGCTCTTGACAGGGAGAAATCCTGCCTTTATCCTGACGGAGCAGAGGGGCGCGGGAATACCGCGGCCGGTTTCAGGATGGGAGCGAGAAGCGCGATGAATGGTTCGATGGAATTTGTCCGGAAGATGCCCCTTCCCCAGGAGATCAAGCGGGATTATCCCGTCGACAGGGCGATTCAGGCCCTCCGGGAGGCTCGGGAAAAGGAGATCGCCGACGTGCTGACGGGAAAAGATGCCCGCCTGCTCCTGATCATCGGGCCCTGCTCCGCCGACCGGGAGGATGCCGTGCTGGAATACATGGGCCGCCTGGCGGAGCTGAACGGGCAGGTCCGGGAGCGGCTGATGATCGTCCCCCGGGTCTATACCAACAAGCCCCGGACCCGCGGCGTCGGATACAAGGGCATGCTGCATCAGCCGGATCCCGAAAAAAAAGAAGACCTGCTGGCCGGGATCATCGCGATCCGCAAGCTGCATATGCGGGTCATCCGGGAAACCGGGTTCATCTGTGCCGAGGAAATGCTCTATCCGGGAAATTACAGCTATCTTTCGGATCTGCTGGGCTATGTGGCGGTCGGCGCCCGCTCCGTGGAGAACCAGGAGCACCGGCTGGTCGCCAGCGGCCTGGGCATCGCCGTGGGCATGAAGAACCCGACTGCGGGGGATATCTCCGTCATGATGAATTCCATCGCCGCGGCCCAGAGCCCGCAGGAGTTTATCTTCCGGACCTGGGAGGTCCGAACCGCCGGCAATCCCCTGGCCCACGCGATCCTCCGGGGCTATGTGGACGTTTTCGGCCGCTCCCATCCCAATTATCATTATGAAAACCTGCGGGAGCTGCTCAGGCTTTATCAGGAAAGCGGCCTTTCCAACCCGGCGGCCATCGTGGATACCAATCATTCCAATTCCGGCAAGGATTATCTCGAGCAGATCCGGATCTGCCGGGACGTGATGCACAGCCGGGAGCTGAATCCGGAGATCGCCGCCCTGGTCAGGGGGCTGATGGTCGAAAGCTATCTGGTGGACGGCGCCCAGAAGGTGGGCGGCGGGGTCTACGGTCAGTCGATTACCGACCCCTGCCTCGGATGGGAAAAGACGGAGCAGCTGGTGCTCCGCCTGGCGGATCTGGTATAATCCTTTCAGCAGATCCCGTCCAGCATCCGGTACCCCCGGGTCCGGAGGAATTCCTCCACCTCCATCAGGTCGGTACAGCGCAGGATCGCCGTCGGAAGCCGGCTGAAGGTGCTGTAGGTGACATAGAGATAGTCGAGATTGATATTGCCGGCGTTGATCTCCGCCAGCATTTTGTTCAGGCTTCCGCATTCGTCCCCGATCTCGACGGCCGCGACGTAGTCCGTATGGCACATATAGCCCGCCGCCTGCAGCGCCTTCGACGCCGCCTCCGCGTCGGAAACCAGCATGCGGATGATGCCGAATTCCGCGCTGTCGTTGGTGATCAGGGTGTTCATATTGATTCCCGCGTCATAGAGGATCTGGGTGATCCTTCCCATGGCGCCTTTTTTGTTCTCCGCGAAAATGGACAGCTGGCGAATCATGGGCTTTCCGCCTTTCTTTTCATAAAATTCCGGAGCATGGTTTTCCCGTCCGGGGTCAGGATGCTTTCCGGATGAAACTGCACGCCGAAGATCGGGAATTCCCGGTGCTGCACCGCCATAACCTCTCCGTCCTCCGTTCGGGCGGTGACCGTCAGGCAGTCCGGCAGGGTGTCCGCCGCCGCGGCCAGAGAATGATACCGGGCCACCGGAAAGGTTTCGGGGCAGTCCGCGAACAGGGGGCAGTTTCCCTCCTGACGGACGATGGACTGCTTTCCGTGCATCAGCGCCTTCGCGTAGGTCACCGTCGCTCCGAAGGCGGCGCAGATCGCCTGGTGGCCCAGGCAGACCCCCAGCAGCGGAATCTCCCGGCCCAGCTCCGCCGCCCGCATCGTGATCCCCGCGTCCTCCGGCCGGCCCGGCCCCGGGGAAAGGATGATCCGGTCCGGATGCAGCGCCCGGATCTCCGGAAGGGTCATCTCGTCATTCCGGATGACCCGGATGTCCGGGTTCAGCGCACCGATCAGCTGATAGAGGTTGAAGGAGAAGCTGTCATAATTGTCGATCAGCAGGGTCATGGATCCACCTCCTCCGCCTGTTTCAGGGAATTCAGCACGGCCCGGGCCTTGTTCAGGCTCTCCTCGTATTCCTTTTCCGGCACGGAATCGTAGACGATTCCCGCCCCGGAGCGGACGAAAACCCGTCCGTTTTTCCGGTAGGCGATTCGGATCGCGATGCAGGTATCCATGTTTCCGGCAAAGTCGATATACCCGATCGCCCCGCCGTAGATGCCCCGCTTATTGTTCTCCAGCTCTCCGATCAGCTGGCAGGCCCGGATCTTCGGCGCCCCGGAGAGGGTCCCGGCGGGCAGGACCGCCTCGATGGCGTCCAGCGCGTCCCGATCCTTCCGGATCTCTCCGCGGACGGTGGATCCGATGTGCATGACGTGGGAGAAGCGGAGAATTTCATGAAATTTTTCGACCGCCACGGTGCCGAAGGCGGAAATCTTCCCCAGGTCGTTCCGCCCCAGGTCCACCAGCATGTTATGCTCCGCCAGCTCCTTTTCGTCCGCCAGCAGCTCCCTCTCCAGCTGCCGGTCCTCCTCCGGCGTCCGGCCCCGGGGCCGGGTTCCCGCCAGCGGAAAGGTATGCAGCACGCCGTTTTCCAGCTTCACCAGGGTTTCCGGGCTGGCGCCGGCCACCTCCACGTCCGTCCCAGAAAAATAGAACATATAGGGGGATGGATTTACCGTGCGAAGCACCCGGTAGGCGTTGAGCAGCGATCCCTCCCAGGGCGCGCTCAGCCGGTTCGACAGGACGATCTGAAAGATATCCCCTTCCCGGATATAGTGCTTCGCCTTCTCCACCATGGCGCAGAAGGCATCCCGGTCAAACAGCGGGGTGATCTCCCCGGTCATCCGCCCCGGCTCGTCCCGGGCTTCCTCCCCCTCCGTGATCAGCCGTTTCAGGTTTTCCAGCTCCATCACCGCCCGGTGATAGCCGGCCTCTCCCTCTTCCAGCTTCACGTTGACGATCAGAATGATCTTCTGGCGGAAGTGGTCGAAGGCGATCACCATGTCAAAGAGCATCAGATCCACGTCCTGAAAATGCTCCGTATCCTCCGCCGAGGTCTTCGCCCGCGGCTCGGCATAGCTCAGATAATCGAAGGAGAAGTATCCCGTCAGCCCGCCGGTGAAGGGGGGCAGGCCGGGAATCCGCGGGCTTCTGTATTCCGCCAGGATCTGGCGCAGAATCGCGGAGGGGTGATCGGTTTTCAGCTTCAGCTCCCCGACCCGCATCTCGCCATCCGCGCAGGTGACGCTCAGCTTCGGGTCAAAGCCGAGAAAGGTATAGCGCCCCCAGTTCTCCTGAGGCTCGGCGGACTCCAGCAGGAAGCAGTGGGAGGACACGTTTTTCAGTTTCCGGACCGCCTGGATCGGCGTACAGCTGTCCGAGAGCAGCTCGCAGCTTACCGGGGCTACCCGGTATTTCCCCGATTGTCTGTATTGTTCCAGCTCCGCCGGGCCCGGATAGGTTTTCATGCGCCTTCCTCCTCTGTGAACGTTGGTTCACGTCTGCCATTCTGCGACGGATGACGATTTTGTAACCGCTTCGCTGGAGCGTTCGCAGACAAAATCTGTCTCCCATTTCCGTCTCTGTCTTTACGTCGCCAGAAGCATCCGGTCGTTGTCCAGCTTCCTTCCGCTGGTTTTCTCGAACTGCTCCAGCAGATCCCCGACGGTCATGCTTCGCTTTTCTTCCTCTTTGAGATCCAGAATGATCCGGCCCTCATGCATCATGATCGTCCGGTTTCCCAGCGCCAGCGCGTCCTTCATGTTGTGGGTCACCATCAGGGCGGTCAGCTCATTTTCGCGAATCAGCTGATCCGTGAGCGTGAGCACCTTCTCCGCCGTCTTCGGATCCAGGGCGGCGGTATGCTCGTCCAGCAGCAGAAGCTCCGGCCGCTTCAGCGTCGCCATCAGCAGCGTCAGTGCCTGCCGCTGGCCGCCGGAAAGCAGCCCCACCTTGCTGCCCAGGCGGGTCTCCAGCCCCAGATCCAGCGAGGCGAGCTTTTCCCGGTACAGCGCCCGCTCCTTCTGGGTAATCCCCCATCGGAGGTGGCGCTTTTCGCCCCTTCGGGCGGCCAGCGCCAGGTTTTCCTCGATGTTCATCGTAGCGGCCGTCCCGGTCATGGGATCCTGAAAGACCCGCCCCAGCAGGACGGCCCGCCGGTGCTCCGGCAGATGGGTCACCTCCCGCCCCGCGATGGAAATGCTCCCGCTGTCGACGGGAAACGTACCGGCCACGGCGTTGAGCATCGTGCTCTTTCCGGCCCCGTTGCCGCCGATCACGGTGACAAAATCGCCCCGGTTCAGGGTCAGGCTGGCCCCGGCCAGGGCAACCGTCTGCATCACCGTGCCGGGATGAAAGGTTTTCCGGATATCCCGGAGAACCAGCATCGGCTCTTCACGCATGCTGACCTGCCTCCTTCCGCTTTCGGGGGATGATCCTGCTCTTCCAGTGAGGCATGGCCAGGAAGACCGCCACCACCAGCGCCGTCAGGAGCTTCAGGTCGTCGGTGCTCAGCCCGAGCCAGAGCACCACCTGGATCACCAGATAGTAGATGATCGCGCCGATGGACACTGCCAGCAGCCGGAGGGCGAAGTTCCGGAACAGCTTTCCGAAGATCACCTCACCGATGATCACGGCGGCCAGCCCGATCACGATCGCGCCGCGGCCCATGGAAACGTCCGAAAAGCCCTGATACTGCGCCATCAGCGCGCCGGAGAAGGCGACCAGCCCGTTGGAGATCATCAGCCCCGCGACCTTGCCGGTCCCGGTATTGATGCCCTGGGCCCGGGCCATCTGGGGATTGGCGCCGACCGCCCGCAGGCCGCATCCGTACTCCGTTCCGAAGAACCAGTACATCGCCCCGATCAGGATCGCCGTCATCAGCAGCATCAGCCAGATGGGATTCTCCAGGGTGAACTGGCCCACGTTTCGCAGCGAAACCAGCATATTCTTATACTTGTTGATGCTCATGGGCACGTTGGCCCGGGAGCCCAGGTCGGTCCCGATACCCTGAATCCGAAGGTTCACGGAATACAGGGCGAGCTGGGTGAGGATTCCCGCGAGAATCGCGGGAATCCCCATCGCAGTATGAAACACGCCGGTTACGGCGCCGGCCGCCATGCCGGCCGCCACCGCGGCCAGCACGGCCACCCAGGGATGGACGCCGTTCGTAATCAGAATCGCCGCCACGGCGCCGCCGGTGGCAAAGGAACCGTCCACCGTCAGATCCGCGATGTCAAGAATGCGGAAGGTGATGTAGACGCCGATCGCCATGATCCCCCAGATCAGTCCCTGGGCCACGGCGCCGGGCATTTGGTTGAGCAGCTGCGCGATATTCAAAGGTCTTCCTCCATTATTCGATGGGCTGATAATCCGCGGGAATGGTGATCCCCAGCTCCGCCGCGTTGGCCGCGTTGTACTTCTTGGTGAACTGCGGCGCGTAGGCAATGGGCATCTTCGTGATGTCCGCGCCCTCCGCGAGAATCTCGTAGGCCATCTCGCCGGTCTTATATCCGATGTCGTAATAGCTGATAGTCAGCGTGGCCACGCCGCAGCCGGCGCAGATGCCCTCCTCCCCGACGACGACCGGAACCTTGGCGGGCAGCACGATGTTCGCGATGGCTTCCGTGTTCCCGGCGGCGGTGTTGTCCGTGGGGATATACAGCACGTTGCACTCGGTCGCCGCCTGGACGACGGAGGCCAGATCGTTGGAATCGTTGAAGCCGAAGCGTTTGCACTCGTATCACAGCTCCGTCAGATAGCCCTCGATGGTCTTGATCTGGAAGATGGAATTCGGCTCGGCGTTGCAGTAGATCAGCCCGACGGTCTTCGCCTCCGGGAACAGCTCTTTGATCATCGCCGCCTGGCCGTCCAGGGGCGCCAGGTCGCTGGTACCGGACACGTTGATGCCCGTGGCGCCCTCCGGCGTCAGTTCGATTTCCATGGCGGATTCATAGTTGGTAATGGAGGTGGCCAGCACCGGAATGTCCGCTGTGGCCGTGGCGCAGGCCAGCATGGCCGGCGTCGCGTTGGCCATGATCAGATCCACCTGGGCCGACACCAGGCGGCTGGCGATCTGGGCGCAGTTGTTGGAATCGCCGGAGGCGTTCCCCTCGTCAAAACTGACCCTGTCGCCCAGTTTGGCCGTCAGGGCATCCTTGAAGCCCTGGGTCGCCTGATCCAGCGCGGGATGCTGAATCAGCTGCAGAATGCCGACCCGGTAGGTTTTGTCCTCGGCGGTCGCGCAGGCGAAAACGCCCAGCAGAAGGGACAGGGCCATCAGGACGGAAAAGAGCTTTTTCATGGGTAAAAACCTCCTCTGATTTGATTTCGATTTCGCTTTCCCTTCACGGGAAAATCACCATATTCTAGAGACCGGAAGGATTCGCTGTCAAGTCGCCGGAGCGGGAAAAAACATACGGAGAACAACTACTCCGCCGCCCGGACCCCCTCCTTCATGGCGCGCACATAGGCGCCGATCTCCTCCGGCGCTTCCCTGCCCCGCCGGGCCAGGATCTTCTCGATGGCGGATCCGACGATGGCCCCGTCGGAAATCGCCGCCATGGCCCTGGCCTGCTCCGGCGTGGATATCCCGAAGCCGACCGCCACCGGAACCTTCGTGCTCTGGCGGATCACCCGGAGGATGGGCCGAAGGTCGGTGGTAATCTCGCTCCGGGTGCCGGTCACCCCGAGGCTGGACACCAGATAGAGGAAGCCTTCCGCCTCCCGGGCGATCATCGCCGTCCGGTTTTCGGAGGTCGGGGCGATCATGGAAATCAGCGTTACGCCGTGCCTGCGGCAAAGGGGCCCGAACTCCTCCTTTTCCTCATAGGGCAGGTCCGGCAGAATCAGCCCGTCGATCCCTTCCTCGGCGCATCGGGCGATGAAGCGCTCCGCGCCGTAGGAAAAGATCACGTTCGCGTAGGTCATGAAAACCATCGGAACCGTCACGTCCCGCCGCAGCTCCCGGACCACCGCGAAGGCGCCGTCAGTGGTCATGCCGCCCTGAAGCGCCCGCAGGCTGGCCTCCTGGATCACAGGGCCCTCCGCCGTCGGATCGGAGAAGGGAATCCCCAGCTCGATCAGATCCGCCCCGTTTTTTACGGCCGAGCGGACCGCCCGAACCGTGGTTTCGGCATCCGGATCCCCGCAGGTGATAAAGGCGATAAAGGCCTTGCCCTTTTCAAAGGCGGAAGCGATTCTATTCATGGAGATCCTCCCCTCTGTAGCGGGCGATGGCGGCGCAGTCCTTGTCCCCCCGCCCGGAAATGGTGATGACGATGATCTGATCCGGCTTCATGTCCGGCGCGATCTTCCGGGCATAAGCCACCGCGTGGGCGGATTCGATCGCCGGGATGATGCCCTCCGTCCGGGCCAGATATTCGAAGGCCTGGACCGCCTCCTCATCGGTCACAGGGACGTATTCCGCCCTGCCGGTATCGTGCAGCCAGGCGTGCTCCGGCCCGATGCCGGGGTAGTCCAGCCCCGCGGAAATCGAATAAACCGGCGCGATCTGGCCGTATTCGTCCTGGCAGAAGTAGCTCTTCATGCCGTGAAAGATCCCGAGCCGCCCGGTGTTGACCGTGGCCGCGGTCTCAAAGGTATCGATGCCCCGGCCCGCCGCCTCGCAGCCGATGAGCCGGACCCCCGGATCCCCGATAAAATGATAGAAGCTGCCGATGGCGTTGCTTCCGCCCCCGACGCAGGCGATCACCGCGTCCGGCAGCCGCCCTTCCTTCTCCCTGAGCTGTTCTTTGATCTCCCGGGAGATCACGGCCTGAAAGTCCCGGACGATGGTCGGAAAGGGGTGCGGCCCCATGACGGAGCCCAGGCAGTAATGCGTGTCATGGATCCGCCTCGTCCATTCCCGCATCGCCTCGCTGACGGCGTCCTTCAGGGTCGCCGTACCGGTTTTGACGGGGATCACCTCCGCGCCCAGCAGCCGCATCCGATAGACGTTCAGCGCCTGGCGGACGGTATCCTCCTCTCCCATGAACACGACGCATTCCATGCCCATGAGGGCGGCCGCCGTCGCCGTGGCCACCCCGTGCTGCCCGGCGCCGGTCTCGGCGATCAGCCGGGTCTTCCCCATCTTCTTCGCCAGCAGCGCCTGCCCCAGGACATTGTTGATCTTATGGGCGCCGGTGTGGTTCAGATCCTCCCGCTTCAGATAGATCTTCGCGCCCCCCAGCTCCCGGGTCATCTTTTCGGCGAAATACAGCCGGGAGGGCCGTCCGGCGTAGTCGTTCAGAAGCGCGGTCAGCTCCCGGTTGAATGCCGGATCCTCCCGGTACCGGTCATAGGCCTCCTCCAGCTCGATGACCGCGTTCATCAGCGTTTCCGGGATATACTGCCCCCCATGGACGCCAAAGCGCCCCCTTGGATTGCTCATGTCTTTTCCCCCTCCATTCTTACCGCCCGCGCAAAGGCGCGCATTTTCTCCGGATCCTTGAAGCCCGCCGTCTCAATCCCCGAGGAAACGTCGACCGCGAAGGGGGTCAGTTCCCGAACCGCCCTGCCCGCGTTCTCCGGGTTCAGCCCCCCGGCAAGGAAGTAAGGCCTCATCACTCCCTGAAGCAGCCGCCAGTCGAAGGTCTTCCCGTCCCCGGCGCCGGCGTCCAGCAGGATCATGTCCGAGGGAAAAGCCTCCGCCCGCCGGATATCCTCCCCGCGCCGAACCCGGAAGGCCCGGATCGCCGGCCCGCCGCCGAGGGCCCGGAACCGCCGGAGCCAGGCCTCGTCCTCCTGTCCGTGGAGCTGCGCGATGTCGATGATCCCGCCCGCCATGAGCGCCGCCACCTGCTCCGGTTCCTCGTCAACAAAAACCCCGACGACCCGAATCTCCGGCGCGACGCCGCCTCTCAGCGCCGCCGCCTCCTCCGGGGACAGGTATCGCCGGCTGCCCCGGAAGAACACGAAGCCGATATATTCCGGCAAAATCGCGTTCGCGGCCCGGATGTCCTCCGCCCGCCGCAGCCCGCACATCTTGATTCGGGTTCCCGTTGCGATCACCCCGCCTTTTCCGCTTTCTTCAGCGTCTTTTCGTCCGCGCTCCGGCCCTCCGGGCCCTCACGCCCCTCCCGCTTCCTTCATGTCCCGGACGGCCTGCTCCGGGTTTTCCGAGCGCATCAGCGTCTCCCCGACCAGCACGGCGTCCGCCCCGATCGCGCGCATTCGCGCCACATCCGCCGGGCCCCGGACGCCGCTCTCCGCCACATAGACGCGGTCCGCGGGAATCCGCTCCCGCAGCCGTCCGGCGTTCGTCAGATCCACCGTGAAATCCTTCAGGTTCCGGTTGTTGACCCCGATGATCCGGGCCCCCGCGGCCACCGCCGTCCGGATCTCCGCCTCGTCGTGGGTCTCCGTCAGCGCCGCGATCCCCAGCTCCCCGCACCGCGCCAGCATCGCCTCCAGCGTCTTCCCGTCCATCAGGGAGACGATCAGAAGCGCCGCGCCGGCCCCCATGACCCGCGCCTGGTCCAGCTGGTAGGCGTCGACAGTGAAATCCTTGCGCAGCATCGGAAGCCTGATCCGTTCCCGAACCTCCCGGAAGATCCCGTCCGATCCGAGGAAGTATGCCGGCTCCGTCAGGCAGGACACGCAGTCCGCCCCGCCCCGCTCATAGGCCTCCGCGAGATGCAGATAGGGAAAATCCGGGGAGATCAGCCCCTTCGAGGGGGAGGCCTTCTTGATCTCGGCGATCAGGGAGACGCCCGGCCTTTGAAGCGCCGCCAGAAAAGCCTCCCCGTCCCCTTTCCCAAGGGCCAGGGCCCTGTCCCGCATCTCCTCCGCCGGGATCTCCGCCTGATCCGCCGCCATGCGCTTTCGGGAAAGGGCCGCCAGCTTTTCCAGGATATTCATGCGTTTGACACCTCGATCAGCTTCTTCAGCGTCGCCGTCGCCTTTCCGCTGTCGATCAGCTCCGCCGCCAGATAAATCCCTTCCGCCAGGCTTCCTGCCTTTCCGCCGATATACAGGGCCGCGCCGGCGTTCATCAGCACCGCGTCCCGCTTCGGCCCCTTCTCTCCCGCGAGGATGCTTCTGGTGATCTCCGCGTTCTCCGCGGGGGTACCGCCCATCAGGTCCTTCTTTTCGCACCGCTTCAGGCCAAACTGTTCCGGCGTGATCACATAGTTCTTCATCCAGCCGTCCCGGAACTGGCAGACCGTGGTCGGCGCGCTCAGGGAGATCTCGTCCAGCCTGTCCTGGCCGTAGACCACCATGCCGCGCTTTACCCCCAGGTTCATCAGCACCTGGGCCAGGGGCTGCACCAGATAGTCGTCATAGACCCCCAGCAGCTGCATCGTCGGATGCCCCGGATTGGTCAGGGGCCCGAGGATGTTGAACACCGTCC
The DNA here is from genome assembly GCA_017433405.1 of Clostridia bacterium. GTDB lineage: Bacteria > Bacillota > Clostridia > Christensenellales > Aristaeellaceae > Aristaeella. The sequence continues at coordinate 46,789 of JAFRHH010000049.1, read as the reverse complement.
GGAAGCCCAGCTCCCGGCGGATGGCTCCGACGTACTTCATGGAGGTGTGATACTTCTGGGCGAAGAAGAAGCACATCCCGACCTCGTCCAGCAGCTTCCGGCAAAGCTCCGGGCTCTGCTCGATCTTCACCCCCAGCGCCTCGAGGCAGTCCGCCGTTCCGCTCCTGCTGGAGGCCGCCCGGTTGCCGTGCTTGGCGACCCGCATGCCGCCCGCGGCGGCGACCAGCGCCGAGGTGGTGGAGATATTGAAGCTCTGGGCGTTGTCCCCGCCTGTTCCGACGATCTCGAAAAGATCCTCCCCCGCCTCAACCCGGGTGGCCTTCTCCCGCATGGCCGTGGCGCAGCCGGCGATCTCGTCCGCGGTCTCCGCCCGGGCGCTCTTGGTCGACAGCGCCGCCAGGAAGGCGGCGTTCTGGGTGGGGGTCGTTTCCCCGCTCATGATTTCCGTCATCACGGTATAGGCTTCCTCGTAGGTCAGGTCTTCCTTGCTGACAATCTTGACGATGGCTTCCTTGATCATGGCTCTTTCCTCCCCTTCTTCATCCTCAGGTTTTTTCAGCTTCCTTCCGGTATTCCCTCCGGCTTCACCTCTGTGAGCGCCGGTTTGCGTCCGCCGGGTTTCCTGATGTTTCCAATCTGGAAATGCTTTCCATTCCTCCCGGGAAAAGGAAAATCCCCGACAGATCCTCTCTGTCAGGGACGAATATCATTCGCGGTGCCACCCTGCTTCACGGTTCCCCGTGCCCTCGGCGGGATACGTTCATATCCCCGGCAACTGACGTATGCCCCCACGTCGCAGCATACTCGGCCCTTCAGCCTTTGACTGCGCCCTCCGCGGTCCATTTGGCGGTTTGTTTCCTGCCCGGCTCTCAGCTTCCCGGACTCTCTGTGAGGGCATCGCCGCTTTGATCTCCGCTTCAACGGTTTCCTTATGAAATTACAGGTATCTTAGCAGGCCCGCGCGTTCTCTGTCAACCATTCCGGAAAAGGGAAACAAGAGAAATACATCGCATTGTATTTTGCCTGTTTTCCGCTTGACAAGCGGTTGAACCCGGAATAGAATCTCCTCATTCCAGCAAGGCGCAAGGGTGTGCAGAGCACCCGGCGCCTTTTTTTGCTGGTAAATTTACTGAAATGGGAGTGATCAGCATGACGTATTCCCCCGCAAACACCATCTGGGTTCTGCTCGGCGCAGCCCTCGTCTTCTTTATGCAGGCCGGCTTTGCCATGTGCGAAGCCGGGTTTACCCGGGCGAAGAATACCGGCAATATCCTGATGAAGAATCTGATGGACTTCTGCATCGGTACGCCGCTCTACTGGCTGTTTGGATTCGGCATCATGTTCGGCGCGGGAACCTCGCTCTTCGGCTGGATTGATCCCTTTATCATGAAGGATTACGGCTTCATTCTTCCGGCGGGCGTTCCCCTGTGGGCCTACGCGATCTTCCAGACCGTCTTCTGCGCCACCTCCGCGACGATCGTTTCCGGCGCCATGGCGGAGCGGACCCGGTTTTCCGCCTACTGCGTCTATTCCGCGGCGATTTCCCTGCTGATCTATCCCGTCAGCGGCCACTGGATCTGGGGCGGCGGCTGGCTGGCCCGGATGGGCTTCCACGATTTCGCCGGCTCGACGGCGGTCCATATGGTCGGCGGCGTCTGCGCGCTGATCGGCGCGAAGATCCTGGGACCCCGGGTCGGCAAATACGGAAAGGACGGAAAGCCGCGGGCCATCCTGGGGCATAACCTTTCCATCGCGGCCCTGGGGGTTTTCATCCTCTGGTTCTGCTGGTTCGGCTTCAACGGTGCTTCCACCGTCGGCATGGACAGCGACAGCCTGATCACCTCCGCCGGCCTCGTGTTCTTTAACACCAACCTGGCGGCTGCCGTGGCGACGCTGGCGACGATGATTTTTACCTGGATAAAATATGGCAAGCCGGATGTTTCCATGACCTTTAACGCGGCGCTGGCCGGGCTGGTCGGCATTACGGCGGGCTGCGACGCCGTGAATCCCTTCGGCGCGGCCGTCATCGGGCTGTGCTGCGGAATACTGGTGGTGCTGTCGGTCGAGGCTTTCGACAGGATCCTGAAGATCGATGATCCCGTCGGCGCGATCTCCGTCCATGGGGTGTGCGGCGCCGCCGGCACCCTGCTGACGGGCCTTTTCGCAACGGGCGTCTCCACCGAAAAGGGCGTTTTCTACGGCGGCGGATTCCACTTCCTGGGCGTCCAGGCCCTGGGCGTTGTCAGCACGATCGCCTGGACAGCGGTGATGATTACCCTGGTTTTCTGGGCGATCAAAAAGACGATAGGCCTGCGGGCGGACGCGGCGGATGAAATCTCCGGCCTTGACCGCAGCGAGCACGGCCTGCTGACAGCCTATTCTGGATTCTCGATCCTTCCGGAGGAGGGCATTGACGCGCCGGCCGCGCAGCCCGTTCCGGGCATCGTTCCCGCGCCGGCCGCCGTACCGGCGGAGGGAACGCCCGGCGCGGCAAAGAAGGCGGAGAAGGCGCCAGGCGCGCCGGTTTATACCCGGGTCCAGATCATCTGCCGCCCCGCCAGCCTCGAAAACCTGAAGAAGGCGATGAACGCCATCGGGATCACCGGCATGACGGTAACCAACGTCATGGGCTACGGCGCTCAGAAGGGCAAGCCCGAGTATTACCGCGGCACGCCGGTGGAGGTAACCCTGCTGCCCAAGGTTCAGGTGGATATCGTGGTCAGCAGGGTGCCCGTCAGCGAAGTGGTCGAAACAGCCCGCGGCGTTCTCTACACCGGCCATATCGGCGACGGCAAGATCTTTGTCCAGGATGTGGAGAACGTGATCCGGGTCCGGACCGGCGAGGAGGGCTACGATGCCCTGCAGTCGGAGGAATAGGCGGCGCCAGCGTCGTCATCCGACAAAGCCTGCCAGACGTGAACAGCGGCTCGCTGAGAAAAAATGATGTTCACTGATGCATCAGGCCCCCCAAAATGGAGCTGCCCCGCCGGACTTCGGCGGGGCAGCTTTCAGTCCAGCCCGTCCCGGAACCGTTTCATCATCTCGTTGGTCAGGCTGTAATCGGAGGGCTGCAGGATGATCTCCTTCCGTTCCACCCATTCCGCGTATCCCAGCTCCCGGTCGTCCCGGTGGATCTCCGTGCTGCCGTCCACCTCGCAGTAGAAGCCCATCAGCAGATCCGAGGCGATTCCCCAGGGCTGGGACTGAAAATAGCGGATATTTTTGACCTGAAGGCCGGCCTCCTCCCTGACCTCCCGCCGGACGGTCTCCTCCACCGTCTCGCCGATCTCCGTAAAGCCGGCGATCAGCGCGTTATGGCGAAAGCCGCTCTTATACCGGGTGATCAGCAGCTTTTCCCCGTTCTTGACGCCAACGATGACCGCCGGGTTGATCCGGGGATAGATCCGGTTTCCGCAGGAGGGGCAGACCAGCGCCCGCTCGTCATGGGCGGGACTGGTTTCCGCTCCGCAGGCGCCGCAAAAGCGGCTGCTTCCGTACCATTTCCAGAGATGGAACCCCGTATAAACGATAAAGAGATCCAGGTTGCCGGTCAGATTCAGATCCCGCAGCTGCCGGAGCGAAAAGCTTTCGTACCCTTCCGGAACTGTTCCGCCTCCGGGCCGCAGGAAATAGTTTCTTCCCGCCGCGCTGAAGGCGTAGACCGTCCCGCGGCCGACGCCCATCTCCCCTGCGTGCGGGAAGGCCAGACGGCCTTCCGAAAGCGCCGCAATCACGCGGTCCCGCTCGAAGCAGAGAACCGGATCCTCCTCCCGGGGGATCAGATCCCGGTAGGCGTTGTCCAGCCGCTCCGGGAAAATATCCTGAATCATAAAGCTGTCTCCTCTGTGAACGTCCGTTCACGTCTGTCCTTCCGCGACGGTGAACGGTTTTCGGCCATTTTCATGCGCGTCCTCACGCCTTCTCGGGCAGCCCTTTCTGAAACTGGGTTTCGTAGAGCTCCTGATAGGTGCCGCCGGCGTGAACCAGCTGCTGATGGGTCCCGCGCTCCACGATCGCCCCGTCCCGGACGACGAGGATCTCGTCCGCCGCCAGGATCGTGGACAGCCGGTGGGCGATCAGGATCGATGTCCGCTCCTCGATCAGCGGGTTGATCGCGGCCTGGATGGCGGCTTCGGAAATCGAGTCCAGCGCGGAGGTCGCCTCGTCGAAGATCAGCAGGGCGGGATCCTTGAGCAGCACCCGGGCGATGGAAATCCGCTGCTTCTCCCCGCCGGAGAGCTTCAGGCCCCGGTTGCCCACCATCGTATCCAGCCCCGCCGGCTGCCGCTCGATGAAATCATAGATATTCGCCTTCCGGCAGGCCTCGATCATCTCCTCCTCCGTGGCCTCCGGCTTCGCGTAGAGCAGATTGTCCCGGATCGTCCCGTTGAAGAGATAGGTTTCCTGGGTCACGACGCCGATCTCCTCCCGCAGGGAATGCAGCGTCCAGTCCCGCACGTCCCGGCCGTCGAAGGTCACCCGGCCCCCGGACGCCTCCCAGAGCCGGGGAATCAGATTCACGATCGTGCTCTTCCCGCTGCCGCTGGGGCCCACGATGGCGATGCAGTCCCCGCTTTTGAGCTCAAAGGAGATATCCTTCAGGATCTGACGTTCCCCGTCATAGCTGAAGCTGACATGCTCAAACCGGACCTCGCCCCGGGCCCCGGTCAGCGTCAAAGCCCCGGGCCTGTCCTCGATTTCCGGCTTCATATCAAAGTATTCGAAAATCCGGCTGAACATGGCCATGGACCGCATCCAGTCCACCTGGGTATTCAGCAGGCTGTTGACCGGGCCGTACAGCCGCCCCAGCAGCGCCACCAGCACCGTGATGTCACCCACGGTCAGCGTGCTGTCATACCGCATGATCAGGATACCGCCCACCAGGTACAGCAGCATGGGGCCAACCGTCGTCAGCGTGCTCAGCAGCATGAAGAACCACCGGCCCGCCATCTGCTCCCGGATGTTGAGCCGGATCATCCGGCCGTTCGTCTCCTCGTATCGCCGGTATTCCTTTTCCTCCCGGCCGAAGAGCTTGACCAGCAGCTGGCCGCTGACCGAAAGGGTTTCGTTCAGGATGCCGTTGATCTCGTCGTTGCAGGCCTGGGCCTCCCCGGCCAGCTTCCATCTCTGCTTCCCGGCCATCCGGGTCGGCAGCACAAACAGCGGCACCGCCACCAGCCCCACCAGGGCCAGCACCCAGCTCTTCTGGAACATGGCGATCACCGCGACAATCAGCGTGATGATATTGGACAGGATCGACGTAAAGGAGCCTGAGATCACGCTTTCGACCCCGGAGATGTCGCTGGTCATCCGGGTGATGATATCCCCCTGGCTGGCGGTCGTAAAGAAGCGCTGGGACATCTTCTGCAGATGGCGGTACATCTGGTTCCGCATGTCGAAGGAGATATGCTGAGCGATCCAGGTGTTCAGGTAGCTCTGCCCCACGCCGATCAGGTTGGAAAAGAAATGCAGGCCCAGGGACAAAAGGATCAGCCGGACCAGCGCGGAAACGCCCGCCCCGAACCAGCCGCCGAGCTCCTTTCCCGTCAGCACGTCCACAATATTTCCCGTCAGGATGGACGGAAACAGGCTGCAGACGGAGGCCACGGCGATGCAGAGCAGCACCAGCCCCAGCTGGGCGCTGTAGGGCTTCAGATAAGAAAAAATCCGGTTCAGCAGTTCCCTGGTGACCTTCGGGGCCTGCGCCTTTTCCTCCTCGGTCAGATATCGTCCCCGGCCCATGCGGCCTCCCGGACCCGGCATCACGCCTCGCCTCCCTGCGCAAAAACGATTCCGGCGCCCCTGATCCCGGGTAGCAGCCGGTTGTTTTTCTAATTCATACGGTCTCCGCTGTCCGTTTCGCGGCCAGTATATGTATGTAACCCCGCCAACGGGGAGCCCTTCTCCGAGGTGCTCCATCACGCCGGCGCGGAGATGTATCAGGACAGGGAGCGCTGTCACGCGCGGGAATGACGCGGAACAGATTTATTCCCCGCCGCAGTATTTGCGCTCGAATTCCTCCGGCAGGAGCGGCTTGTCATAATAGTAGCCCTGGACCGCCAGATGACCGAACTGCTTCAGATATTCCTGCATCTCTTCGGTTTCAACACCCTCGAAGCAGATCATCATGCCCCGCTCCTGGGCCGCCTGGCAGAGCACCCGGGCGTAGAGCTCGTTGGTGCTCATGTCCCGCAGCTCCCGGGTAAAGGCATGATCCAGCTTGATCTCGTCCACCGGCAGATGCAGCAGCAGATCGATCGTGGAGAAGCCGGTTCCCATATCGTCCAGCGCCACCCGGACGCCATGGCTTCGAAGCTCCTTCACCCGGCCGAGCAGATCCTCAAAGTCCATTTCCTTGCACCGCTCCGTCAGCTCCAGGATCAGGTGCTTCGCCGGGAAATCCTCCTCCTTCAGCATCCGCAGCACCATCGGGATAAAGTCCTCCGCGTAGAGCTGCAGCGCGGTAATATTCACGTTGATGCTGAAGTCCGGCAGGTTCTCCCGGATGGTCCGGGCCTGGCGGATCGCCCGCCGCAGCACGTCCGCGCCCAGGGCATTGTAGCCGGGGTCGTTCTCCAGGAAGCTGATAAACCGACCAGGGGAAACCTCCCCCTGCTCCCGGTCGCGCCACCGGAGGAGCGCCTCCGCCCCGGTCAGGCGGCCGGACTGCAGATCGATAATCGGCTGATAGCGAAGATAGAAATGCTCCCGTTTTCCGACGCAGTCCCGATGAATGGTCCTAAGGAGGCCCATTTCCTTCCGGCTGTCCTCGCTGGCGTCCGCCTTGAAGAAGCGGATCGCGTCATGCCGGCTGTAATAGGATTCCTCCGCCGTGTACATCGCCGCGCTTCGGACGTCTTCCCGGCTGTTCAGCCCCTCCGCCGGCAGCCGGACGGCGCCGGCCGCCAGGCCGACGGGAATATTGTAATCCCCGGTATCGATTCCCGCGACGCAGCGGTCCTGAATAGCCCGGTACAGATCCCGGATCGTCTCCTCATCCGTCATATTCAGGATCATCATGAAGCTTTCCCCGTGGTTGCTGTAGGCTTCGCCGCGGCGTCCCAGCGTCTTCTGGAAGGTTTCGCCCAGCAGGCGGATCAGCTGCTTGCCGACGTTGGAGCCGTACAGCATCCGGATCCGGTTGATATTCTTGATTTCCAGCCGTACCACGGTGCAGGGCGTCTTTTCCCGAATCAGTTCGTTCAGCCGGTCGTACATCTGATAGAAGTTGCGCAGCCCGGTCGCCGGATCCCGGACGGGCGGCGTCCCGTGGTTGACCATATAGCCGGCGAAGACATCCGGCTCCCCGTCCCGCCCGTGATAGATACCGCCGCGGCAGCTGACCTCGACATATTCGCCGTTCTTTCCCCGTACCCGGTAGCGGCAGTAATGATACTGCTTCCGCTCCGTCAGCACCGCCGTCAGGTCGTCCATGAACTCCTTTTCGTCATCCGGATGAATCAGCGCGCGCCAGACCTCCGTGAAATCGGCGATAAACTCATCCTCAAATCCGAAGAACTCGCACATCGCCGGAGGAATCCGGGTAACGTTCGTCTCCATGTTCAACAGGAAGGGATAATAATCCTCCCCGCTGATGCACATGGCGTCGAACACCCGGTCCGTCAGCCCCATCAGGTTCAGCTGGGTTCCGGTGGCGTGCGTCAGGCTGATCGTCATCTCCCGCTTGAGCTCGGCCTTGTTCCGGAACATCATATAGTCGGCGACCCGCATGACGTCCCGCAGGTTGTTGTACTGGGAATTGCTCACGGCGTAGCCCATCGCCAGCTCCGGCGTGAAGCCCTCGACCTTTTTGTCCTCGGCGCAGGCCTTCCGCAGCTCTCGGACATCCCGGATGACGACGGCCTCCTCCTGATTCCGGTAGATGGCCAGGAAATCATCCCCGCCCATGCGGTAGATGTGCTCCGCGCCCTTCAGATGGTTCGTCAGCATCAGGGCGATATGGCTGATGTATTCATCCCCCGCCTGGTGGCCGTAGAGGCCGTTGACGGAGCGGAGATTGTTGATATCGACGAAGAGGAAAATAAACTGAATCGTCTTGTCCCGGGCGAACTCATTGTCATAGGCGACGATATCATGCTCATAGCTGCTGCGGGCGCTCAGGCCGCTCAGCGCGTCGGTGATCGCCTTGCGCTCAAGGACGGCCGACGGGTTCTCCAGGCAGAAGAAGAAGGCCACCGTAATCACGGTCACCGCCCCGCCGGTGATCAGCAGCTCCGGAACGAAGATCTGGGCGATCTCCGCCGCGATCAGGATGATCAGCATGGGCATCAGGGAAGCCTTAAAATACCGGCTCAGCTTCATCCGGTTCCGGAGAAGCACCCCGATCGAAGCGATAAAATAAACGAAGGCCAACCCATACCCCGCCATCGGCCCCGATCCGACGCTGGCGCTGGTCCCCCGGAAGTCCGCGTATTCGGTTTTCAGCACGGTCACCAGGAGCGCCGCGTAGATCAGGATCGGCAGGAAGGACCATTTGTACCACTTTCGCAGCCGCCCCCGGTAGAACAGATCCATCGTATACAGGAAGAAGGTGTTGGCGAACAGGAGGGCCGACAGGAAGAAGAGCATATGGGCGCCGTCGTTCACCCATCCGGGAATCGCGTCCCTGTGGTTCACGGTCCAGACCGTCACCCCGTCCAGCACAACATGGAGCAAGGCAAAGCCCAGCAGGCGGTTAAAAGCCCTGCTGTCCTTCCCCATTTTGAACATCCGGGAAACAACTGTCAGATAGAGGAGGATGACAAGACACACCAGCTCTTCCCGCAGAATCAGGATCGGATACAATCAGTTTCATCCTCTCAGGGCATGATGGCCGGCTCGGTCCACTGTTTCGGGGCGGGACAGGCCTGTTCCCGATCGTTCAGGATCCAGGCAAGATGCCGCTCGTCCAGCTTCACCTCCGGGGGCAGCACAAAACGCTCTTCCGGAACCTGCAGCTTTACAGGCTCCCGATTCAGGATTATTCTGACATAATCCTGAATATCTGTCAACCTTTTTTCCAGCCAGACCCCGTATACGGCGCTGGCGGGGGAATGATGGTTATCGCTTCCCGCGGTCATCACCATCCCCTTTTCCCGGCCGTAGCGCAGCGCCCGGGCATCGTCCAGCGCCTCGTTTCCCGCGTTGGCGGCCTCGATGCCGTCGCAGAACTGCGGCGCCAGGCGGATGATGTCCATATAGCCCCGTATCCGGAAGGGGTGGGCCTGAATGACGCAGCCGCCGGCCCGGTGAACCTGCTCCAGCTGCTGTCTTCTCGTCCAGCGTTCCATTTCGGGATGAGCCATCAGGAATTCCCGGCTCAGCCCGTAAACCAGGTATTCATCCCCCTCGAAATTCTGCTCCAGGCCGAAGAAGACGTCCAGCCCCAGCCGGTCCCCTTCCCGCTTCGCGTCCTCATAGCCGCTGAGAAACCGGCGGATCCGCTCCTCCCAGGGGAGCGTCCTGTCGATCCGGGTATTTCCCCCGAAGAAATGATCCGTGATGATGATCCCGGTATACCCGAGCTCCTTATAGTACCGGATGTGTTCGCTTCCCCGGCTCACCCCGCAGGCGCTGGCCTGGCAGGTATGCATATGGGTTTCATATAAATAGGGCATCGTGGCCTCCCTCCTAGACCATCCTCTCCGGATGAAAGCTCTCGTCGAATTCCGCCTCCGTCAGGAACCCCAGCCGAAGGCACGCCTCCTTCAGGGAGCACCCGGTCCGGAAGGCCTCCTGGGCCGTCCGGGCGGCATGCTCGTAGCCGATCCGGGGCGACAGGGCCGTCACCAGCATCAGGGACCTGTCCACGTTCTCCCGCATTTTTTCCCGGTTGGGCCGAATGCCCAGAACGCACCGCTCCCGGAAAGCGTCCATGGATTCCGCCAGCAGCCGGGCGCTCTGGAGAAAGTTATACGCCAGCACCGGCATGAATACGTTCAGCTCGAAGTTCCCCTGGCTGGCCGCGATCCCGACCGTCACGTCGTTGCCCAGCACCTGGGCCGCCACCATGGTGACCTGTTCGCACTGGGTCGGATTGACCTTCCCCGGCATAATGGAGGAGCCGGGCTCGTTCTCCGGAATGCTGATCTCCCCCAGCCCCAGCCGGGGACCGCTGGCCAGCCACCGGATATCGTTGGCGATCTTCATCAGATCGGCGGCCAGGGCCTTCAGGGCCCCGTGGGCGAAGACCATTTCGTCCCGGGAGGTCAGGGCGTGAAACTTGTTCTCCGCCGTCCGAAAGGGAAGCCCGGTTTCCGTCGCCACGATCTCCGCGCAGAGCCGGTCGAAGCCCTCCGGGGCGTTGAGTCCGGTGCCCACCGCGGTTCCCCCCAGCGCGAGGGCCGTCAGGGGCCCCATCGCCCCCCGGATCATCTCCATATCCCGCTCCAGACTGCTCCGCCACCCGGAAACCTCCTGGCTGAAAAGGATCGGCGTCGCGTCCTGCAGATGGGTCCGCCCGCACTTGAGCACCTCCGGATATGCCTCCTCCAGCTTCCGGAAGGCCTCCGCCAGCCGTCCCGCCGCCGGCAGCACCCGCTTTTCCAGGGCCTCCGCCGCGGCGATGTGCATGGCGGTGGGAAAGGTATCGTTGGAGGACTGGCTCATGTTGACGTCGTCGTTGGGATGCAGAAGCTTCCTCCCGGCCGCCTCATTCCCCCGGTTCGCCAGCACCTCGTTCATGTTCATATTGCTCTGGGTTCCGGATCCGGTCTGCCAGACCACCAGCGGAAAATGCCCCGCCAGCGCCCCGCTCAGCACCTCGTCCGCCGCCCGCCGGATCGCCTCGCACTTCTCCGCCGTCATCCGCTCCGGCCGCAGCCGCCGGTTGGCCTCCGCCGCCGCCTTTTTCAGGATGGCGAAGGCCCGGATGATTTCCGCCGGCATGGGCTCCCGCCCGACGCCGATGGGAAAGTTCCGCCGGCTGCGCTCCGTCTGGGCCCCCCAGTACCGGTCCGCCGGCACCTCCACCGTCCCCATGGAATCCCGCTCTTCCCGGGCTTCCCCGTTCTCCGGGTTTCTGAAATCCTGTTCTTCACTCGTCATCCTGTATGTCATCCCCCGTTTTTCTCTCTGCCGCAGTAACCCATAAATCTGTTTACCCTCGGCTATCATATCAATCCCCCCTGGCTCCGTCAACTATCCATATCAATCCCCCCCTGACTCCGTCAACTATCCATATCAATCCCCCCTGGCTCCGTCAACTCTTCAAATCGATCACTGTCGGCTTCAGCCCGCGCAGGCCGCCGTGCGGTGGTTTGCACGGCGCGGGCCTTGAGAACGCCGGTACTTAGGCTGTGGCGAGCGCAGCGAAGCCGGAGCCTTTGTACCGCTGCGTTCGAACGGAGGCGAGAGCGTCCGCGCCGGCAATCACCGCTGCAGGCGGCGCTAGACCCCCACAGGGAAGTCATCCTGACAGCAGCGAATAGCCGTCATTGCTATTCAATCCCCCTTCATATATAATACTTTCGTACTCACGAACAAAAAATGCAGGAGGTTCCCCATGCATCTTCCCGCCCCCGTCTCCGATCTGATCTCCCGCCTCCGCGCCGCCGGCTTCCCGGCCTACGCCGTCGGCGGCTGCGTGCGCGATTCTCTCCTCGGCCTCCCGCCCCACGACTGGGATCTGTGCACCGCCGCCTCCCCGGAGGAGATGAAGCGGGTTTTCGCCGGGGAACAGCTGGCGGAGACCGGCCTGAAGCACGGAACGCTGACGGTGATCCGGGATCATGTGCCCTACGAGATCACGACCTTCCGGACCGAGGGCCCCTATACCGACCACCGGCATCCGGATTCCGTCTCCTTCGTTCCGGACGTCCGCGCGGATCTGGCCCGGCGGGACTTTACCGTCAACGCCATGGCCTACGCCCCGGAGGAGGGCGTCCTGGATCTCTTCGGCGGGCAGGAAGACCTGGCCCGCCGGGTGATCCGCTGCGTCGGCGATCCCGGGGAACGCTTCGGAGAGGACGCCCTCCGGATTCTGCGGGCCCTGCGCTTCGCGGCGGTCTATGATTTTTCCCTGGAGGACGAAACCGCCGCCGCGGTCCGCGCCCTCTTTCCGACCCTGGACCGGGTGGCCCCGGAGCGGCTTCGGGAGGAGCTGCTGAAGCTGCTCTGCGGCCCCGCCGCCGGCCGGATGCTCCGGGCCTTCCCGGAGGTCTTTTCCCGGATCATTCCGGACCTTTCTCCCATGGTGGGCTATGACCAGCGGAACCATCATCACCGCTACGACCTCTGGGAGCATACGGTCCGGGCGGTGGAAAACGTGCCCCCGGAGGAGGATCTCCGGCTGACCATGCTGCTCCACGATACGGGAAAGCCCGCCGCCTGTACCCTGGACGATGCCGGCGAGGCCCATTACCGGGGTCATCCCCGGATTTCCGCCGACATCGCCGCCCGGGTCACGGAGGCCCTCCGCTGCAGCCGGGCCATGCAGGATCGGGTGACCCGGCTGGTGCTGTATCACGATATTCCCCTGCGGACGGCGGACGGCGCCCCCGCGGTGGACCGCCGCTTTCTGCTTCGCCGGCTGAACCAGTTCGGGGAGGCGGATCTTCGGGCCCTCTTTCTCATTCACCGGGCGGATCGGATCGCGACGGGCTCCACCCCGCCGGAGCGGGAGGACGCCCGCCTCCGCCAGCGGATGGAGGCCCTGGACGCCCTGCTCCGGGAAAAGCCCTGCTTTACCCTGAAGGAGATGGCGGTGAACGGATCGGATCTGACGGCCCTGGGGCTCCGGGGGCCCGCCGTCGGCGAAGGCCTCGCCCGGCTGCTCTCGGAGGTCATGGAAGGCCGTCTGCCCAATGAACGGGAAGCGCTTCTGGCCTTCGTTAAAAGCGATTTAATAAATTTGTAACTTATTTCATAAAAATTTAAGATCCTGCTCCAAAAAAGAATTGCCATTTGGTTTTCGCTGTGATAAACTATAGCAGTTAGCCCTGGTTTGCCTCCGGGCGGCTGCATGCGCTTGTACGGGCGCGTGTTCCGGCGGCGAGCCATGCCCGTCTCATTTGGCGCTGACCTGCCGCGCCTTCCACAGCGGCTGGCCGGTGTTCGTGTGCGCCTGCTTTCACCGGGCGCGCGCAAAGGAGCTGTGTTCCGCGGATTTGGTTGGGTTGCCTCGTCCGTCCGGAGCGCCCTGTTTCCCGGCCAGGGGCCGAACAATATACGGAGGTGTATTACGTAAATGGCACGCATTGCAGGTGTTGACCTGCCCAGAGAAAAGCGCGTTGAGGTTGGCCTGACCTATATCTACGGCATCGGCCTGACCACTTCGCAGAAGATGCTCGCGGAAGTCGGCGTGAATCCCGATACGCGGGTGAAGGATCTCTCCGAGACCGAAATCAGCAAGCTGCGTGAATATATTGAGCATCACCTGAAGGTGGAAGGCGACCTTCGCCGTGAGGTGTCCCTCAATATCAAGCGCCTGATCGAAATCGGCTGCTATCGCGGCGTCCGTCATCGTCACGGTCTTCCCGTGCGCGGTCAGAATACCAAGCAGAACGCCCGCACCCGGAAGGGTCCGAAGAAGACCATCGCCGGCAAGAAGAAGGCCACCAAGTAATCCTTTGACTGAATTTACGGAGGGAATAATCAATGGCACCTAAGCAAAAGCTGAAGAAGGCTACGCGCAAGCGCCGTGAACGCAAGGTTGTTGAACGCGGCGCCGCCCATATCCGTTCTTCCTTCAATAATACGATTGTGACCATCACCGATATTCAGGGCAACGCTCTGAGCTGGGCCAGCGCCGGCGGTCTGGGCTTCCGCGGAAGCAAAAAGTCCACCCCCTTTGCCGCCCAGATGGCCGCGGAAACGGCTGCCAAGGCCGCGATGGAATACGGCCTGCGCACGGTGGAAGTTTATGTCAAGGGCCCCGGTTCCGGCCGTGAAGCCGCGATCCGCTCCCTGCAGGCCGCCGGTCTGGATGTAAACATGATCAAGGACGTGACGCCCATTCCCCATAACGGTTGTCGTCCGCCCAAGCGCCGCCGCGTGTAATTAAAGGAGGACATAAGACATGGCAGTAAGTAAACAGCCGATCGCCAAGAAGTGCCGGAGCTACGACATCAGCCCGGCGGTCATGGGATATGGCAATAAAAAGTCCAACCGCAACCCCGGCGGAAACCGCCGGCGGAAGGTTTCCGAGTACGGCGCCCAGCTGCAGGAAAAGCAGAAGGTCAAGTTCGTCTACGGCGTACTGGAAAAGCAGTTCCATAAATACTATCTGAAGGCCGCCAACATGAAGGGCATCACCGGCGACAACCTCATGCGCCTGCTTGAGCTGCGCCTGGACAACGTGGTGTTCCGTCTCGGCCTGGCCAAGACCCGCCGCGCCGCCCGCCAGATCGTGACTCACGGTCATATCCGGGTCAACGACATGAAGGTGGATATCCCGTCCTACCAGGTCAAGGTCGGCGACAAGATTACCCTGCGCAAGCGCAGCGAGGAGAGCGAGCTGTTCAAGGGCCTGCGCGAAGGAACCGGAACCACGACCCCCAAGTGGCTGAGCTTTGACGCCCAGAACCTGGCCGGCGCCGTGACCGCCCTGCCCACCCGTGAGGATATCGACCTGCAGGTGCAGGAGAACATGATCGTCGAGTATTACTCCCGTTAATCATCCGTACATCACCGAACTGACTAGGAACCGCGTCCTTTTCCGGCCTTTCCGGAAAGCGGCCGCGGTATGGAGGGTAAAACGAAATGATCGTCGAAATCGAAAAAGCCCGCATCGAATGCACGGAAGCCAGCCCGAACGGCTGCTACGGCAGGTTTGTGGTCGAGCCCCTCGAGCGCGGTTTCGGCCATACGCTGGGCAACTCCCTGCGTCGCGTGCTTCTTTCCTCCCTCCCCGGCGTTGCGGTTTCCTCTGTGCACATCGACGGTGTGCAGCATGAGTTCTCAACCCTGCCGGGTATCAAGGAGGATGTGACGGAGATTATCCTGAACCTGAAATCCCTGGCCATCGTCATGCACGGCGAGGACAGCAAGCAGATTACCATCGATGTGAAGGGGCCCTGCGAGCTGAAGGCCGGCGACATCCGGACCGACGACCAGGTGGATATTGTCAATAAGGATCTGCATATCGCCACCCTGAACGAGGACGCTCATCTGCAGATGCAGATGACGCTGGACCGGGGCCGCGGCTATGTCAGCGCCGACCGGAACAAGACCCCCAGCATGCCCATCGGCGTGATCCCGATCGACTCCATCTTCACCCCGGTGAAGAAGGTGAACTACACGGTGGAGGATACCCGCGTAGGCCAGATCACGGACTACGACAGGCTGACGCTGGAAATCTGGACCAACGGAACGCTGAAGCCCGAGGAGGCCATCTCCAGCGCGGCGAAAATCCTGACGGAGCATCTGAACCTCTTTATCAGACTGACGGATCAGGTCATGCCGGTCAGCCTGGTGCAGCCTGAGGACGATCTGAAGGACAAGGTGCTGGAAATGACCATCGAGGAGCTGGATCTTTCCGTCCGCGCCTATAACTGCCTGAAGCGCGCCGGCATCAACAGCGTGGCTGAGCTGGTGCAGAAGAATCAGGATGACATGATGAAGGTTCGCAACCTCGGCCGGAAGAGCCTCGAGGAAGTTGAGCAGAAGCTGAACGGACTTGGGCTGGGGCTCAGGCCCAATGAAGACTAAGGAAGTAGGAGGAACATCCCATGGCTAACCAACGCAAGCTGGGCCGCACGGCGGATCAGCGCAAGGCGCTGCTCCGCAATCAGGTGACCAATTTGATCTGGTATGGCCGGATTGAGACAACCCTCGCCAAGGCGAAGGAAGTCCGCCGCGTCGCTGACAAAATGATCACCCTGGCCGTGCGCGAATGCGACAATACGGTTTCCGCCACGAAGGAAACCCATAACGACAAGGGGCAGCTGGTCACCCTGGACGTCGTCAACGACGCCCCCTCCAGGCTGCATGCCCGCCGGATCATGATGGCCTATCTCTACGATCTGAAGGAAGCCAAGAAGGGCGACGAGAACAAGGCCGAATACCGGGAGCGCACCAAGGACAACAAGCATCCCGTCGTGGAGAAGCTCTTCCGGGAGCTGGGCCCGAAGTACAAGGCCCGCAACGCCGAAAAGAACTGCTCCGGCGGTTATACCCGTATCTATAAGCTGGGACCCCGTCGCGGCGACGCCGCCGAGATGGTGATTCTCGAGCTGGTCTGATTTTTTGAAGTTTTACACATCAAGCAAGCGTAAGCATCCTTCCCCGCACAGGAGGGATGCTTCTTTTCGAAGGAGGCTTTTTCATGCGGGAGCTGTATTCCGCCTCGGATCTGTCGGCGCTGAACCGGCAGATGAACCGCCGCCTCTGGGGCATCTGCGGCGGAGCGCTGGTGCTGACCGCCCTGGCCTTCTGGTCCCTGAACGCGCGAATCGAGCCCCTGACAGTCGGGCTGACCGTGCTGGTGGGCGCCCTGCTGATCTTCGGTCTGGAGATGCTGTACCGGCCCCTCTATAACTACCGGAAGCTGCTGCTCTCCGCCCTTCACGGGCGGCACCATGAGGTTCAGGTGACCTTCGACCATGCGGAGGGGGAGCCGTCCGTCGTGGACGGCGTGGTGTTCCGCAGCCTGATCTTCCTCGGGGAGCCGGATAAACACGGCTCCCGGGATCAGCTCTATTACTGGGACCGGGAAAAGGAGCTGCCCGCCTTCGAGCCGGGCCGGGATTATCTCCTGCGCTATACCGGAAAAACGATTATCGGCTGGCAGCCTGCCGGCGCCTAGGGCAGGGGGGGCATCCCCTCCCGGATCAGGTAAAACATCGTGCACCCGTCCTGGGTCAGCCCGTCGTGCATGCCGTCGAAGGGCCAGAATTCAAGCGTATGCGTTCCGCCGCTCACCGTGCGGAACGTATATTTTTTGGTCGCTTCTCCCCGCCGGACGCCCGCGGGAAGCCGTCCGGTGACCGTCACCGTCATCAGCCGCTCGTAGGCCGCCTCAAAGGCGGCCGCGTCGGTCTCCTCCCCGTTCCGGCGAACCTTCAGGGCCCCCTCCCCATCCCGCTCCAGGGTATAGGTCACGCTCCCGCCCCTTTCCTCGGCCGTCAGGCTGCTCAGGGAGCCAAAGGGCACCGCCACCGGATACCGGGCCGCGGTCTCCAGGGGATCCGTCTCCGTAAAGGCGCTGAAGGCGGCCCGGTTGACAGCGTAGATCTCCTCCCCCAGCCGCATCCAGGAAACGTTTTCGTCCCGGTCCGCCCCGAGGTAAATCACGACCTCCCGCGCCTCCCGGTCCACGACGTCGTATACGCCGCTGTCCGATACGGTGCCCGTGGATCCCGCCGCCATGTGGAACCGCAGAATCCGCGTCGGATGGGTCAGCCCGGTCCGGGCCAGGTTCTCCGCCGTGGCCTCCCCGTCATAGGCCCCCATCCGCAGGTTTTCCGCGCTTTTTTTCAGCCCGGCGATGGCTTCCCCGTCCGCCGGATACAGGAAGGGAACGGTAACCTGCCAGCTTTCCCCCGCGTCGGAATCCGTGATCCGGCCCGCCAGGGCCCATTCGGTGACGGGCTTTCCCTCCCCGTCCGCCACGGTGATCCGGTCCAGCAGCGCCCCGATGATCCCCGGCTGGGTCACCGGATGCAAAAGCGCCTCCTCAATATCCAGATCCCGGATCGTTCCCTCGGAGGCGGCAAACAGGCGGCCGTCCCCGGCCACCGTCATATAATACAGGCTGTCCTCCGTGCCGGCGACCCGATCGCCGATCCGAACCTCGAGGGGTTCGCCGGTTTTCCACCGGCAGACCGCCCGCACCCGGGGCTCCGCCAGGCCCAGGAGCGCCGCCTGATCCCGCCACCCGGCCGGGTCTTCCGCCAGGATCTCCTCGTATTCCAGGTGGCAGAGAGCGTCCTGCAGCGGATCCCCGATGGAGGGATCGACGGCCCAGGTCCGGGTGCCGGAAGGGAAGAGCGTTCCCTCCTCCCGCTCGACGCTCCATTGCTCCCCGCCCCGGCGGGTGATCTCAATCCGGTCAATCTCGGAGGCGTCCCGCTGCGTCAGGGTTCCGCCCCGCGCCTCCCGGGGGACGGGGCCGCCCGCCGCCTCCTCCTGCTCCCGCGTCTCGAGCCGCCAGAGAACGCCCCCCAGGATCAGGAGGGCGAATAGCAGGATCAGGATCACCGCCCAGGGCGGAAGGCCTTTCCGCTGCCGTTTTTTCTCGATTTTCTGCATGGCTTACCGTCTCCTCCGTGAACGTCAGTACACGTCTGCCTTTCTGTCCGGATGACGATTTTGTAACCGCTTCGCTAACGCGTTCGCGGACAAAATCTGTCTCCTCCGTGAACGTCAGTTCACGTCTGCCTTTCTGTCCGGATGACGATTTTGTGACCGCTTCGCTAACGCGTTCGCGGACAAAACCTGTCTCCTTCGGGGGATCAGCACCAGCAGCGCCGCCAGCAGCACCGAGGCGGGCAGCAGCACCAGGATCACGGAGCCCAGCGTGGTGCTCCCCGGCGTCAGTCCGGGCCGCATCGCGTCCCGGGCCAGAATATTCAGATCGCTGGCTTTCAGATCCTGGAGAAATTCCGTCACCCGGATCAGGAACTGCTGGGCGTCGGTCATCGCCCAGATCTGCTGCTCCGTCAGCACCGCGGAGCAGCCGAGGATAAAGGCCCGGGAGACATAGCCCTCCGCCGTCACCCGCCGGGCCTCCAGCGCCAGGGGGAAGGGACCGGTTGGATCCCCCTCCGCCCGGTCCAGGCTGGCGGACTGAGCCGTCATGGTTTTCAGATAGGCGCCCTTTCCGCTCTCCAGCACTTTCATGACCGTCAGGTTCCGGTCCCCCTCCTCCGGCTCCTCGAAGGCCCGGGCCCCGGGCAGCAGCAGGGTGTCCGCCCCGGAGGCCGTCAGATCGATGGTGATATCCGTCGACAGCATCGTGGGCATCAGATAGATGCTTATCCCGTTGTAGCAGGTGCCCGCCTCCGAAGGATCCCCGACCGTCAGCCCCTCCCGGGGCACGAAGCCGTAACTGCGAAGCAGCGACGCGTAGTTCGGCATATCGGCTACCGGATCCGTATAGTCGCAGGTGAACAGGAAGCTGCCGCCCTTTCCGGCGAACGCCTTCATCCGTGCCAGCTCCTCCTCCGTCAGATCCCGCAGGGGGCTGAAGAAGACCGCCAGATCCCCTTCCTCCAGCCCGTCCCCGGAGCCGTCGGCCCAGCTGACCTCGTACTGGTTGGCGGTCAGCAGCGACACGAAGGCCTTCGTCGCCTCCCCATCCAGCTCGCCGTGGCCCTGCATGAGGACGACCCGGGGCACCCGATCCATGGTGACGGCCCGGATCGCCCCCGTCAGGCTCCGCTCATAGGTCCATCCCGCATAGCTGTATTCCCCGGTCTCCGGATCCATGCTCAGGCTGACGTAATCCTCCGGCCCCAGGATCCGGAACCGCCCCGTCTCCTCGCAGGCGACGATCAGGCAGTCCGCCGTGGGGGTCCGGCTCTCCGTTGTATACCGGGCGATCAGCGCAGGATTCAGCGCCGGATCCTTCTGCTCCCAGCGGATCATGGGGCTCGCCGCCCGGTACCGGTCCAGCAGCTCCATCAGGGGCGCGTCCTCGTCCCCCTTCCGGAACAGCGCGTAGATCGTCACCTCCCGGTCTAGGCTCCCAAGAACGCTCTCCGTCTGCCGGCTGTGGGTGGCGATGGCGTTAAAGGAAAAGTCCCGCCGCCAGCCCTGCCGTTTCTCCAGGGTCTCCGCCCCGACGCAGATCCCGATCATCAGGAGGATCGCCATCAGGGCCGTCAGCCGGGCCCCGCCAGCCCGCCGCGTCCTGCCCTCCTCCAGCCGCGCCTTCGTCAGAAGCAGAAAAGCCGCGGCAAAGCTCAGATCGAAGATGATCCCCGCGGGGCTCAGCTGGCCCATCAGGAAGGGCTCGTTCCGGGTATACAGGCTCATAAACCGCAGCGCCGCCGCGATCCACTCGACCATTACGGCATTCTCCACCAGGTCCAGAATCCAGATCAGGAAATTCGCCCCGAAGGCGAGGGCGGCGGCAATGGCCGGCGTCGGCGCGCAGGCGCTCAGGAACAGATCCATCGCCATAAAGGCGCAGCCCTGGAGGATGAAGCCCAGATAGTTGACCGCCAGCTCCGCCGGATACACCCGGCCGTACAGCGCCACCACGAGGACGAACAGCCCCGTCAGCGCCGTGGTCGCCATCAGGACCGTCCCGGCCGCCAGCGCCTTTCCGCCGACGATGCCCCCGGTGCTGACGGGGCTGGTCAGAAGCAGCTGATCCGTCCCCTTCTGCCGCTCCTCCGCGATCAGCCGCATGGTCAGAATCGGACTGAGCAGCATCCAGAGATAGCTCATCTCGCCGATGAAGGCCGGCAGATCGCCGCTGCGCTGCCGCAGGATCTCCATGAAAAAGAGCACGGAGGAAACCGTCAGAAAAACCCCCATGAACACGTATCCCACCGGGGTATAGAAATAACCCTGGAGCTCCCGCTTCCAGATGGCTTTCATGGCGCTTCCCCTCCTTTCCCTCAGGGCATTCGAGCTGAAGAACACAGAGGAACGGTCCTTTTGTGCTGCGTATCCATCCCTCTGACCTCGTCCCTTCCGGCCCCATCAATCATGAACAAAATCTGTCTCCGTTTCCCGCAGGAAGACCGTCTCCAGGGTTTCCGTCTCCTCGCTCATCCGTCGGATCGGCGCCCCCATCCCGGCGCAGACCCGAAAGATCTGATCCTCCGCGGCCCCGCGCTCATCCTGCCGCCGGCAGGTCACAAGCAGCTCCGGCATAGCCATGGACCGTTCTTCCCGTCCGTCCGGCCGACCGGGGGACGGTTCTGGCAGACAGGGGGACGGTTCTTCCTGTCCGCCAGGACAGAAGAACTGTCCCCTCTGTCTGCCTTCCCCCACAGCTCTTCCAAAATCCGTCTCTACCCGAAGAACCACCTTCAGCTCCCCCAGCGCGGCGGCCACCCGTTCCCGGTCGCCCCCGGTCCGAAGCCGAAGCCGGATCGTGTCCCCCTCCGGCGCCTTCAGCTCCATCACCCGGATCACCCGGCCCTCCTTCAGGATCACGGCCCGGTCGCAAATCTGCTGAACCTCGCCGAGAATATGGCTGGAAAACAGAACGGTCCGCTCCTGACCCAGCCGCCGGATCAGCTCCCGGATCTCCACCGTCTGCTTCGGATCCAGGCCCGCCGTCGGCTCGTCGAGAATCACCACCTCCGGATTTCCGCACAGGGCCTGGGCGATGCCCGCCCGCTGCCGGTATCCCCGGCTGAGATGCCCCAGCACCCTTTCCCGGACCTCCGTAAGGCCGCAAAGGGCGAGGATTTCCGTGACGTGGGGCGGGATGCTCCCGGCCCGGACCTCCCGCAGCTCGCAGACGAAGGAAAGATAATCCTCCGTCGTCATCTCGTCGTAGAGGGGCGGCTTTTCCGGCAGGAACCCGATCATCCGCCGGCACGCCCGTCCCTCCCGGTCCAGGTTTTTCCCGCCGATCCGGATGCTCCCCGCCGTCGGCGAAAGAAAGCCCGTGATCAGGTTCAGCATCGTGGTCTTTCCCGCGCCGTTTCTTCCCAGCAGCCCCGTTACGCCCTCCCGGGGGATTTCGAGGGAAACCTCCTTCAGCGCCTCGACGGCGCCGTATCGCTTGCTGACCTTCTCCAGGATGATCACGCTCTTCCCTCCCCTCCCGGCTTCTCCTCTGTGAACGTAAGTTCACGTCTGTCATTCTGTCCGGAATACAGGACCTGTCTCCGGGGCTGCCGCCCCCTCAGGCCGGCTTCGTATTATCCTTCAAAACGACATTCTCCGCTCCCAGGGCCTCCCGCAGCCGGCTCAGGCAGCTTTCGCCGCCGCTGACCCAGTTCTCCCGGGGCGCCAGCAGCGTCGTCTTCTCCTCGGGAATGTGCAGATACACCGGCACCGGCCCCGCCTCCAACGCCATCAGGGCGCTGATCCGGTCCATCTCCTTCCGCTCCAGCCGGAGAAACAGCTTTTTCCCGGCGGCCTGGGCCTCCTTCGCGTCCGCCTCCGCCTGTCCGGCCTCCCGCGCCCGGGGCGCCGCCGGCCTGGTCCGGGCATTCTGCCGTTCCTTTTCCCAGTCCTCCATGCGGGTAATCTTTTCCGCCAGCAGCTTCGGGGGTTCCTCCTCCCGGACGCTGATCCGCCCGCTGATCACGACCGCCGCGTCCTCCGTCAGCAGGGACTGGTACCGCTCAAAGATCCGGGGAAACACCAGGCATTCGACCTGGCCCTGAAGATCCTCCAGGGTCACGAAGGCCATGTATTCCCCCTTGCGGGTTGCCTTCCCCTTGATTTCCGTCAGGATGCCCCCCAGCTCCGCCGTCTGGCCGTCCAGATCCCGGCCCCCGCCGCCGAGCTCATCCTCCTCGAGCAGGTCCGCGCTGTTCATCTTCAGCTTTTCCAGCACCGGCCGGTATTCATCCAGGGGATGGCCGCTCATATAGACCCCGGAGGCCTCCTTTTCCATCTGCAGCTTGACCCGGACCGGGCAGTCCGGAATATCCGGCATCGTCTGCCGCGTTTCCAGCATCGGATCCCCGTCCGCCCCGTCGAAGAGATCGAAGAGGCTGACCTGGCCCGCAACGTTCTTCCGGCGGCTCTGCTGGTTCGCGTCCATGGCGGCCTCGTAAACCGCAAGCATCTGGGGCCGGTTGGCCCCGAGGGAATCGAAAGCCCCCGCCCGGATCAGGCTCTCCGTGACCCGCTTATTGCATTCCGCCGGATCGATCCGCCGGCAGAAGTCGAAGAGATCCCGGTAGGGGCCGCCCCCCTCCCGCTCCCGCAGGATGGCGGCGACGGCGTTCTCCCCGACGCTCTTGATGGCCCCCAGGCCGAAGAGGATGGCGTCCCGCCCCTCCCCGTCCCTGCTGACGGTAAACTTCCATCGGCTCCGGTTCACGTCCGGCGGCAGCACGGGAATCCCCCGGCTCCGGCAGTACTGAATGTAGCCGGCGATCTTGCCGGTATTTCCATAGACGCTGTTGAGCATGGCCGCCATGAACTGAACCGGGTAGTACCGCTTGAGCCAGGCGGTCTGCATGGCGACCACCCCGTAGGCCGCGGCGTGGGATTTATTGAAGGCGTAGCTGGCGAAGGAGATCATCTCGTCGTAGATCTCGTTGGCCACCTTTTCCGGTACGCCGTTGCGAACGCAGCCGGGCACCGTGACCTTCCCCTCCGCGTCCGTCATGCCGTGGACAAAGATCTCCCGCTCCTCGTCCATGACCTTCTTCTTTTTCTTCGCCATGGCCCGGCGCACCAGGTCGCTCCGGCCATAGCTGTATCCCGCCAGATCCCGAACGATCTGCATGACCTGCTCCTGGTATACCATGCATCCGTAGGTCACGTCCAGGATCGGCCGAAGCTTCTCCGTCCGGTATTTGACGCTGGAGGGATCCGTCTTCCCGGCGATGTAGCGGGGAATGGATTCCATCGGGCCCGGCCGGTACAGGCTGATGGCGGCGATAATATCCTCGAAGCAGGCGGGCTTCATATTCGTCAGGAATCCGGTCATCCCCGCGCCTTCCATCTGAAAGACGCCCTCCGTATCCCCCCGGCTGATCATCTCGTATACGCTGGGATCGTCCAGGGGGATGGCCTCCGGCGTCATTTCGACCCCGATTTCCCGCATCATGTCGAGGGTATCCCGGATCACCGTCAGCGTCCGCAGCCCCAGGAAGTCCATTTTCAGAAGTCCCAGGCGCTCGATGGTTCCCATGGGATACTGGGTGGTAATGACCTCGTCGTTCCGCTGCAGCGGGACATACTCGATGACCGGCTTCCCGGTGATCAGCACCCCGGCGGCATGGGTCGAGGCGTGCCGCGGCATCCCTTCGAGGGTCATGGCCGTCTCGATCAGCTCCCTGACCCGGGGCTGCTCCTGAACCATCTCCTTGAGCATCGGGCTCAGGCTCAGCGCCTTCTCCAGCGTCATCCCCAGATCCATCGGCACCGCCTTGGCCACCGCGTCCGTCTCCTGATAGCTCATGCCCAGCACCCGCCCCACGTCCCGGATGACGCCCCGGGCCGCCATGGTGCCGAAGGTAATGATCTGGCTGACGTGGTCCGCCCCGTACTTCCGGGCCACATAGTCGATGACCTCCTGCCGCCGCTCGTAGCAGAAGTCCACGTCGATATCCGGCATGGTGACCCGCTCCGGGTTCAGGAAGCGCTCGAAGAGCAGCTGGTATTTCAGCGGATCCAGCATCGTAATGCCCAGGCTGTAGGCCACGATCGACCCGGCGCCGCTGCCGCGCCCCGGCCCGACCATGATCCCCTGGGATTTGGCGTAATGAATGAAATCCCAGACGATCAGGAAGTAGTCCACGTAGCCCATCCGCTCGATGGTGCTCAGCTCGTATTCGAGGCGGGTATAGGGCTCGTCCGCCGGCCCCGCCTCCGGATACAGCCGCCTCATCCCCTCGGCGCAGAGCCGCCGGAGCATGCTGTCGGACGTCTCCCCCTCCGGCACCGGATACCGGGGCAGTCTTGTCACGCCGAACTCGAAGGTCACATTGCAGCGCTCCGCGATCTTCGTCGTGTTCTCGATGGCGTCCGGCACCTGGCGGAACAGGGCCCGCATCTCCTCCTCGCTCTTGACATACAGCTCGCCGGTATCCATCCGCATCCGCTGGTCGTCCGCCAGGGTCTTGCCGGTCTGAATGCACATGAGCACTTCCTGGGCCGCCGCGTCCTTCTTCTCGAGATAGTGGCAGTCGTTGGTTGCCACGAGGGGCACGTCCATCTCCCGGGCCAGCCGGATCAGCCGGGGCAGCACCGTCTTCTCGTCCCGCAGGTTGTGATCCATCAGCTCGATGTAAAAATGATCCTCCCCGAAGATCTCCCGCATCTCCCGGACGTAGTTCCGGGCGCTCTCCTCCTGGCCGTTCAGCAGCAGCTTCGGCAGATCCCCGCTCAGGCAGGCGCTCAGGCAGATCAGGCCCTCGTGATGCGCCCGGATCAGGTCATAGTCGATCCGGGGCTTGTAGTAGTAGCCCGTCAGGAAGCCTTCGCTGATCAGATACATCAGGTTCTGGTATCCGGTGTTGTTTTCGCACAGAAGGATCAGATGGCTGTTCTCCCGCCCGCTCAGGCTCTTGTCCAGCCGGTTCCGGCAGACATAGGCCTCGCACCCGATGATGGGCTTGATCCCCGCCTCCGTCATCGCGGTATAAAAATCGATGGCGCCGTAGAGCACCCCGTGGTCCGTTACCGCGCAGGCGTCCATCCCCAGCGCCTTCAGCCGCGGCACCAGCGAGGTAATCCTGCAGGCCCCGTCCAGCAGGCTGTATTCCGTATGTAAATGAAGGTGGGTAAAGCTCATGAACCTTCAGATCCTTCCTTTCCTCCTGCGTTCCGTCCCCCGCCGCGCTGCAGACCTTCCCGATCCGCCTGTCTCAAATCCGGCGAATCGTTTCCATGATGATCTTGCTCAGATCCGCCGCCTCCTGATCCGCACACCAGAAGACGACCTCCACGATGTTCTCGCCGCTGAGCATCCCGTAGCTGACGCAGGGCGCCCCGTCCGCCGGATCCGCGCTGACGCCGCAGATCATCTCAATCCCGTTTACGTCCCGCAGCTCGACGTCCATCCCGGCCGTCGCCATCGCCTCCGCGGCCGCCGCCAGATTCATGCCCTCCGAGGCATAGATGAAAAAGTCGATCTCCATCCGGACGCTTCCCGCCGCTTCCCCCTGCAGCCAGTAGGCGAAGACGCAGGTTCCGTCCCCGTCCCGGGGCCCGCTGTATTTCATTTCACCGGGCAGGGAAATCGCCCAGGGCGATCCCGGCAGCTGAACCGGCTGATTCGCCGGCACCGTCCCCGAAAGCGAACCGGACGGATTCGCCGGGGCCGTCCCCGAAAGCGAGCCGGACGGATTCGCAGACGCCGTCCCCGCGGCCGCCTGCTCCGCCCCAGCCGTTCCCGAAGGCGGGAAAGCCTGCTCCGCCCGGGATTCTCCCGCCGGAAGCACTGAAAGGGCCATGATCAGAGCAGCCGATATGAATCCCGCCGCCCGCCGCATTCTCCGCAGCCATTCCTTCATCCTCCGCCGCTCCTTTCGCTGTTACTGCGCGGCCCCGATCCGATAGGGATCCTCCTTCGTGCCGTTGCCGCCGAGAATCTGATAAGCGCCGCTTCGCAGATAGATCCCCGGCCGGGCGCCCTCGTTATCCCTTCCGACCTCGATATGGCCGATGCTGCCGTCCGCCTTGATGCACCGGGCATGCCGGGCGTCCGCCGTGGAGCTGTCCCGGGTCCAGTAGGGGCTGTGAGCGCCCTTCCCGTTGCTGTATACAAACAGCCGCAGCTCCTTGAGGGGCATCGGCTTGCGGGAGGAACCCTCGTATTTGACCTTAACGTCCGGATATTCCGCCGGATCAAAGCCGTTGTTCTCGATAGCCCACTCCGTTCCCCAGGCCCGGAGCCCGGGATTGGCCATGATCTTCTCCAGGTTGCCCGAGCCCACCAGGGTGGTGCCCAGGCCCCATTCCTTCTTCTTCAGATCATCGGCGCTGGGAAGAAAAACCTTTCCCACCCCCTCCAGCGGCGTCAGCATGTTCATCTCCTGCTCCGTGAAGGCCGTCTGCGCGAAGGTGGTATTCAGATACTGACACATCTCCGTCTTCCCGAAATCCCCCTTCAGCTCGTCCCGGTAATCCTTCAGGCTGGCGTTCATACACCGGGCGAAGAGAATGTATTCGCTCAGCAGATAGGCCTTCTCCCCGTCCACCTCCAGCACCCGCCAGAGGATGGGCAAAAGGCCGCCCTCTTTCGTCTGGGGATACTGCCCCAGCGTCACATAGACGTATCCCGCCTCCTCGTCATAGCCCCGCAGCGCGCCCGCCGTTCCGGGCAGGTTGCCTTCCGCCCCGGCGCCCGCCGCGAGCAGCGCCGCCGCCATGACCAGCAGCATCATCCGTCTGATTCCTCTCATGCCATCCTCTCCTCGCTGAACATCAGTTCACGCCCATTTAATAATGATACCCCGTCCTTCCGCTTCTGGCAAGCTCTTTTCCGCTCCGGCGGCGCCCGGTCCCCTCCGGTCGCCGAAATTTCTTTTTTCCGTCCCGGCAGCCGGCGCCCGCCCCGGCGGCGGGGCCTATTCTTCTCCGTGAACGGCAGGCCAGTCCTTTCCGCCCAGCTGCGGCTCTTCCACGTTCCGGAAAACCCGCAGCTGCTTCCGGTAGCGGCTCGGGGAAATCCCCATCATCCTGGTGAAGGATCGGAGAAAGTTGGAATAGTCATTGAAGCCGCACTGAAAGGCGATGGCGTTCAGGGAGGTTTGCTGCAGCATCAGCTTCCGGGCCAGCATCACCCGGCGGTACAGGACGTATTCATAGATGCTCCGGTGGGTAAAGCGGGAAAACTCGTGGCTCAGATAGGACTCGCTGACGCTGAAGCGCCTGGCCAGATCGCTGACCCGGATCGGCTGGGTATAGTGGCTGTTAATATAGGTCAGCACCCGCTGCACCACGTTGCTCGAGACCTCCGTCCCCTCCGCCGGCGCCACGCTCCGCATCGTCCGGCAGACCAGCGTCATCACGTTGACCATCATGGCATAATCCAGAAAGCGGCCGATCTCGGTGTCCTCCCGGCCCGCGTGCTCCTTCAGTTCCCGGATCCACCCCACCAGCTGCTCCGCGTCCCCGCCGCTGAGCCGGTAGGTATTCAGCCCCTTGGCCGCCTGGGCCTGAAAGAACCGGTCCAGCTCAATCTGGCCGCAGCCCAGGGTTTGCAGCACCTCCGGGGAGATGTTCAGGAAGGCCCGCTCGTATCCCCGCATCTCCTCCGTGCAGCTCAGCCCGTGCATCGTAAAGGGCGGAATGATGAACAGATGATTGGGCATCAGCCGGTAGAGCCGGTCGTCCACGCCCATGAACTCCCCGCCCCGAAGATGGATATAGATTTCATAGTAATCGTGGCAGTGGTAGTGGGTCACGGTCATCCGGTCCGTCACCCCGTAGTGGGCCTCATACCCCCGCTGCCTTTCCGCCATCGTATCGAAAGGAGCGGTCAGCCCGTTCTCTTCTCCCTGCGAAAGCCCTGTCCTGTCCTCGTCCATCATTCCCGTCCTCCCACTCGCCTCGCGACCGCTTCATCCGCACGCCCTCCTCAGACAGGGGGACGGCTTCTTCCTGTCCGTCAGGGGGACGGCTTCTTCCTGTCCGTCAGGACAGAAGAAATGTCCCCTCTGTCTGCCTCTGTCCCCTCTGTCTGGCAGAACGTGTTTTTAAAAGGGGAGAGCCGAAGGCTCTCCCCCATCAGGGTTCGTTCAGATCGATTACTTCGCGGCGGGCGTTTCGCCGTAAACGGCCAGCAGCTTCTCAGCCCGCTCGTCGATGATCGCCTGTCCGCCGGAGGCCAGGTAATCCGCCATGCCGGCGTCGTAGACCGCGTCAAACTGATCCACGGAAGCGGAAACCGCCTGGGTCAGCATGGCGTCTCTCTTCGCCGTCAGGCTGGTGCCGACGTCGGTCTCAGCCGTGATGTCGCCCACGTTGTAGTGCTTTGCGGTCCGGCCGTTGGCGATGGCGGCGTCATGCGCGCCCACCACGATCTCCGCGGGAACGGCGGAATAGTTCAGCGCGCGGGAAGCGTCGGTGGCTTCGCCCAGGTACAGGCCGTTGACGGTGATGGTGTAGTCGATGTTCATGCCGGAGTTCATCACATACTCGCCGGTGGCCGCCAGGGTCTTGTAGGCGCCGTCCGCGGTGAGCTCATGGTTCACGCCTTCCTTACCGGTCTGCAGGAACTTGATGGTCTCGGGATCGGAGATGAAGTTGACATACAGCAGGGAGGCCAGGGGTTCCTTGTTGGTGGCCGGGAAGAACACCTTCCGGTCAACCCGGTCCGCCAGGAACTTCCGGGTGATGCCCGCCTCGTTCTTGAAGCAGTCCACCGCCACGAAGGCCGCGTCGGGACCCACGTTCCGAACCAGGTTCGCTTCGATGGAGTCGTCGTTGTTGCGGAAAGGATAGTCCCAGTTATGGATGAAGGCGCCCACATAGCCGGCCTTCATCATGTCGTCCTCGGCGGTGCTGTCGGTATAGAGGCCGAAATCCTTCCAGACCAGGCCTTCGTTGTACCACTTGTTCAGCACGCGGATGCCTTCCTTGTAGTTCGGATACAGCAGATGACGATCGTCATAGCCATAGACGTACAGGGTCGCGTCGTCCACATTCTCCGGAACCTTGCTGATGCTCAGCAGGTCGTTCCGCCAGCCGATATCGGTGGAGGTGGAGTACGGAACCATCTTGTCCTTGTCCGCGCCCAGCAGGGTCTCGGCGTTGTCGCGGAAGGCCACCAGGCAGTTGTAGAACTCTTCCTCGGTGGTGGGCAGGGCCAGGCCCAGCTTGTCCAGCCAGTCCTTCCGGATGAAGGTGTTCAGACGGGCCCGGTCCGCCAGCACGGCTTCCAGCGCCCACACGGTCTTGGTTTCCGGATTCTGATCGTAATAGATGTTGTAGTCCTCCAGCAGGGCCCACAGGTCGCCCAGCTGATCCTTATAGGCGGTCAGATAGGGGTTCAGATCCACGATGCCGCCCATGTCGGCGAAGGTCTGAATCGTCGGATAGGAATAGGTCACGCAGATGTCGGGCGCCTCGCCGGTGGCCAGCAGGTTGTTGATGTCGTCCACTTCGGTCCAGCGGCCGACGGAGACGAACTCGACTTCCACGTTGTACTTCTGAAGCATGCCCGCTTTGATGTAGTCCGTAAAGACGTTATTGGTGGGATCGCTTCCGCCGTCGTTGTTGCGGTTGAAGATTTCCACCTTGATGTGGCGGGTTTCGGTGAACTTGCCGTCCACGAAGCCCGGATCCTCAACGCTCTCCGCGGAGGCGGAGAAGATGCCCATCGTGAGGGCCAGCGCCAGTACCAGTACCAGAGACAGGAACCGTTTCATAGTCATTCCTCCTTCTTTTTATTTCAGAGGGCCTACCCCTCTAAAATTACGTCAAAGACCCTTCTCCCGCAGCCTCAATCGGCGCGGCGTTACGGCCGCCGCCGCTTCATCCCTTGACGGCGCCGATGGTGACGCCGGTCACGAAGT
Source organism: Clostridia bacterium (assembly GCA_017433405.1). Classification (GTDB taxonomy): domain Bacteria; phylum Bacillota; class Clostridia; order Christensenellales; family Aristaeellaceae; genus Aristaeella. The sequence continues at coordinate 16,733 of JAFRHH010000049.1, read as the reverse complement.
AGCGCTGCAGCCAGGGGTAAACCAGCAGAATCGGCACCGTGGCGAACATGACCGTCGCCATCTGAATCGTCTTGGAAACGCCGTTGTTGAAGAAACCTTCCTGAGCCACCTGCTCGCTGGTCTGGGTGGAATTCTTGATCACGTTGTACAGAAGCAGCTGGATGGGCCAGTACTTCTCGCTCTCGCTCTTTTTGAGATACATCAGCGCGTCAGAGAACCCGTTCCACCGGCCGACGGCATAGAACAGCGCCAGGGTCGCCAGCACCGGCAGGCTCAGGGGCAGATAGACCTTGAACAGCACCCGGATGGGGCCCGCCCCGTCGATCTCCGCCGCCTCCCGCAGGCTGTCGGGCACCCCGTAGAAGAAGCTCCGCATGATGATCACGTTGAACACGCTGATGCAGTTCGGCACGATCAGGGCCCAGGGGGTGTTCAGGATCTTCAGGTTGTTCAGCAGGATATAGGACGGAATCGTCCCGGCGCTGAAGTACATGGTAAACAGAATAATGAAGTTGATTACCTTGCCGCCCCGCAGGTTCGGATAGATCAGCGGGTAGGCGGTGCAGATCGTCAGGAACAGGGACAAAAGGGTGCAGCCCACCGTCAGAATCGCCGTCCACCCCAGGCTGCGGGTGTACTTTTCCGTGGTCAGCACCGTATGATAGGCCTCCAGGTTCCACCCCTTGGGCCAGAGGAACACGTCGTTGCGGACCAGCGCGTCCGCCGAGGAGAGGCTGCAGGCCAGCACATGCACCATCGGCAGCAGGCAGATCAGCATGGCGATCAGGCAGACAAGGGCGATCACCAGATCCCCTGCCCGGGTTTTCCGGGATTTGATCATCCCGTCGTGAAGCTTCCTGCCCTGGATCGGGGAAGCGATATTCTTCGTCGTCATCTTCTTCGCCTCCTTACCAGATCCCGCGCTCGCCGAACTTCTTGGCCAGGGAGTTCGACAGAAGCAGGAAGATTACGCAGACAACGCTCTGGAACAGACCCACCGCGGTGCTCAGGCTGAACTGGCTCCCCTGAATGCCCCGCTCGTAGACGAAGATGGAAATCGTCTTGCTGGCGCCGACCACCAGCGGATTGGACAGGGTAAAGGGACGGTCGAACTCGGACCCGAGAATATGGCCCAGGTTCATGATCAGCAGCACGATAATCGTGGAGCGGATCCCCGGCAGCGTAATATGCCAGATCTTCCGCAGGCGGCTGGCGCCGTCCACCTCCGCCGCCTCGTAGAGCTCGGGGCTGATCCCCGTCAGGGCGGCCAGATAGATGATCGTGTTCCATCCGCATTCCTTCCAGATGCCCAGCACGATGTACATCGCCCGCCAGTTCCCTTCCGTCCCCAGGAAGGGAATCGAGGTCCCGAACAGCTTGTTGATCATGCCGTCGTTGGTGGCAAAGAGCCGCAGGGAGATGCTGGAGATGATAACCCAGCTCAGGAAGTGGGGCAGATAGAGCACCGTCTGGGTCACCCGCTTGTACTTCGGGAAGGCCAGCTCGTTGAGCAGCAGGGCCATGATGATGGGCATCGGCGTCCCGATCACCAGATCCAGCAGGTTCAGGAAGATCGTATTCCGCAGGGCCGCCAGGAAGTTCTGATCCTGGAAGGCCTTGATGAACCACTCGAACCCGTTGTTTTTCGCCCAGGGCACCTGCCACGGGGGCACGAGAATATTGTTCTTCTTAAAAGCGAGCAGAATATAGCTCATGGGGGTATACCGGAAAATCACAAAGAAGGCCAGCGGAAGGATCAGCAGCAGATACAGCGTCCCGTACCGCCGCATATAGGTCCCCCAGGACATCTTCTTCGCCCGGAATTCCCGGCTCAGGGCCGGCTGCTGAACCTGACTCAATCCACATCTTCCTTTCCGTCTGGCGCTGTTTCATATGGGGTTTTCGGCAAATCCACGGGTTTTTCGGCAAAACCATTCATGACTTATATATTTCGACCCGAAACCCGCTGATTCCTCTCAGCATCCCGGTAAAACTGGAATTATTTTACCCGAACCGGGATATTTGTGCTGCCTTTATTTGCATTATATACGCAGAAAACCGCCATTCCCATGCAAATCCTGCTGAAAATCATGCTTTTTCTGCAAAGCTTCCATCCCTTCCCTGCTCTTCTGTTTTTCTTGCAGACAGGGTTCCTCTGTTTTTCTTGCAGACAGGGGGACGGCTTCTTCCTGTCCCCTCTGTCTGCCCCTGCCCCTCTCCCCCTGTCTGCCCCTGCTCTTGCAAAACCCGGGAGATTGGGATAAAATAGGAAACGTTTAAACCGCCTGACGAATCGGGCTTCCCCGGATCAAATGAAAAAAGAGGATGGCAGCATGGTTCTGGACGCGCGCATTGAAAAACTTACGGAGGTTCTGGCCTATATTGACGAATCCCTCGAGCGGCGGGGCTGTCCCGCCCGCGTGCGGATGCAGATTGATATCGCGGTGGAGGAGATCTTTGTCAACATCGCCAGCTATGCCTATGCCCCGAATGTCGGAAAAGCGGAAATCCTGATCCGGGAGGATCAGGATCCGAAGGGGATCACGATCACCTTCATCGACAGCGGCGTGCCCTATAATCCGGTCGTGAAGCCGGATCCGGATGTGACGCTGAGCGCCTCGGAGCGGCAGATCGGCGGCCTGGGCATCTATATGGTCAAGAAGAGCATGGACGAAATGACCTATCGCTATGAGGCCGGCCGGAATGTCCTGACCATCCGGAAGGAGTTCGCCTGATGGGTGAGATGCTTCTGCGCATGTCGCTGGCCACCCTTTTCTACGTCCTGGTGGCCTATGTCGTCCGGCGCATCGTGGCCGGGCGTCCCCTGGGCGTCGGAACCCGGCTGCTGATCGGCCTCGTCTTTGGAACCTGTTCCGTTCTTTCGACCCATTTGGGCGTAACCTATTCCAATATGGTACTGAACGTCCGGGATCTCGGTCCGCTGATCGCCGGTCTTTTTTTTCATCCCGTTTCGGGAATCGTCGCCGGCGTCGTCGGCGGCGTGGAGCGATATATCGCCGGCCGTTTCCTGAACATCGGCGCCTATACGACGGTGGCCTGCTCCGTCTCGACCCTGCTGGCCGGCCTGCTCGCCGCCCTGCTGAATCGCCGGGTTTTCCGGCGCGAGCCTCCCCGGGCGATCCTGGCCTTCTTTATCGGGGCGGTGACGGAAGTCTTCCATATGTATGCCGTCTTCCTGACCCATCGGAACGACGTTTCGAACGCCTACGAGGTGGTGCGGATCTGTTCCGTGCCGATGATTCTCTTTACCGGGCTGGGCATGGTCCTCTGCGCCTTTGTCTTCAGCGACCGGAAGGGCGGCCTGCGGGGCTTCTTCCTGCGGACGCCGGCCTCGGAAAAAAGCGTCTCCCGCCAGTTCCAGTTCTGGATGCTGGTGGCCATTACGATTGTTTTCGTCGTGAACTTCTTTGTTTCCTACAGCCTCGAAACCCAGTCCGCCTTTGAGGAAGCCCGGATCCGGCTGTCCGACTGGGCCAGGCATATTCGGAATAATTACGAATCCGCCAGCGAGGGCTTCGACGAACTGGATCAGTATATCCGGGATGATCTGCTGAATGAAACGAAGATGGTTTCCTTCAGCCTGGAGGCCGCCGGCGGCGCTCAGCGCGTTCCGGACGAAACCCTTCAGTCCTTCTGTTCCCTCCTGGGCGCGAAGGGGCTGTATGTGCTGGACGCAAGGGGGGCGCTCCTTCGGGAAAGCGGCGAACCCTGGACCCCGGTCGGCAGGAGTATGAGCGGCGCCCATCCCCCGGCTTATGAGGATTTAATCGCCGGAAAGACGGAGGAAGCGAATTTCCTGGATCCGGGCGCGCCGGATCGGCTGACGGTAATCGTCCGGACCGAAGCGGGCATGATCCAGGCGCGGTTCGATTTTGTGGCCACGCTGAACGCCCTTCAGTTTACGGACATGCAGGGGATCTTTACGGAATATAAAGCGCCCGACGGCGCGAATTTTCTGATGTTTTACTATTCGGAAAATCCCGACTCCGATGATGGCCTGCTGAACGGGATGGTGATCGCCTCCTCCACCTGGGAGGGAAAGGGGCCCTTTGCCGGCGGAGAGCCGGTCCGGTCGGTTCCTCCCGAGGTGCTCGCGGAGCTTGATCGCCATCTGGACGGGTCGGTTTTCTATTCGGAAAGCTTCATCTATCCCGCCCTGGTCCGGGTTTCTCCGGTGGCCGACGAACTGTGGTCCCTGGTGCTGTACAACGCGGAAACCGCCTTCGCCAGCCGGGATGCCCATATGTATGAAAACACCTTCTCCGATCTGCTGGTCTTCGCGACGCTGTTTATCATGGTCAGCGTGCTGATGGAGGCCCTGCTGGCGGATCCGCTGCGGGCTGTGAACGCCTCCCTGAACCGGATTATTAACGGAAATCTGGAGGAATCCGTCTCCGTCCAGACCTCGTCGGAGTTCGCGACCCTGTCCCGGGATATCAATATGACAGTGGACGCCCTGAAGGGCTATATCAGCGCGGCGGAAAAGCGCATGCAGCAGGAGCTGCTGATGGCCAGAACCATCCAGGCCTCCGCCCTGCCCCGGAATTTCGATCTGCCCCGGGAGGAGTTTGAGCTCTATGCCCTGATGGATCCGGCCAGGGAGGTTGGCGGCGATTTCTATGATTTCTTCTTCGTCGGCCCGAACCGCCTCGCCCTGGTGATCGCGGACGTTTCCGGCAAGGGAATCCCCGCCTCCCTGTTTATGATGCGGTCCAAAACGGCGATCCGAAACCTGGCGGAAAGCGGGAAATCCCCGGCGGAAATCATGGCCGAGGCCAATCATACCCTGTGCGAAGGCAACGACGCGGAAATGTTCGTGACCGTCTGGCTCGGGCTGATTGACCTGGAAACGGGGGAAATGGTCTGCGCCAACGCGGGCCATGAATATCCGGCCATCCTCCGCGCCGGCGGGGCCTACGAGCTCCTGAAGGATAAGCATTCCATGGCCCTGGCCGCCATGGACGGCCTCCCGATGAAGGAATATACCCTGCAGCTGAATCCCGGCGACCGGCTCTTCGTCTATACCGACGGCGTGCCGGAGGCGATTAACGAGCAGGTGGAGCAGTACGGAACCGACCGGATGCTGGACGCCCTGAACCGCCATCGGGATCAGCCCCAGAAAACCCTGCTGCCCCTGGTCCTGGAAAACCTCCGGCGCTTTGTCGGCGCGGCGGAGCAGTTCGACGATATTACGATGCTGGGCTTCCATTTCCTCCGCCGAACCCATGAATAGGCCCCCGCCGGCCTGGTTACTCGTATAAAACCTGTTTTTTCCGGTCAGCATATTGTCGTTTACTGACATTTCTGATAAGATAAAAGGGCGAGAGAGGAGGAACTGACATGCGCCTTCCTTTTCTGGATGACATCATCAGGCTGACGTCGCCTTCGGAGCTCGTGAACTGTCTCATGCATACGCCCTTTGACGAGCTGACGGTGATCGATCTGTCCACCGGGAAGTACCGCTCCCATTTTCATCGGGACGGAAAGGTTTTCTCCCCGGTGCTGGACGGAACCTTCGAGGCGCTGACCCGCTACAGCGTGGATCATCTGGTCTATCCGGATGACCGGGAGCTTTATCGCGCTTTTCTGGATCTGAGCACGATCCGGGCCCGGCTGAAAACCGCCTCCCCCGCCGGGATGCTCTCCGCCGAAATCCGTTATCTTTCCATGGACGGCAACTGGCTGCCCATGGCGCACCTGCTGCTTTCCGGAACCGCCTTCGGCCTTCCGGAAAACCAGGTGTATTTTTATCTTTTCGATATCCGTGAAATGGAGCACCGGTTAAACGGCGCCGGGGATTCCCGGGATGATACGGAGCACCTGCTCTTCCTCATGCATGATATCCTGAATGAGGAGCAGTTTTTCGCCCTGGCCCAGGAACGGCTGCCCTCCCTGGTGGGAACCTGGTGCATGATCGCCGTGGATATTAAGCACTTCAAGCTGTTCAAGGAGCTGAACGGCCAGGAAAACGGGGATTCCCTGCTGATCCGCTTCGCGGAAATCCTGATGCTCCTCGCCCAGGAGCGGGGCGGCCTCGCCGGCTACCGGGGCCAGGATGACTTCGGCCTGCTCCTTCCCTACGATGTCCAGATGATCGACCGGCTCTTCGGCGATCTCTGCCGGGCCATCGATACCCTTTCCTCCGCCCGGGGCTTCTTCCCGGTGCTGGGCATCTGCCTGATCGACGAAACGGATCACGACGCCCTGGATCTCTTTAACCGCGCCGCCCTGACGGCGGAGGAAATCAAGGACGATCTCCAGTCCCATATCCGGATCTACGACCCGGAGGCCCATCAGCGCCACGTGGAGGAGTTCCGGATCCTGACGGCCTTCAACCAGGCCCTCAAATCCGGAGAGATTACCTTCTTTCTCCAGCCCCAGGTCGACGTTTCCTCCGGCGCCATCGTCGGCGCCGAATCCCTGGCCCGGTGGCGCCAGCCGGACGGCGTCTATGTCCCGCCGACGGTCTTCGTGCCGATCCTGGAAAAATACGGGATTATCAGCAATCTGGACCAGTATGTCTGGGAGGCTGTCTGCCGGTGGCTGCGAAAGCTGCTGGATGATGGCATCCGGCCGGTGCCGGTCTCCGTCAACGTCTCCCGGATCGATCTTATGGGCATGGACGTACCGAAGGTGCTGCTGGAGCTGACCCGGAAGTATTCCGTGCCGGTGAAGCTGCTGGAGGTGGAAATCACGGAGTCCGCCTACGTGGCGGATTTCGACCGGGTTCATTCCGCGGTGGCGGAGCTGCGGAAGCATGGCTTCGCCGTCCTGATGGACGATTTCGGCAGCGGCTATTCCTCCCTGAATATGCTCCGCAGCCTGAACATGGATATCATCAAGCTGGACGCCCAGTTCCTGCATTTTAATCAGGGGGAGGAGCTCCGGGGCATCAGCATCCTGGAATCCGTGATTAACATGACCAAAACCCTGACGACGCCGCTGATCGTGGAGGGTGTGGAATCCCCGGACCTGGTGAATTACCTTTCGGATATGAATATCCGTTATATGCAGGGCTTCTTCTTCTACCGGCCCATGCCCGCCCCGCGGTTTGAGGCGCTCCTGGCGGAAAAGGGCCGGGTGGACTACGGCGGCATCGTCTTCCACGGCAACGATCCCCTCCGGGTCCGGGAGTTCCTGGACGGCAGCGTCTATTCCGATGCCATGCTGAACAACATCCTGGGGCCCATCGCCTTCTACAGCCTTCGGGGCGACGTCGTGAATATCGTCCGCTATAACCAGCAGTTTCTCCATATGATCGGGATTTCCCTGAAGGACCTGGAAAGCCGCCGCCATGATATTCTGGATTTCTTCTATCCGGAGGACCGGGAGCCCTTCCTGCGGATGCTGGAGCGGGCCCGGGCGGACCGGATCAACGGGGCGGAAGGCCATTTTAAGATCTATCTGCCGGATCAGACCGTATTCTGGATTTATATCCGGGTCTATTTCCTCCAGGAGTCGGAGGAGGGCGACGCCCTCTACTACGCCTCCTGCCGGGATATGACGGAGGTCGCGGTGCTCCGGCAGAACATGGACCTGCTGAAGACCTATTCCACCGACTGCATGATCTTCGGCAACCGCCACGGCAACCGGATCGACTGCCAGATCGCCGTCTACGGCCTGAAGGATTATCTGGGGGTAACGGAGGAGGCCTTCGCCCGGGAGCTGGCCGCCGGGGACCTGGCCTCCGACCGGATCCAGACGGATTCTCCGCTGATCGACCAGGTGCTGACCAACTACGACGATCCCTCCGTTCTGAACGGCGTCTATACCATCGTCCGGCGGGACGGAAACACCTTCCGGATCCATATCCGGTTCAACCGCATCCACGATCCCCTGAGCCCGGTGGAGTTCATCTTCTCCCTCTTCTCCGTCGCCGACCACGGGATTCTTTAATTCAACGAACGCCGGTTCTTTCTGTCAGTCACGGCAAATATCGGGCGGAAGCAGACAGGGGGACGGTTCTTTCTGTCAGTCAGGACAGAAGAACCGTCCCCTCTGTCTGCTGTCTCTTACCGTCAGCCCCTCTGTAACCGCCGGTTTAGGGTCAAATCTGCACACCTCCCGCAAGGGATTGCGGGGAAAAGCCTCTCCAATTCTGTTACACTGATTCTACCGAAAAAAACCATATTCCGGCATAGCCGGGGAAACGGGAGGCACAGCGATGACGGATCTGCATCATGGAGGATTTACGCTGCCGGGCGAGTCCGGCTACGAGGAGCTCACCCTGCGGATGGCGGAAAAATGGGGTGCGGACGTAATCCGGGATTCCGACGGAACGAAGCTGTCCCCGGAAATCACCGAGGCGGGCTACCGGATCTATTCGACGATCTGCATCATCCGGGAGCATAACGCCTTCGCCCTCAAGCATCCCGAAACCCAGCAGCAGACCTTCCTCTCCTCCGATCCCGTGCTGGCCCTCTCGGATCGTCTGGAGATTGATCCCCTCGCCGGCTTCTTTACGGAGCAGTTCCAGATCAACGATTCCCTGGAGGCCCTCCCCTTCTGGCAGGTCTGGGACCGGACGGCGGATCAGCTCCTGCCCCGGGAAAAATGGTCCTGGGAAAGCGGCCGGGTCCGGATCGCCGGCTGCGTCCCCTACCACCGGTATACCGTTTCCTTCCTCTGCTGGCGCATCTGGGAGGAAATCAATATGTATAATCATACCACCAACCACTGGCAGACGGAGCACCTGCGCCAGCTGGATCCCCGCCATCCTCTGGCGTGGGATTATCTTCAGCGCTGGCTGAAAACCTGGTGCGAAAATAACCCGCAGACGGACGTGATCCGCCTGACCTCCCTGTTCTATAATTTCGTCTGGATCTTCGGCAGCGATCCCCGGCGCCGGACCCGCTTTACCGACTGGGCCAGCTATGACTTCACCGTCAGCCCCGCCGCCCTCCGGGCCTTTGAGGCGGAGAGCGGCATCGCCCTGACGGCGGAGGATTTTATCTGCCGGGGAAAGCTCCAGGCCACCCACCGGCCCCCGACGCCGCAAAAGCGGGCCTGGATGGATTTTATTCAGCGCTTCGTCGCCGACCGGGCCCGGACCCTGGTGGAAATCATTCATTCCTACGGCAAACAGGCCTACGTCTTCTATGACGACAGCTGGGTCGGCATGGAGCCCTGGGGGCCCTACTTCCCCTCCGTCGGCTTCGACGGGCTGATCAAATGCGTCTTCTCCGGCTTCGAATGCCGCCTCTGCGCCGGGGCGAAGGTCCCGGTGCATGAGCTGCGTTTCCATCCCTATCTGTTCCCGGTGGGGCTGGGCGGCCTGCCGACCTTTATGGATGGCGGACATCCGGAAAAGGATGCCACGGATTACTGGCTCCATGTGCGCCGGGCCCTCCTCCGCCAGTGCGTGGACCGGATCGGCCTGGGAGGCTATCTGCATCTGACCATCGGCCAGGAAGCCTTCAACGACGCGATCGAGGAAATGGCGGTCGCCTTCCGGCGAATCCGGGGGCTGCACGCCGAAGGCGCCCCGGCGGAGCTTCCGCTGTCCGTCAGCGTGCTGCATACCTGGGGCGCCCTGCGCTCCTGGACCCTCTCCGGCCATTTCCATGAGACCGACGGCCATGTGCTGATTCATCTGAACGAGGCCCTGTCGGGGCTTCCCGTCCGGGTCAGGTTTATCTCCTTTGAGGATGTGAAAGCCGGCGCCCTGTCGGGTACGGACGTGCTCCTCTGCGCGGGACAGGCCGGGGATGCCTGGAGCGGCGGCGACGCCTGGCTGGATCCCGCCCTGACGACGGAAATCACCCGCTTCGTCTATGAGGGCGGCTGCCTGATCGGCGCCGGCGAGCCCTCCGCCGCGGCGGGCCGGGATACCCGCTTCGCTCTGGCCCCGATCCTCGGCGTGGATCAGGATCGCGGGGAATACGCCTGCCACGCCCCCTGGGCCTTTGAAGCCGCTCCCGCCCCCTTCCGGGTGGACCGGGCAGCCCTCGGCCGCGGCACGGATGGCATCCGCCTGATCGCTCCCGATACCCGGGTTCTTGCCGCCGAAGGGAACACCCCCCTGCTGACTCTCCGGGATTTCGGCAAAGGAAAGGCCGCGTACCTGGGCGGTTTTGTCTACAGCCCTTCCGCGGCCCGGATGCTCCTGGATCTGCTGTTGTCTTTGACGGGACAATGCGGCGCCCCCGCCGGCCTCTGCGACGATCCCCTGGCGGAAGCCGCCTGGTTCCCCGCCTCGAAGACCCTGGTGCTCCTCAATAACGGCCCGGAGGCCCGAAAGGTCTCCGTCCGCTTCCCCGAAGGCTCCCTGGAAACGGAGCTGAAGCCCTTTGAAATCAGGTTTGAGACGCGGTAGGCGTCTTTCCTCCGCCGGGTTCCTCCGCCCCTTCCTCGATGACCTCCGCCTCCGTCCACCCGGTAAAGGTCAGCAGGGAGGGGCGGAGCTGGTTTCCGGCGGTTTTCCGCCATACGGAGGGCGTGCAGCCCATGGCCTTGCTGAAATGCCGGTTATAGCTGGTCATGGAGTTGTATCCGACCATGCCGGCGATGGTGGTAACGGAGTATTCGGAGGAGCGCAGAAGCGCGCAGCTCTTTAAGATCCGCGTCTGATGCAGGAAGGCCAGCGGCGAGGTTCCCGTCTGCTCCCGGAAGAGCCGCCGGAAGTGGGTCGGGCTCAGATGGCAGGCCGCCGCCAGGGTCTCCTGAGGAAACTCCTGCATATAGTGTTCATGAATATAGTTGAAGGCCGGCGCCAACGCCTGGATGTAGGGGTCGCAGCTGCTCTGATCCCCCTCCGCGCCATAGTGGCGCAGCAGGAGGGTCAGAAGCGCCGTACAAAGGCCCCGGACGCAGCTCTGATACCCCGGCTTCCCCCGGGTCATCTCGTCGATGACCGCCTGAATCAGTTCCGCCGCCCAGGCGCTCTGCTCCCCGGTTAATAACAGGTGGCAGTCCGTCAGGAAGCGGCGGATATCCGGCAGCCCGGGAATCCGGCTGAGGGCCGCGTTTCCCAGCAGGGCCACCGGATCCAGGAACAGGTAGCTCCAGAGGCTCCCGGTTCCCGGATCCGACCAGGTGGTGTGGGGGACATTCCGCGCGATGCAGGTTACGTCTCCCGCCGTGAAATGAACCTTCTGGCGGTCAAAGATCATCGTTCCCCCGTCCGAGTGGCACAGGCCGATCTCCAGACAGTTGTGAAAATGAAGATGCTTCCCGGGGATGGGGCTGATATGCCACCGGTCCCCCGTCAGCACCATCACGGGAAAATCGCTCGGCAGCTCGTAGCTCCGGTATTCCAGCACCGTTCGCTTCGGACGCGCCATTCTCTTTCACCCTTCTTCTCGTCAATTCAGCCCCGTTACTCCTCTTCCAGCGTGCAGCCGCCGATGAACTCCCTTAAGAGCGACAGCGGCGGAATCTCGTTCAGCTGGGCGGGATCCACGTCCGGCAGATAGTTCAGGGTCTTGATCAGCCGCCGGGCCAGCAGATAGTTCGGCGACGACGAAGGCACCTCCAGGAGCATATCGTAGGCGTAAAGCTTCAGCACCGGCAGCTCGTAGTGCAGCGCCGTGTTGAACATGCTGTCGGCGTTCTCCTGATAGGCGAAGATGTATTCCTCCTCCCCCTTGCGGACCTTGTGCCACAGGTCCAGGGTCTCCTCCGGGGTATAGCCCCGGAACTGGCTGTCGCGGACGATCCTGCGAAGCAGCCGGACGTCCGTGGTCCGGATCCGGTTGTGGTCGTCCAGGTTCAGGCAGGTCAGGGCGCTGACGAAAACCCGGTAGATCTCGTCGGCCGGCAGCAGGTCGCTGATCCGGGGATTCAGCCCGTGCAGCCCTTCGACCACGAGAATCTCCCCCGGCTTCAGGGTAATCGGCGGGGTCAGGTAATCCTTCTCCCCGAGGGAGAAGTCGAAGTTCGGCATGAAGACTTCCTCGCCGTTTAAAAGCCCGTTCAGGGAATCGGCCAGCAGTTTCGTGTCCAGCGCGTCGACGGTCTCGAAGTTGGTCTCGCCGTAGGCGTCCCGGGGCATGTCCGCCCGGTTGATAAAGAAATCGTCCATGGAGATGCGGCGGGAATGATGCCCGTACATCTGAAGGTGAATCGCCAGCCGCGCGGCGAAGGTGGTCTTTCCGCTGCTGGAAGGCCCGGCCACCAGGACGATATGCTTGTCCTGCTCGTGAATCTTCCGGGCGATATCGCTGATCGCCGATTCATGCAGCACCTCGTTGACCCGGATGAAGTCCCGCAGCCGGTTTTCCCCGATCAGCCGGGATACGTCCGAAACGTTGGTGACGCCGAGAATCTCGCACCAGTGGGCGCTCTGGGCGAAGACCTCAAGATGCTTCGGCCGGTAGATGTAGGGGGCCGCGTGATCGAAGTCCGCCCCCATCGGCAGCTGCAGAACGAAACCGCCCCGCAGCTCGAAGAGGGTGAAAACTTTGAGGTATCCCGTCGAAACCGTCATGGCGCCGTAGAAATATTCCCACATGCCGTCGATGGAATACATGTTGAAATAGGGCACGGGCCGGTACTGCAAAAGCTCGACCTTGTCCATCTGGCCCTGTTCCTCGAAGTAGGCGATGGCGTCCTCCTTCGTCCACTGTTTCTTTTCGAACTTCAGATCCAGATCCACCAGCCGGCGCATCTCGTTTTCCAGCTGAACGATATCCTTCCTGTGCAGCTCCTTCCCCGGCAGCCGGACGAAGACGCCGTATCCGACGGAGTACTCGATCCGGACCCGCTGATAGGGATAGAGATGCCGCAGGGCCAGCAGCATGACGAAGCGCAGCGACCGTTCATAGATGCGCCGGCCTTCCCCGTGCTCCAGGGTCAGGGGCTTGAGGCTGCAGTCCTGGCGCAGCGGGTCGTTCAGCTCCATGACGACGCCGCCGCTCTGAGCCGCTAGCGTCCCACGCGGAAACGCGTCCAGCGCCTTCAGGCATTCCCGGACCGTGCGTCCCTCCGGAAACTCCATTGATTTGTCCATGGCTGTGATGATCATGGGGATCCCTCCTTCTTGGTTCAATCGAAAGGCATGTTGGCCGATTCGGCGTGTTCCAGCTCCTCCTCCGGATCCGGAAGCGCCCCGTGCTCCGCGAGGTATTTTTCCTGCCGCTGCTTCATCTGAAGCTGCTTGGTATGGACATAGGCGACGTTGGCCGCGGTCGCCGGTGCGGTGGTCCGCTGCATGATCCGCTTCCCGTCGTCGTCGATCCGGAAGCGGAGCCGGATCAGAATCCGTCCGTGGTTTTTGCACTTGGCCACCGCGATATATCGGTCAGCACTCTGTTTAATATATTCGCCGTCCAGCGTCATAACCCTTCCGCACCGGGGACAGGTCGGTCGGACGGCGCTCTCGCTCCCGAGGGCCTCCCGGATGGAGGCGAAGACCTCCCCCTTTGTCTTCTCCTTCAGCGGCCGGTTGTGAATCAGGGGCCTGGGGGTCTGAACATAGTTCAGCACCGCCGCCGGATCCGGCAGCGTCCGGAACACCTGGGCCGTATACCAGGCGTCGTTGAGGGCGTTGTGGAAGGACATGCTCTCATCCGGCTCGATGTGCATCATCTCCATCGCCGCCTTGAGCCCGGACCGGTCCTTGAGCTTGTGCTCCTGGCTGAAGAGCTTCTGAATATCGCAAAGGGGCGCCAGGGGAATATCCCCGAATTCGAAAAAGTCGATGTTCTGCTGCAAAACGCTGACGTCGTCGCATCCCCAGGTCAGCAGCACATAGTCCTCCCCGCACCACTCCCGGAACTGCTCCAACGCCTCCCGGAAAGTGGGAGCCCCCGCCAGGCTTTCCTCGTCCAGCCCCGTCATTCTTCGGATCCGCGGATGAATGCGAAGATAGTGGGTCGGGGCGATGGGAATCGAAATATGATCCGCGACGGAAAGATCCTCCGCCAGCTTGACCGCCCCGATCTGAATCATCTCGAAGATCAGCCGGTCCCCCACCTTCCGATATGCGCTGCTCTGATAGGAAACCGGCTGGTTCCATTCCAGGTCAAGAATAATATAGGTCATCTCTTCACTCTCCAACGATATTAGTTCTCCTCTGTGAACGCCATTCCACGTCGGCCTTTCTGTCCGCTCGGAACATGGGGACTGCAGACAGGGGGACGGTTCTTGCTGTCCGCCAGGACAGAAGAACTGTCCCCTCTGTCTGCGCGTCACTTCTCCCCTCGCATTCAAATCATCAACCTCGCCGCGGCCTCTCCGGCCACAAACCCGGTCGACCAGGCGATCTGCAGGTTGTATCCCCCCGTATGGGCGTCCACATCCAACATCTCCCCGGCGAAATAAAGGTTCCGGTGCAGCTTCCCCGCCATCGTGCCGGGATCCACCTGCCGAACGGAAACGCCGCCCCGGGTCACGACAGCCTCCTCGATAGGTCGGGGGTTCCGGATCCCGATCGTCAGCCCTTTCAGGGCCCGGGCGACGCTTTCCCGCTGGGCGCCGGAAACCTGGCTGCAGCAAATCTCTCCCGCCACGCCGCAGAGGGAGGGAAAAACCTCCGCCAGCCGCCCCGGCAAAAGTCCCCCCAGCACCGTGGAAAGCCGCTTTCGCCCGTCCGCCGCGAAATCCCGCCGCAGCCGGGCGTCCAGCTGCTCCGGGCTCAGCCCCGGCTTGAAATCGATCTCCAGCTCCGCCTTCTTCGGATCCTCCGGAAGATGGCAGCTGGCCTCCAGCACCAGGGGCCCGGAAACGCCGAAATGGGTGAACAGCATCTCCCCCAGCTCCGTCCAGACCGTCTTCCTTCCGTTTTTCAGGCTCAGCCTTACGTTCTTCAGGCTCAGCCCCTGAAGGCCCCTGGGCCACGCCTCCCGGGTCTCGATCCCGACCAGCACCGGCGAAGGCGGCGTGACCGTGTATCCCGCCTCCCGGGCGATCCGGTACCCGTCCCCGGTAGATCCGGTGGCGGGATAGCTCCATCCCCCCATGGCCAGTACGACCGCGTCCGCCCGCAGAAAGCTCCCGTCCGTCAGCAGGGCCCCGGTGACGATCCGCTCCCCTGTGAACCTTTGTTCACGTCTGCCATTCTGTCCGGATGACGGTTTTGTTACCGCTTCGCTTGAGCGTTCGCGGACAAAATCTGTCTCCCCGCTGAAACGCGCTTTCGCATTTCGCTCCGCTGCCGCCTCAGTGTCAGTGTCCTCCGTCTCCTGAAACCGGAGCGCCCCCAGCCCGGTGTTCAGCCGGACCCGAACCCCTTCCGCCTTCATCAGGGCCGTCATCGCCTTCGTGACGTCGCTGGCCTTCTCCGAGGCGGGAAACACCCGCCGTCCCCGCTGAACGGTGACCGGGCATCCGGCGCTCTCGAGGAGCGCCATCATGTCCCTGGGGCCGAAGCGGTTCAGCGCGCTGTAAAGAAACCGCGGGTTTCGCGGAACCTGGGCGAGAAACTCGTCCACCCCGCAGTCATTGGTCAGGTTGCACCGCCCCTTGCCGGTGATGTAAACCTTTTTCCCCAGCTTCTCGTTATGCTCGATCAGGGTGACCCGAGCCCCCGCCCGGGCCGCAGCCCAGGCCGCCATCATCCCGGCGGCCCCGCCCCCGATCACCAGTACCTCAGCCATGTTCCTCCTCTGTGAACGTCAGTTCACGTCTGTCATGCTGTCCCCTCGGCAGCGTACAGGCGATGCTCAGCCGGCCGCCTTCCTCCATGGCGGCCCGGATGCTGCCGCCGTGGTTCTCCGCGATCGCGGCGGCAATCGCCAGCCCGATCCCGAAGCCGCCCTTCTTCTCCTTGTTCCGGGATTCATCCGTCCGATAGAAGCGGTTAAACAGCTGATCGCACTGCTCCCTCGTCAGGGGCTCCGTCACCGGATTGGATACCATAATCACGGCATTTTTCCCTTCGCCCCGGGCAGAAACAAGAATTTCGCCGTCCCCCGCGGCGTACTTGACCGCGTTGTCGCACAGGGTGGAAATCAGCCGTTGAATCGAAGCCCGGTCCCCCTGAATACTCAGCTTCTTCTCCGCCTCGACGCGCATCTCCCGCCCCGCGTATTCCGCCATGGCGACAAAGGGCTCCGCGGTCTCTTCGACGATATCGGCCAGCGGGAGCTTTTCGATCGTCAGCGGCGGATTCTCCTCCTCCATCCGGGAAAGATACACCAGCTCGTCGACCAGCTTTTTCAGAATTCCGGTCTGTTTCTGCGTGCTCCGAACCCACTGGTTGTCGGGAATTTCCATCTGCAGAAGGGACATGTTGGTTCCGATGACGGTGATGGGGGTCTTCAGCTCGTGGCTGGCGTTGGTAATGAACTGCTTCTGCTGCTCCATATTTCGGAGGGTCGGCTGAACCGCCCGCCGGGAGGCCAGCGCCGTCACCACGAAGGCCAGCAGGATACCGCCGACGCAGGCAAAGCCGGAGATCACCGCCAGGCTGCGAACCGCAGTCATCCGGGTCTCCCCGTTCAGGAAGACCATCAGCTTCGATCCCTCCGGCCGCTCCTTCCTCGTCCAGGCATAGTCCCCGATAAACCCCGCGTCCGCCCCGCTCTTTGCCGCCTGCTCCCCGAGGGAAAGGAAGGCGCTCTCGTCCGATTCGGTCACAAGCCGCCGGTCCAGCAGCTCCAGCGTCCCGTCCTTCCCCTGAAGCAGGGAAAACCAGGCGCTTTCGTTGATCAGATTCCGGCTGTGCAGGTCCCGCTCCATCGGCCCCGGCTCGCCGCCGTTCTCTCCCGGCAGCGGCGGGGGCGTTCCCTCTCCGCTGGCGCCCGGCCCGCCGCCGTTCTCTCCCGGCGGGG